>NZ_BDFE01000001.1 GCF_001748225.1 Desulfoplanes formicivorans
ATTCCTTGCCTTTGCCTGGAGTGGCAAAAATCACGGGTTTGTCGGATCGATCCAGATCAATGAAGACCGTGATGTAATTATGACCACGCTTGGAGGCTGTTTCATCCAGCCCGATCGCCTTGAGATCTTTGAGATCCAGGGTCTCAATGGCTTTGGAAACATAGTGGTAAACGATACGCCATAATCGTTTGTCTGTGACCCCGACGTGACGAGCAACAGCACTGACCGGCATCTCGCGAACAAGACTCATGACCACCTGCTCAAAAAGCAAGGTAAAACGACTGCCTTTTCTGGCCCAGGGAACGTCCACCCGACGGATGCCGTGTTCCGAACAATTAATCCTCGGGACTCGGGCGGTGAGGTAACAATGGTGCTGAAAAAAGTTGAGATGCCGCCACGTGTACTCCTTGAAGTCATGAGCCTTGCACATGGCACCACACTCCGGACACGGGTACAGCGCTCCCCGGTCGGCACCGATCTCCAGATGGAGTTTGGTTGGTGTATGGGCAGTATCAAGACGTTGGCTCGTAACTTTCCACGGCGGCGTAAGGCCAAGACCCAAGGCAAAAATTTGTTCAGCAAGCATGACTCATCCTCCTGAGGGGGAGGGCTACCCAAACTCGATACGATCGGTCAATTCCACACAAAACGTCGAAGAACCAAAGAATTGAAACATTACGAAGCCCTGCATTCCTTGTCTTTTTTGCTTGAAATGTCAAAACACGAAAGGTTTTGTCTTGTCGGATATCGAGCAGCAGGTTGTCTTAACTGCTTGGTATTATCGAAAGATGGCGCGTATGGTTCCTGGTTTGTGCGGCGTAAAGGAGATTTCTCTTGAAGTCGATTGTATCAGACCTTCCCAGCGGATAAATTTATGTCCGGAAGCCGGAATCGCGTGCAGGGTCATGGGAATGCCTTGGAAGTATTTTCCGTTGGAAAATTCCGGAGGAATGTCCACGGTAGCCATGCGGACCTGACCCTTGTGAGGATCATTGACCGTGAGAGTCAGATCAATGGTCCCTGAAAGGTGAAATTGTTTAATCAGATGCTCATAGACGTGGGCAGGGCGTTTTCTTGCGAAACGGCGAAGTTCATCAACGTTTTGTTCCCATTTTTGCATGGAGGAAATGGCCCCCCAGCGGTTGATGTGCCTGGGCATCTCCGGTCGTATCTGATTTTGGAGTTTATCGATATGAGCTATAATGCGTGCTGGATCAAACGTAGTGCTCATGTGGGCGGCAAAGATTTGCAGGAATCGATTCCTGAAGTTCTCGTTTTTGAGAAGGGCGTTAAAAATGAGCGTTTCTCGCCTGTTCGTCTTGGTGGCCCATTTGAGGGTATTGCGGGCGCATGATCTTCTCTTGTCATGAAATTGGAAACCTTCATCTGTGTCATAAAGGATCCAGCGCCATTTACCGTTATCTTTTTTTTCACGCCACCATGCAATATTGTTCTGTGGCCAGTCGCAATTATCGTAATAGATCTGGGCGAGCTGGTAGTTGATGAACTCATCGATGTCTATTTGCTCACAAACCGTTTTGTAATGTTTGAAGTTGCTTAAGTCATGTGATCGTATAAAAGAGATTAACGCGTTGTATTGGGAATCACTTCCTGCTTTAATGTCATGAAAGCACTTGATCATATCAATATGTTCAGGATCAACGTGGTGGTTCCCAATGACGTAATATGGATCAAGCTTTTCACGAATATTATATATTCCCCAGTATGTTCCGTTCAAAAAAACAAGAGCAGGTGTTCCTGCCTGGAAGTCGATATTCATTCGTCCTTGAAGAACCGTGTGCATAAGGAGGTCTCTGAACATGGTTTGCTTCCAGTCATCGCCGGAATTTCTCAAGATGATGCTTTTGAATGTTTGTATGTTTTTTTGTGGAAAAAAGGGATAAGCAAAAACGTCTGTTTTGGGGTCAATAACTTTTATGGAAAAAGATTTTTGTGGCAGATTACGTGAAGCACCTCCGAAAATTTTGATGGTGCAGGGTATGTTGATACGAGCATCAGATTTTTTAGGAAAAAATTCAAAATTACATGTTCTTTTCCATGACTGTTTCCAGTTATACTCGTCTTTGTTATAGTTTGCACGCTTCCATTGATTTCCTTTTACATAGATTCCGGTCTCCTCATTCCAAAGATTACGGGGATCGGTCACCAAGGAGATTATGGGCCGCGTGGAATGTTCGTTGATCAGAAAGGTTTGCGTGTTTATGGCACTTGAGTGATTTTCACCGTCAACCGCAATACAGCGTAGTACGGTTGTTGTATTGATGGTTAGCGGCCCGCTGTATTGAGATGATTGTGTCGTGGGGAGGGAGCCATCCAATGTGTAAAAAACGCGGGCTTGCGGTAGATGTGTCTGGATAATGACCTGTTGAGGGCCGTTATAATGTCCTCCTTGGGGAAAGACGTTTGGAGCAGGTCCTTGTTGAAAGCCAAAAGGATCGTGCGTGGGAGATGTATTTACGTTTGGACTACCCATGGTCGGGGCTGTAAAGAAGAATAATTTCTTGGAACCATCCGGGTATCTTCCTAAAGAACCATGAGCTGGAAATTTGTTATAGGTGATGGAATCAACACATTGGCCGTTTTGATCATATAATCCTACATACTCTCCACCTGCATCAAGTTTGAAGTTTGTGTGATTTTCAACGTTTTTTTTGTCAGCAAAAAAAAGTACAAATCCTCCCGGACGAATAAACGTGTTCTTCGGAATGGTCCATTTATGGATTTTCTTGTTGTTGTCCGATAAGGTAAATCCCCCAATGTCACATGTCGCATTTCCAGAATTGTATAATTCAATCCAATCGGGGCGTTTGCCTTTCCCTAGAACAAAAATTTCGTTAATAACAATATGTTGTGCTTCAGCTATTGAAGAAACTATTATTGAAAATAAAATAAACAGGTTTATGAAATATATTTTCATATCATTTTTGATGGGTTATATCTGCTTTTGAACTCTCAAACTGTATCCTGTACAAATTCGCATACACCCCGCACCGTTGCAGCAGTTCCTCGTGTTTTCCCACATCCATAATCTCTCCCCTGTTCATGACTACAATGCGGTCCGCAGAGATGACCGTTGAAAGGCGATGGGCAATGACAATGCTTGTTCTGCCCTGCATGAGGTTGTCCAAAGCCTTCTGGACAATGGACTCGGATTCCGTGTCCAAAGCACTGGTGGCCTCGTCCATGATGAGCAGAGATGGGTTTTTGAGAATGGCCCGGGCAATGGTGATGCGTTGTTTTTGGCCGCCCGAGAGCTTGACCCCGCGTTCACCTACAATGGTGTCGTAGCCGTCTGGAAGTTCCTGGATGAATCCGTGGGCATAGGCGGCTTGTGCTGCCTGTATGATCTGATGGGGATCAATGTTTGTTTGGCTATAGGCGATATTCTCGGCAATGGAGGCGTTAAAGAGAAAGGCGTCCTGGGAGACAATGCCGATGCCTTTACGCAAACTTTCCAGGGTGAATTCTGTTAGAGGCGTATTATTGAGCAGAATCTGTCCCGTTTGGGGATCGTGGAATCGGGGAATCAGCCCAGCCAACGTTGTTTTGCCCGATCCGCTGGAACCCACGATGGCGACTCGTTCACCCGCTTTGATATCAAGGGTGATATCTTGCAGGGCCGGTTCTTCGGTGCCTGGATAGGCAAAGGTGACATGGTCGAAACAAAGGCTTTGAAAGTGGTGATCATAGACGGTGTGCCCCTGGGTTTCCACGTTGATGGTCTTGGAGTCCAGAATTTCAAAAACCCGTTCTGCACCAGCCAGGGCCCGCTGGATGGATAGATTGGCGCTATTGATGCTTTTGAAAGGTTCATAAAGCATGATCAGCCCGGTCATGAAGGAAAAGAACGTCCCCGGGGTTGATTTGCCCGCAATGACCTGGCTGCCTCCGTACCAGATGACAAGACCCATGCCCACGGCGCCAATGAGTTCCATGATGGGCGAAGACATCTCGTTGTACTTTACCCCGCGCACAGCGATTTTGACCAGACCGGCATTTTTTTCTTCGAATTTTTTGTTTTCCAGTTTTTCCGCGGCAAAGGCCTTGACCACGGAAAGTCCGTTGAAGGTTTCCTGGAGCAGGGAGGTGATGGTTGCGATCTGTTTTTGGTTCTTGCGACCTATCTTACGCAGCTTCTTGCCGAAAAAGACAAAGGGCCAGGCCGTAAGGGGCAGGACCAGCAGGGCCCAGAAAGCCAGGTAGGGGTCGCGGTAGATGACCAGTCCAATGAGCCCGACCATGGTGATGCCCTGGCGTATCATGCGGATGAATTCGGGCATGCTGTTGCGGATCAGAGTGACGTCGTTAACCACCCGTGACATGAGCATGCCTACTTGGGATTCATTGAAAAAGCTGGTGGGGAGGCAGATGATCTTGGCATACAATTCGTTACGCAGCTCTTCCAGAACCTTGAGACCGCAATAGTTCATCTCATACTTCTGCAGGAACATGAAAAATCCCTTAAGGGCAAACATGACCACCAGAAGAATGGGAATGAAGAGTAGAGAGGTCTCATCCTTTTCAATGAAGATGTTATCCAGGGCCGGCTTGACCAGAAAGGCGGTTCCAGCTGTGCATGCAGCAACAATGGCCAGGGAAATGAAGGAAAGAATGATCCGGAACTTGTATTTGAAAAAGTATCCGGCCACGCGGCGGGCCAGGTAGAGGCTTTGAATGTGGTCGGGTTTTGTTTTATTTTTCATGAAAATAATGAGAGTAATCGTTTGATTTGCTGGATGAGATAAACTCGACTTTCACGCTTAATCACATAAAAAACGGCAAAAGTACCAGTATATCAGTCTATTACGAGTTGAGTTTTTGTAAGACCCCATTTTGTATTTTGTATCCGATGGCAGCGAGGATAGCTGCCTGATCAGGGTCTGGTTCTTCAAGCATTCTGGCGGGTTTTCTTTTCCCTTTGTGCCAACAGAGGCAACTGTTTAGATTGCGCATGGACTGCATGGCACTGTCGGGACTACATGCGACACCTGCACGATTCAGCCAAAGCGTGGCCAGGCGAAGATAGGTCAAGGCTACTATGCATGAAAATATGTGGCAGCGTATTTTCGAGTCGGTCCAGTGCCACATGGGGCGAAAATTGCTGAATTCACTACCTTTTGTCTGCCTGAAGGCATTTTCCACCTGATACCTGTCCAGGCTGGCCTTGACGATATCATCTGTCGACAAATCGTGACATGACGTCACAATAATATTTTTCCCGAACCTGGCGATGTGTTTGCTTATCCGGTAGTGATTTTTGCGAAAATACAGTTGGAGTCTTTGGTTCGAGGTCCTGAAATCAAGATCATAGAGGTCTTTGGGAAGATAGAGGGAATCACAGAGTTCCTTGTAACGCTGTTGGACCTGATGTTTGGAAATCCATTTTTTTCTTCCGCCTCGTACTCTTGATCTGATCTCGAATAGCCCTTCCTGAAGGCGGTTGAGCTTTCGCTCGAAGTTGTACCTTTGCTTGGTGGCTGTCCTGGGATTGTAGGTCACAACAACAGTGCGCTTATCCCCCCAAAAATGACCAGTCGTACGCCAAGCTACCATCTGATCGTCTTCGCGGCCCCTGGCAACCAGCTCCTTATTCTTGGGGGTATCAACGGGAGTGAAATGGCTGAGGTCTTTGCGGATCAATTCCTCGGCAAAAGCAGGTGAATATGTGGTGATAAATTCGAGCCCCTGACGCTGATCAATCGTCTGCATGTTGGCTTCGGAATTCATACCTTTGTCAACGACAATGGTCAGCTTGGGATTGCTCTGGCCCAATGCCTCCATGGAGACAAATATTTCTTGCAGTATCCGGTTGAAAAGTTTGGAATCATGGCAGTTTCCTTCATATTCTCGATAATAAATGGGGATCTCTGATCCCCTGGAAACAACAAGAGCAAGACCCATTTGCCGAAGCCAATTCTTCCCTTCCTTGTTCTTGCCCCGTACAAACAGCGTGGAAGGGGTTTTGCTATCCATGTAATTGTAATAATTGGTCGTATCGAACAGGGAACAATCAGATTCGATAGGCTCAATCTCATTTATTTTATTGAAGAATCTTTTTGATATTTCTTGAATGGATTCCGAATCAACCCGGTCCCATTTTGCCCAGTACCGTTGAGATGTCAGTTCGTTGATATCCACGGGACGGACTTGATGGACGGCCAGATTCTTGTACCAATCGGGCAATCCTAATTTTGATCTTGGCTCGATCATCCTGTTGAACGCAGCATATAGAAAATATTCGCCAAGGGTAGGCCCCTTTTCTTTGGAGGACGGTGGGATCACAGAGTCGACAATACGAGCGAGATCAACCTGCTGATCCACATGATTGGCAAGGAACAAAGAGCCAAATTCTTGGACCTGGATTTTGCTTAGATTGGTCTTCTGCTGCCCAAGGGCCATCTCCATGATCCGCTCGACAGAGCCGAGATAGATCTGATTGACAACCTTTGGTTTACCCTGAACCCGGGCCATTTCCCGGATGTAATAATAGGTCTTTCTCTTCTTGACCTTCTTGTGCAAGTGAGCCATGCCCACTTTTTACGCCATAGGGTCTTACATGTCAAGACATGTTGTTAAAAAATGTTATACAGCAAGAGAATTATAAGCATGGCGAATAAAATAATAGGGTCTTACGCATTAAAAAATTATAACCCTATAAAAATATTGAGCTTTTTGTAGCTTAGAACGGGTCAACCCTGAAAGTCGAGATAAAATATTGCAGCAGAATTTCGGTAATTGTCAAAGAAGTTGTCGCTTTTTTTGACGTCTATGCAACGCTCGTTTCTGGTGATTGTTTATGGCCCTTGGGGTTGAGTTTCACCTTGCCGACTCCTCAAGTCTGTAGCAGGAACAAATGCGTTTTTTGATTGATCGTTTTAGACGTGACCATGTTTTTTCAGTGTACTCCTGTACATTTACAAAGAGATCTTTAGTGCGATCTGTTAGTGTCGGAGAGTAGATGGAATTTTCTGGTATTGGGAAGTTGCGGAGAGCCTCTGGAAGCTGTCCTGTAAAAGGAATCGCCTTTGTCCATTTATCAGGTTCAACAGGATGGAGGTTTCTTTTTCCTGGATACCAACGCAACCATTTGTTTTGGAACCAGCGCTCTGTATCAAAATCCATTGCATGTGCCCATGTGTTTATCTTGCGGTGAATATATTCATCGGACCTTACATATGAAAGGTGATAGCAGATTTCTTCAAGCTGAAGAGATGTTTTTAATGCGCAGTTTCGTTTGTCAATAAATCTGTTGCCTTTTATTATGTTGATGGCAAATACAATTGAATTGTCAGCATGTTGTCCTTTATAAGAAAGAATATATTCTGTTGTTTTCCAGAATGTATTGCATCTTGTTCTATATACATCATAGTCTGGGTTTTTTTTGATGGTATTGATCATTAAAGGATAAACATCTTCTGTATAAAATTCATCGACATCTTGTATTGCAAGGTGAGTATATCCGTCTTTAATGGCCTGGTCGATACATGCATTTCGTTGCTCTTCTTCTGTTTTCCAATATCCTTTAATTATAGTAATTTTGTCACCAAATTTTTCTTTAATTAAATTGATATTGGTATTGTTTTTTATATTTAGATTTTTGTATCCCCAAGATTTTTCGCTATATGCCGCGTATATTTTATCAAAGAACGGGGTGCAGTTTTCCATAAATCGATCAATGAATTCATCAACATCAAACAATAAAACATGAAGTGCTATTTTACAATCGTTAGACATCGTTCGACCTCGTATTTAGAATATAAAAAATGTTATAGAATATTTTTTGTGGATGAATTGGAATAAAATAGTTTATCCAGTAGTAGCGTACTTCGCCGTATCCATGATTTTGGGTTTGAAGTATTCCATCTCTCTGAATCTAAATCGTCAAGCCTGAAAAATTTATTGGTTCTTCGACGTGTTGTGTGGAATTGACCGACCATATCGAGTTTGGATAGCCCTCCCCCTCAGGAAGATGAGTCATGCTTGCTGAACAAATTTTTGCCTTGCCCCTACCCCGACGAGCCAACGTCTTGATACTGCCCATACGCCAACCAAGCTTCATCTGGAGATCGGTGTCGATCGGGGAGTGTTGTGCCCGTGTCCGGAGTGCGATGCCATGTGCATATTGCCGAAGTTGTCTGCGACATGTCCTTTGCGTTTCTCTCGGCCGTCGAAAAGGAGTTCAGGTCCGCTTCGGTGACGGTCGACTGGTTCCGTGTTGTCCAGCTTTTCATCAAGACCGTTGATGATGTCCGGAAACTTGAGGGGAAACAGTCAAAGCTTCCAGATCACACCCGTTGGGGCCGTACTCAAAGGCGCTGAGAAAAAACGCACGGCAAAATCAGGAGAATGCTCTTCTTGAGCTCGCTGAACAGAGTTTTGCTACCGCCAAGGCCTGCTGCGTCAAAGAACTTTTACCCCGGATTCGCCAGGTCGAATTAAGGCAGGCTGCCAAGTATCGCATTACCCATTCTCTCAAGCATGCAACCGAGTATACCGCTGATTGTTCACTTCTGGTGTCAGTAAAAAATTGATCCTGCAACAATTTAGTGGAGACCTTTTTTTATGTATTTTCAGATTAAAAATCGCTCAATCTAGATGTTAGGAAGTATGTTAAGCAATCATCTTTGCTACATGGGCCATCAACCAATTGGAGGGATCCAGTGCTTTCGCTTTTCGGGCAAACTGGATGGCTTGGTCTAACTTTTTTTGTTTCTTATATACAAGAGCCAGCCACATATAAGGGTATGGGTGTGTAGGGAAAAGATGTACTTTTTGTTGTAATCGTTTAATAACCTCTCCACTCATATCTGTGATAGCTTCAAGAGCGGCAATGGTTTCGTCTCTATTGCGCCATTTATACGATAATGTAACGATCATTGCTCGACCGCATTTCCAGTTTCTCCGAGCCGTATGTGTTTCGTTCATGTCATGACCACGCCATGTGCCCATAAAAAAAGGGAGACGACAGCATTGAGCCTGAGACATTACAATTTTGATAAAAAAGTCCCAATCGTCCATACCGAGAGGATGACTTACGTCATATCCGCCAACCGTCAACCAAAGATTTTTATTAAAAGCGGAAAATGCTGGGTATAGACATCTTTCAAGAATACTGTGAAATAAACCAGATCTTGGTATCCAATAAGTATCTTTTGTATTGGTCTTTAACGAATGAGGATAGATAAATTGTACATTCGGTCTAGTTCGAATGATATCTGAACATCGCTCAATATAACGCGGCGCGATAGTATCATCATAATCAAGAGGGATGATCCATTCACCTTCAGCCTCGTTGATTCCTGTATTGCGTGCTGCAGCAACTCCTTTGTTTTTTTGATTAACAGTAATTGTTTTAATATTATTTTTTTTCAAAAAAGATGAGGAGTGTGTGATAACTTCTGCAGTATTACTAAATGACCCATCGTTGACGAAGACAACTGAAGTTGGGGGGAGAGTCTGAGCCGCTATGCTGTGGACTGTATTTTTAAGAAATTGTGGATTGTTATAACATGGAACAACGATAGAAAATTTTGGCGAAGCATTTTTTTTAATAGATGCGACAGTCCGATAATACGCATATCGTAACATAGACGGTCCAGAAATAAGGAGTTGATCTCGTATATAAGTCCATTTCATGTTTATTGCCATTTATGATTTGCCTGCAAAAAGTAAAAATGTCGCTCACAGTAAACGGAAAGACTTAAGCGGATAATTTCATGATGTGATCACAAAATTATTCCCGGCTATTACTTTTTGCCAGAAATGGACAAAATTCAGCCAAAAATTACGTAAAATTATGAAAAACCGGTGCAAGTTCCCCGGGAGATGAACCCAGAGGTGCATTCTGAGGACATTGAGGGCGGTTGCTGCCAGAACGATGACCATCTTGTTCTTTGCAAATCCACGACGCCGGGTACGTTCCAGTCCCAGGACTCGTTTGGCGATGCTGAACGGGGCTTCGCCACCGGATCTCTGGCGATAAAGCGACTTGATTTCGTCGTCATCGTTGAACATGAGCCGCCGTGCCTCGATCCTTGGTTTGTTCCACTTCCAGATGACTTTGGCTTTCCGTCTTGTGATTTTGACGGGGCAATCATGCGAGTGAGGGAAGTTGCCACATGCTTCCCGGTTAAAGTAAGAGCTTGTTTCCTTACGTTTTTTTGAAATTTTATTCTCTAAACAAGACTGCCCCATGGGACAAATAATGATCTCCTTACCGGACTCACTGATTTTAAAATCAAGGATCGAGAATCCGTCTGGAAAATCTCCGGACGGAGGACAAACCAGCTCAACGTC
>NZ_BDFE01000002.1 GCF_001748225.1 Desulfoplanes formicivorans
TAATTTCGATAATATATACTAAATTTTGTATATTTTGTAAATAGTATAGGTAGTAATTTTTCGTTATTGTAGAGAGTTTTTGCAGTCAAATCAATTATACAATTTATATGATTCTAAAATGCTAATAATATGTTTTGAAATTGTCGAATATTAACTAAAATTATTCTCAAAGAGAAAAGAAATGGAAAAAATTGGACTTATCGGTGGGTTATCATGGCGTTCAACTGTAGAATATTATAGTAGAATAAATACACAGGTAAACTTACATTATGGTGACAATACAAATCCTCCTCTTAGAATAATAAATATAAATCAAAGGGAAATGCACGATTTGCAGCGCAATAATGACTGGGATACTATAGCAAAAATAATTATTAGTGCATCCAAAGAACTTCAAGCGGTTGGGGTGGAATGTTTAGCGATATGCGCAAGCACTCCTCACAAGGTAGTCGACCAAGTACAAGACGTTGTTACTATTCCTATTCTACACATTGCTGATGCAGTTGGCTCTTTTCTCCGGGAAAGGAAAATAGATTTTGTTGGGCTACTTGGGTCTCGATTTACAATGTCAGAAGATTTTATCAAGCTAAGGTTATTTACGAAAAATAAAATCAAAACAATTGTTCCAAATTTAGACGCTCAAAATGAAATTCAAAAAAGACTCTATGAAGAACTCTCAATCGGAGTGTTTAATAGTCAGACTAGACAGTTTTTTGTAAAGGAAATTGAGAATATGGCAATTCAAGGAGCTCAAGCTGTAATTCTTGGATGTACTGAATTTCCAATTCTTCTTGAGAAGGAACATTGTTCTATACCACTAATTGATTCAATAGACATTCACTGTGATGCTATCGTAAAGTATATTCTTGGTTGAATTGCAATATTTTAATGAAAAAATGTTGTGTGTTTTAAGCTAAGATGATCTATATAATATATATGTGCTTTGCTCTTTCGTCTTGATAAGAGTAATTTATTAAATGCTACCAAGACGAACCATGGCGAAGGGGGTGACAATGTTCCCCATTGTCATGTATACTTCCTGGTCCTGCAACAGACTTGAGAAGGCTGATTTTTCTTCTATCATGACAATTAAATCCGACGAATCATGTTGTTATGTTGTATATGTTGCCATTTGAATAGGAAAATCGTCAGGTCACACAGCGAGTGGCTTAACTGGGGCTCCACTCAACTGTTGCAGGATTATTATGTTGTTTCTGCTTATAACGGCAAAGTCTCTATCATATTGAATTTATGAAGATCTTTGTCCCAATTTGCTCTGCTGGAAATAAAAATATGAGCTGTTGGGGTGATCGTGATATCACAATCAAGGCTTCCAGCAGGGACCACCAAAAGTTTACCTCCCATTTGAATATTTGGAAGGGCAGATCCACAAATTGAGCAAAAGGATTTTTTGTGTTGAGTCGCAGGCAAGGTAAAATTTGTGATTTTATTTTCCCCTGATAACCATTTCAACTTTGCAGAAGAAGAAAAAAGATTGGCTCCATGAGCTGAGCCAGTATCTTTTCGGCACCGGCTACAGTGACAAAGGTAGAAATTATCAAATTCACCGTCTATTTCGAAAGTGACTTCACCACAAAGGCATGATCCTGGCTTTATACTCACAGATTAAATTCCTCATTATTGATATTGATACAGGATGGGTGCACATGACAAATTATTATATGGTTTACTGGTAAATCCAGTATTCCCCTTGAAAATATCCCCTTTGGATATCTGATCCTGTTCTGATTATATAACTATATTCGATCATACATTGTTTTCAAAGGCTTGACCTGTAGCATCACGTCTATGCATGACGCAAGAGGTAGCTGGTATTTTCTTGAGTTTCTTTTGCCAAAGAATTCAGTCAAATTCATTTGCCTGGATTTTGCTTGTCATGATGGGAATGAAGCGAATAACGCCATGGTAAATGTTCCGTTGATGGCTGCCCCTTGATGAGGTTAATCCTTACCAAGGGGGACGGATGATCTGAGATTGTATATCTCAATTTCAAGGGGCCCATCATGCAGGTGCAAAAAGGCCCATATCCTCTTGAGGCCATGGACGGGCCGGGTGTGGGAAAGGGAGCAAAGAAGAACTTTTTGAGAACCTGGGGATATGAGCCATGCTGACGCCTGTTGCGTCTCCAGAGTTTTGCTAAGACGTCAAGCAGATGCAAAAACGTGGCAAGGACATGAATAAACTGAAAACGGCAATTCATTCTTTTGGTCGAGGTGCAGGGCTACCCGGGACATCCCCTCAAAGGCAACGGGTTGCCGTTTGGGGATGCCCCATATCGAACCGGATTGCCTTTTTGTTTACCGGAACAGAACGGAGAACTTCTCCTGACAACAACCGGCGCTTATGTCGCCATTTTCAACATGTAATTCGGTTGTCGGTCTAGCTGACCTCGGCCAGTTCGGCCCATGATGTGGTATATCGCTTGGAAAGGAATTTCCGGCGCATATGCCATTTTTTGTGTCCAAGACCGGCTGAAGCCAGGGTGACGGTGGTGTTGCCGTATTGTTTGTTGATGGTGTCCATGACCTTCATGAGGTTGTGCTGCCTGGACTGTTCCTGGGGAGAGGGAGCAAAAAAGGACCGCTGACGGTTGGAAGAAGGGGTAAGATCCGTGAGCATGACCCCGACCTTTTGGAATGTGTAGCCGGGGCTGTAGATTTTTTCCAAAATAGCCCGGGCCTTGGTCTGGATGTCCGGGGTGTAGGATGTGGCAGGCATGAGGGTGAGGCAGGCTGACCTGGCGTATTGGGGTTCCGGACGGAACCGGTTGGTAGCCAGAAATACGTGCACGCATCCAGCAGTGAGTTTTTTTCGACGCAGCTTTTCTCCGGCCCGGACAACATAGGTGGCCAGGGCCTCCTGGAGGCTCGCCAGGTCACTGACCCCGGTACCAAAGGACCGAGAGCAAACCAGACTTCCTGGTGGCGGAGGAGCCTGTTCCAGGGGAATACAGGGAATCTGGCCCAGTTCAAGGACCGTGTGCAAGCCAGTGATTGTGAGATGCTTCTGTACCCATGATTGGGGCATGGCAACCAAATCCAATGCAGTCTGGATGCGTTTTGATCGCAGAAATGTTTCGTAACGCCTGCCGATTCCCCAGATGTCTCCGACGGGGGTCATGGACAGTCCTTGATGGATTTGATCGTGAGTATCCAAAACGCATATCCCGTTTCCATCGGGATTTTTTTTGGCCAACCGGTTGGCCAGTTTGGCCAGGGTCTTGGTCCTCGCAAATCCCACTGAAACCGGAATCCCGGTCCAGATCAATACGGTTTTTTGAATGGCCCGACCCAGGTCCATGAGCTTTGCTGGATCAGTGGAACGGAAAAACAGGAAGGATTCGTCAATGGAGTAGATCTCCATGTCCGGGCAGAAATACCCCAGAGTGGTCATGACCCGGGAGGACATGTCTCCGTACAGGGTATAGTTGGACGAAAAAACACGAACCTTGTTGCGTTCGAAAAAGGTTTTGCATTTGAAGGCAGGCGCACCCATGGGAATGTTCAGTGCCTTGGCCTCGTTGGACCTGGCAATCACACACCCGTCATTGTTGGAAAGTACGACAACAGGTTTGCCCTCAAGTCGGGGATCAAAAACACGCTGACATGAAACATAGAAGTTGTTGCAATCCACCAAGGCAAAAAAATCGTTGGTCAATGGAGGCGTGGGCAAGTTCATGTCAAAACCGCCTGACAATGCCGGTAACCACGCCCCAGATGACCAGCTCCTGTTCGTTTTGGACCACAATAGGCTGATAGTCGGGATTTTCCGGCACCAGCACATATCCCTTTTCTGATTTTTCCAAACGTTTGACCGTGAGTTCCCCGTCCAGAACAGCCACAACGATTTTGCCGGGCAAGGGTTCCTTGGATCGATCCACAATGATCACATCCTTGTCCCTGATGCCGGCTTCGATCATGGAGTCACCGGACACCCGCATCATGAAGGTGGCCACAGGGTTGTCGATCAGGTAGTCGTTCAGATCCAGGGTGTTTTCGATGTAGTCATCTGCTGGAGAGGGAAATCCTGCAGGTGCATTGCTTAAAACCAAGGGGATTGAGGACTTGGATGGGGAATCAATGACGGCCCGACCCAATAACGCCAGGGATTGTCTGGATGGCTTGAGGTCTATACAATTGGATTTCATGGTGGGAGTGGTTTTGTTGGCATGTATGGACACTCAAGCTATTCTGGTGGCAAGCCCATGGAGAAGGCAAGCCTTTTTTGCAGAGGTCATTTTCTTTTTTTGCCCCTTTTGTGTGCATTGAAGAAAAGTTGATATGGGGAAGTCGACGTTGGTACATAACTGGGACATGAACGCAAAAAAGGCCACTTTCTTGCGAAAGTGACCTTTTGATAAAGCCTTGGGGTTTAAAGCTTTTTTTGGTCGGGATGAGAGGATTTGAACTTCCGACCCCTTGAACCCCATCCTTTTGAATTTATTGAATTTTCTATCTTTAACTACCTAAAATAAGGGGCTTTTTTGAAAACCGTCTTCGCCGCTTGTCAAAAAAATATGTGTGCATAATGTGCATAATATCAATATGTTGGCAGAAGGCGATTTTAGGTTTGGTACATAATTGGTACATGAGAACCGGAGATAACCCGTCGTCTAAACGGAGAATCCACAACCTTGGTTGTCAAATTGGTACATATTACCGGATAATTTTCGCCTCGTTGACGAGAGATTTTTATCCAGTTATCCTTTAATATTTTTGGCTTACTCCGACTCCTCAAGTCTGTAGCAGGATCACGGTGTCCGCGGGCCGTTGTTGCCGGCGCATTTGTAGTGAGCGCAGCGAACAAAAAATGCGTCCGAGTTCACGGCCTTGTTAGGCGATATTACGGCCACCGCTTCTTCCTCAGGACGTATTGACGATCATCCCACAGCCATTGGATAAACTCTTGCATTTGCGGAAATACAGGCTCAGGAGTATTGAGTGTGTACGCGAGATGACTTAACTCTGACGTTAGTTCTCGCAGTGGAGCCAGCATCTTCACGACATGTAAAACAGCATATTTAGCCGCCTGATCGTGCAAACCCTGCAAAGCCAAGGCCTCCTCCGTAGAAAGAGGCGTCTTATCCAAGCCATGCATTATCGTAACAGTGATATCATCAATAGCAGACGCAACCACGTTTGATTGGATAAGTATTTTCTCTTTCTGAGATTTGGGAACATCCTTCTCCAGGATTGCCATTACTATTTGGCCCCAGTAATCGAGCGGATCTCTACCGACATGAGAAGGATTGAGCGCATCTAGATTGTGGTACCGTGTAGTCTGAGCGAAGTCACTTAGCAAGCTGATAATTTCTTTTTGAATTGGATTTAAAGAGTTTCGAGCAGGGACTGCGACGCCTCTCGCGTCAGCAATCTTCACGCATTGGTCATACAACTCTTCAATGTTATGACCATAGCTTTTGAGTTGCTTTTTTGTTGGCACAGCAAGATTGTTAGTTGCTATGTGCTCAATTATCACAAGGGCCTTAAGCAGCCTTTCTATTCCAATCGAGAGGTTGAACAACGACGAATAGAATGCGCCCTTGTTGTGAACGTGCGCAGATCGCAGATCGGTTAATCCACTCCCTAGGCATGAGCTAATAAGAAACCCTTCCTGCTCAAGGAGTAAAAAAGATGGCGGCAAATTTGCTCGATAAGTCATTTTTTATCGCCTAACGGCCCGCGGATGAGCGGTGTCCACGGGGACAAGTTTACTTGGACTTGTAGACAACCGCTCGATCCGCTTGTTGTGAGGCTCTTTGCGCCGAGCAACAAGCGGATGGTATCCGCGGGTCGTTGTCCCCCTGTGTCAGGGAAGTTGTCATCTCTTCTGAAGTTGATCCATACGGTTATAACCTGTTTTTTATTTGTTGTAACTAACTGAAAAAACGTGAAATACTTCCAGTTTTTGACGCATTTCACTGACTGTGAAAAATGTGTATGCTGTGAATAAAATCAGTATGTTAGATTGTACACGGCAAGGAGGCTAGAAATAGGCTAGTTTTTTTGAAAGGAAACATGCGTCTATCCTTACGCTGTTATTGTCAAAAAAGCGGTTGAAATTTTTTAGGCAGGAGTTTCTAGCCCGTTTGGTTGATTGTCTGGATAGTGGATTAACCCCGGCTCCTCAGGTTTGTAGCAGGATCGAACATCTACATCTTATTGCAATGCAAAAATATGACTATTGGATCAATCCTGTACTACTACAGTTTAATCATACTTCGAGTTGTTTTTACATTATAAATTGTAGATAGATCTCATTGTTTTTCATAAATTTCTATTAAATTGCCATCAAAATCATGACACCGAAAGAATCGAATCTTTGATTCGTACCTGCATGTTAACGGAGTAATTATCTGGACACCTTGCTCCTTAATCCTGTGATACCGATTTTGAATATCAGGAACTTCGGCATAGAGCAGGCTGCGGAATCCATGATGCTTAAATCCCTTGCCATAAGATGAGGGAGCAAGGACGAGCCCCTGAGAAAAAACGACAAGACTCTTGGATTGCTTCTTGATTGTTAGCCCTAACAGTTTTTCGTAAAACCATACCGATTTTTCAATAGACGCCACGAGTAATTTAGGCCCCAAGTTAATCGTCATATCCGTCTGCAACGTTCCTTGAGGTGGATTAGGTGTAATCTGCTCAGTAGACGGCGTGGTTTTTGGCGTCTTTTGCTGGTTGGCAAAGTTCCCTTTGGATATTTTATTGATATAGATCGTTTGGCCTTCTGAAGTAATAAGTTGCCTAAATTCAACTTTATATTTGCCGCTTTGGCCTATTTGATCTCGTCTACGATTAACCTTTGCAATTCGGCCATCTGGGAGTTTCACGTCTTTTGAGTCGGGTACAGATAAAATACCATGGACCCAATTTTTAAGAACCGTTCTTTTGACAGGCTTAAAATTTGGGATATTCTCGACATGATGAGCGCTAAGTTTCAGAGCTGTTTTTTCAAGATAGCTGCAATCTTGTATTCCTCTCTTCACAGCTGATAACCAACCTGAACCATGGATACCTCCCAGCAAACCACCGACCATAGATGCAATAGTGTCCGTGTCCGAGCCAATCGCGGAGGCCGCCTTTATCACGCCGTTGATTGGATCTGCAGCATACCGTGAAGCAAGATATACAGAAGCGATTGCAGCGACTGTACCGGCTCCACTAATTTGCTTGTTGAAACACTGAAGCTTTTCGAGTGCCTCATCATCAAAGCTCAAAGCACCTTTTGAAAGTTCTGATTTACATATAACCAGATATTTAAGGATTTCTTTTTTTGTCGAGAGCCAGAGTTTTTCATAATCTGTCAGATGCTTTTGGGCATGAACCAGCCACTTTTGAGAAAAGTTGTCCTGAGATGGTATAGGCGACCATACAGCTTCACTTGCGATTATTTCTTCGATTAATTCTCCATAACCCAGCTTCGCTTCTTTTCTTAAAGATACCCAGAGTGCATACCCATAAACCAGAGCGCCTAATAAAGCCCTTGGATGCCCGTGTGTTGTAAGTCCATCCATAAAAATGGAGCTGGCTACCTTGTCGAAGTCCTCATCACAAAGGTAAAGAGCATGTGGCAAAGCACGCATTGCGACGCCATTACCGCCAGCATCAAAGTATCTTTTTACATCATGCGGTTTTCGGTTTGGGCTCCAAGGCTCAATTCCATCCTGCCAGGAATTGACCGCTCTTTTTGTAGCGCCGCCGCCACCACGTTCATATAGTGCCCAGAAAGGCAGCTCAACCTGAGTGTAAAATTCAAACCATTTTTCACCCTTGAGCAGAGACCTGCTCAGACAAAGAATAAGTTGTGTATCGTCGCTATATTCACCCGCTTCAATAATTTCTTCATGAGGGAAAAAACGGCCGCCAGATCGGCGAGTCCATCTCCTAAATTCATGGAGGCGGCCTTGTGGTTGTTTGGGTGCATTAGATTTGCCGACTCGTTCGTTCGGCCAACCTAATGCATCGCCATAAGCTGCCCCCAGAATGGCTCCAACTGCTTTTTCAGATTTAAATTTTATTGGCATGTTATAGGCCATGACGGCCTCCACTTCTGTATAGTGTTTCCGTTGCTCTAACTCCACGTTGAATCAATTCGGAAAGTTTTGCTCGCTTAAAAAAGTCCGGAGCGATGTAAATAGGTTTATCTATTGAAATTCCCTGCAGCTTTAACCGACAAATTTCACGTTGTGCCTGTTCCTCCGAGTGAACAGCTATGCCGGTGATTGAATCTAAGGGTATAGGATCTCTTAGTAATACTTCTGCTTGGATGTCTGTCGGTGCAGCTGACAAATGTTTCGATGAACGTGAAAAACTAATACCGGGTGAAGTAGAAGCATAAAGAGACCTAAATCCATGAATGCCTGCCTGTATGTATTCACCACGTGACCTAGCTGCATTGCATGGGCAGAAGCATGTGTCTGAATGCCAGAGATAACTGGGCTTAATCAGTAAAACCACCCAGTCCTTAAATAGGTGGTCACGCTCCCTAACTTTGACGAAATAATAGGTATTCGGGTATTCAATTGAGCAACAAACAAGATCGTCTCTGCCGTCATAGCGGTCTGGGTCCGTCGGGTTATGAGGCATATTACGACTTTGAAGAGTTCTTGTTGAATAAAGTCCAAAAGGTTCGTCAAAAATGTGGGCCAAATTCCGAGACTGAGTAAAATGACACAACCTTGTGATTTCTCGACTATTACATTCCTGCTGAATTTGATTCATGGGCGGACCTCCTGATAAAGATTCCCGTCAACCGGAAGCAAAGAGGTCAATTGATTGCTGTACAGTAGAATCAGACTTGTTTTTGCCCGTGTTACCGCTACGTAAAGTAGTCGGCCATCATGAGTCAGGGCATCTGCCTCCCCTTGGGCGGCAATATGGTCTTTATCTGGTAAATTTTCAGAGTCCAGAAAAGGAAGAATGACCATGTCGAACTCAAGCCCTTTGGCCGAGTGATAGGTTCCATGATAGATACCTGGACCATCATTCCATACCTTCAAGTTACGGTGCAGACGTGTAGCTCCTGCATCCAGTTGTGAACTGAAGACCTTTTCCTGTTCCCGGTTTTTTACAAGGATGGCAACGCTCTGTGTCGTTGAGACATTTCTTGCAACCTTCAGGGTGAGCTCTACCTGTTGAGTTTCATTGCGGCATTTAGCAAGGGTGGGTAGTGCTCCGTCGGCACGAGGCGATGTCGGCTCAACTAAGTCCTTGATGTCATTGAAAAAAGGCATCCGAGATATGGCCAACCCGAGTTGGGCAATCTGTTTGGTATTTCTATAATTCTCTTTGAATAGCCACTGCTGCGGAATGTTTAGGCCCGATGAACGCCAGCTCATCCTTTGACCGTAAATCTGCTGAGCTACGTCACCAAAAAATGAAAGGGAGCCATCCTCTGGTATGGCGGCAGCCAAGGAACGAATCATCTCAGGGGAAAAATCCTGCCCTTCATCAATAATGATGTGCTTATACATTCGAGTTGAGGAGTCATTCTCAAATTCTCTCCGGACATGCAAAGCAAGATCATCCCAGTCATACATGTTGCCGTTTTGATTGCGTAGTTCGACATACTTCTCGAGGATTTCATACATCACCGGCCGCAGTTTCCGAGACAGGTTGGTACCAATACGTCCAACACGATCAACTTTTACATATTCATCACTCGATGTGATTCCATGACTGAAAATCCACTGGATTTCATCCATGAAGAATTCGATGGGCCGCTTGAAGAATTTAGAAGGCTTGTATCGCGACTCCACTTCCTTCACTGCTTGTGAAATATATCTCTTTCGCTCATCGGGGTCGCTGCATATGCAGTTGAACCGCATTTTACCCCGGGCATTCAAATATCCCCGGGCAAAAGTGTGATAGGTTTCAATCTGGACATTCCTCAATTCAGCTGGCTTGAGATACTTCAGGTAGGTTACCAGTGCCTTATTGAATGTCAGGAGTAAGGTCCTTCCAGCATGTGGCATTGATGCCTCTGACAAGTACGCGGCCCGATATAACGCGAGGGTTGTTTTACCGCTGCCAGCAGTTCCCAAAACGGCGGAATGGCCGGTAGCAGGCATGTATAATACCTCCCTCTGCTTTTTGATTGGCTTTGGTAAATTTCCAGTCATAGCCTATGTCTTGCCTCCGTTCCTACTTGACCTGCAGATTGATAAATTACACCAAAGGTTGCGTCACTTAGTCAATTTTTGAAGAATGATCTTGTTACAGGCTTAAAGAGTCGAATTTAAGCTACTATCCTAATCTGTTGCTAAACCTGTCCTCCCACACCTTTAAATTTCTCAACAAACGCAGCTATTTTTTGAAATACATTTTGTTTTTTGGTCAGGTATTGCGGGTTTAATGGGCTCATTTTGGGCAAAATGGTATTGAGCTCAGTGCCGTTTTCACTGGCAAATTCGCGTTTAAGTGATGTGGTGATATAACGTCGGGCAGCTTCGGCGTTCAGGTTTTCTGTCTGGATCAGCTCTGCGGCTTCCCGGCGCTGCTGCGCCTGCGCGAACTCAAAAAAAGCTTCAATAATGCTGGCCTTATCACTGATCTGATCCAGATCGGTTTGATGGATAAAATTCACCACCAGGCTTTCCTTGGCACGGTGACCAAGGCTGGCACGAATCACCCGGCGTACTTCATCCACCAGCTCTTCTTTTGTTTTGTTTTGTTTGTTGTGCTCGAAAATCAGTTCCAGAATATAGTCTAGGTTGATCTCCTGGGATTTGAGCAGATCCACCTCAAAAACCACATCATTCCAATCGATGGTGGTCTGCGTCTGCTCCTCATTGGCCCTCTGACTGCGCAGCCAGTCGCGGATGTCGTTGTAGGTAGAACGGTAATCCTGAATTTTGCGCTCGCTCGGGAGGTGGATGGTTTGCAACTCCGCCAGTGTTTCATCACTTAAATGATGCTCGGCTTGAAACGCTGCAACCGCCTTTGGGTCGTTTCCGTCGATTTTTTGCAGGGCTTTTAAGCTGGCAAACTCATCGAAGTTTTGCAGGATGTTTTCAACACGCAGGTATTCGCCAAATAGTTTGACAAAGGCTTTTTTATCCGATTCATTTTCAATAGCTGTTGGATCAGGGAAACGTTCTTCCAATTCTTCCACAACGGCCTTCAATCCACGCTGTGCTTTACCGGTTAGAATATCAGTAAAGCCTTCCATGTACTCCTGATAGCTTTTTTCCAGGACCACATTTTTGGTGTTTTTATCACCAAACAGAGTAATGGCATCGATGGTTGGTTTTTCCAGATCGCGGAAAGTAACGATATTGCCAAAGGATTTGGTGGCATCGTAAATGCGGTTGGTGCGTGAATAGGCTTGAATCAAACCGTGGTAGCGCAGGTTTTTATCCACAAACAGGGTATTGAGTCCGGGAGCATCAAAACCGGTGAGAAACATACCCACCACGATCAGCAGATCAATGTCCTGATTTTTGACTCGTTTGGCCAGATCCCGGTAGTAGTTTTGGAATCCCTTGCTGTCTACACAGAAGGTGGTTTTAAACAAGGCGTTATAGTCGGCAATGGCGGCGCTTAAAAATTCCTTGGCACTGGAGTTCATGGCTGAAACTTCAAAACTCTCATCCGGAATATCACCCACTGCATCCTGCTTTTCATTGGCGGCAAAAGAAAAGATGGTGGCGATTTTTAGGGGTTTGTCGCTGTTTGCCTGCAAACTCTTCATGGTTTCATAATAGAGCTTGGCTGCATCCACACTGCTCACGGCAAACATGGCGTTAAAGCCTTTGGCTCCGGCCTGCAAACGGTGGGTTTTCTGGTGAAAGTTTTTCAGAATGTATTGTGAGATTTCCTTGATCCGTTCGGGGTGCAGCAGGGCCTGTTTATTTTCCGCTGCACTCAGTTTTTTCTCATCCTGTTCGGTTTCAATATCCTTGAACTTGGGGCGCACATCGTTGTAATCCACCTTGAATTTGAGCACTTTTTCATCGCGGATGGCATCGGTAATCACGTAGGAATGCAGCTGGGTTCCAAAGACGCTGGCAGTTGTCTCCGCGCCCAGGGCGTTTTGCGGGAAAATGGGCGTGCCGGTAAAGCCAAACTGATAATAACGCTTGAATTTTTTCTGCAGGTTTTTCTGTGCCTCGCCAAACTGGCTGCGGTGGCACTCGTCAAAAATAAACACCACCTGCTGGTTGTAGACCGGCAGGCGGTGTTCACTTTTCATCAGATTATTGAGCTTCTGGATGGTGGTAACAATGATTTTGTTATCGTCCTTTTCCAGATTACGTTTTAGCCCGGCGGTGCTGTCGGAACCATTAACGCTGTCCTTTGAAAAGCGCTGGTATTCCTTCATGGTCTGGTAGTCGAGATCCTTGCGATCCACCACAAAAAACACTTTATCAATAAATTCCAGCCTGGTGGCCAGACGCGCCGCTTTAAAACTGGTCAGGGTTTTGCCGGAGCCGGTGGTGTGCCAGATATAACCGCCATTTTGTGGTAGAGGGTCATCTTTTTTTCGCCTCCAGGTCCTGGTTTCATAAGCACTTTTGATTTTCCACAAAATGCGCTCGGTGGCGGCAATCTGATAGGGGCGCATCACCAAAAGGGTATTTGTGATATCAAAAACCGAGTAACGCA
Source organism: Desulfoplanes formicivorans (assembly GCF_001748225.1). Classification (NCBI taxonomy): domain Bacteria; kingdom Pseudomonadati; phylum Thermodesulfobacteriota; class Desulfovibrionia; order Desulfovibrionales; family Desulfoplanaceae; genus Desulfoplanes; species Desulfoplanes formicivorans. The sequence goes on from NZ_BDFE01000002.1 coordinate 12,633, forward strand.
GCAGTACCTGAAGCAAGGTGTTTTTCTGAAAAAAAGTGGCGGTAAAGTCTTTCAGGTCTTTAATCGGCTTGTTGTCAGCGAGCGCCCAGTTTATGGTGAAGTCATAGCTGTTTTTATTGCGTTTGGTGGTGTTGGCAAAGTAGCGGGTGTCAGTGCCGTTGGAAATCACAAACAGCTGCAGGTATTTATACAGTGAATGCTTGTTGTTGAAACTCTCCTTGCTGTAGCGGTGTACCTGGTTAAAGGCTTCGCGAATGGCCACTCCACGCTTTTTCAACTCAATCTGTACCAGCGGCAGTCCGTTGACCAAAATGGTCACATCATAGCGGTTGGCATAGATGCCTGTTTGTTCAAATTGATTGATTACCTGTACTTTATTGCGTGAGATATTTTTTTTATCTACCAAGTAGATGTTCTGGATGTGGCCATCATCGAAGACAAAGTCATGAATATGGTTTTCATGAATCTTGCGGGTTTTATCCTCAATGGTATCATTGGGTTTATCCAAATACGTTTCAACAAACCTCTGCCATTCACTTCCAGAAAACTGTACATTGTTCAGTGTTTGCAGCTGATTGCGCACATTGGACAGCATGGCTTCCGGGGTAGTCAGATCGGAAAGGTATTCGTACCCCTGATTTTGCAGATCATCAATGAGTTCCTGTTCAAGATCAGCTTCACTCTGGTAACTTTCGGCTACCTTCCATTCCCTGGCGTATCTATCGAGTACGATAAAATTGTTTGATTCGGCGATGGTTTTGTAATGTATCATGCCTCGGGACCCTTGTTTTGCAGTAGCTTTTTCACTTCCCGGTCAAAGTCAGACTCAATGGACTGGTGTTTATTGAATTTTTCATATTCAGCATGGGCTATCTGTTCGGCCTGCTTTCGGCTGATACGGCCATACCCCTCCAGAATCCGGTACTCGTTAAACTCGAGAAACTTATTCACACTTTTTGCGAAACCTTCCATGGTAAAGGTGTTTCTGCGTTCAATAATGCCCTCGATATAGTCAAAAAAGGCAGAGACCGTCCGTTCCAGCTTTTTGATTTCCGCTTCGCTGAGGTAGTTTTTGGCAACCGTGACATCCGACTTGAGCACTCGACCATCGGGGGCATTTTTATAGGTGCTCATGCCCATCAGCGGCTTGCTGGCATCGGCCTTTTGGGCAATGATTTCGGCTGCGGTATGCCCGGTAATGGCGTAGTGGAACTTGTCCTGAATATGGGCGTAGAATTGGCGTGTGGTTTCCGATTTGGGGTCGTAGTCGATGCTGCACTCGGCAAATATATCGGTAATCTGCTGGTAGATGCGCCGCTCACTGGCGCGGATGGAGCGTACTCGCTCCAGCAGCTCGCGGAAGTAATCCTTGCCAAAATAGCGGCCATTTTTCAGCCGCTCATCATCCATGGCAAAGCCCTTGATGATGTATTCCTTGATCAGCTGGGTAGCCCAGATGCGGAACTGGGTGGCCTGGACCGAATTGACCCGGTAGCCCACTGAGATCACGGCATCGAGATTGTAATACTTCACCTTCTGGGTCTGGGTCTTTCCGGCAATAGCACCGTGTTCAGTGGTATTTTCCAAAATGGAAACAACCAGTTCCTCCTGCAACTCGCCGCTTTCAAAGATATTTTTCAGGTGCTTGGAGATAGCGGGTACACCCACACCAAACAGCTCGGCCATGCGTTTCTGAGTCAGCCAGATGGTTTCATGACTGAGCAGCACCTCCACCCGGATATCGCCATTGGGGGCGGTATAGAGCAGGAATTCGGTGGTTTGCTCCTGCAGGGTTAATGCACCGGCCATAGGGCGCCCTCCTGATCGATTCCGCATACTTGGTCCATACTAGGCCGCATCCTCCCCCGGTTTTGGGAAGCTGAACAACAGGTCGCGGTAATATCCGTACTGTTTCTGGCGCAGTTCGATTTCCCGGGGCAGGCCTTCGGTAATGGAGTTGGTGAGGGTGTCGAATTTATCGAGGATGGCGACAATGCGGGCTTGTTCTTTAAGTGAGTTTTCTGGGTTGTCTGGATATGGAATGGGTATTAGAAGTTTTTCTTTTAGTTTCCTTGAGCTAAGATTTGGTAGTGCCCCACCTCCAGCTAAAACATAAATGAAGTCTGATTTTGTCAGCAAAAAGTGGTATAAGTAACGATTGATTAGCACTCCTTCCTTCGGAACAAACTTACCGACCCGTTGATTCAGATAAGCAGTTTTTTCAAAATTGAAGTAACCAATTTTGCCTGTTGTTGCCCCCGACATTGCGATCAAAACATCTCCTTTTACAACAGGATAATTTAGAGGGTTCCCACGGGCGTAATCTGAGGGAGAAAAGTACTTCACATCGCTCAAGTCAACATTGGATCCAGTAATATTCGTTATACGGATAATAGGAAGGCCAGACTCTTTGAATAAACTGCTTTTGAATGCAAAACCATTTTTAAACTCGCACACCTCCCCCAACTTCTTCCACTCCACTTCGCCGTCTTTAAAAGTCAGCAACTGGTCGCGGTAGTACTGGTATTGTTTTTTGCGTAAGCTCAGCTCGGTGGTCAGCTCGGTGGTCAGCTCGGTGGTCAGCTCGGTAAAGCTGTCCAGTATGCGGACGATTTCGGTCTGGATTTCAAGGGATTTTTTGGGGTTGTTCGGGCAGGGGATGGGGATTAGATATAAACCTAGCCAGTTTGTACTTAGATTTTTTTGCCCTCCGCCCGTCGCGCTGCTCATCGCTTCCTGTTCAAAGATTTGCCTGCAAAAAGTAAAAATGTCGCTCACAGTAAACGGAAAGACTTAAGCGGATAATTTCATGATGTGAGCACAAAATTATTCCCGGC
>NZ_BDFE01000003.1 GCF_001748225.1 Desulfoplanes formicivorans
GCCGGGAATAATTTTGTGCTCACATCATGAAATTATCCGCTTAAGTCTTTCCGTTTACTGTGAGCGACATTTTTACTTTTTGCAGGCAAATCTGTTCAGGTTGTTCTGGACCTTTTTGTACTCCGCAATATCGGCAAAACTGAATACCAATCGTCGGGTGTGGTTGTGGAGCATGTCTCCCACCTTGCGCACCTTGTGCAGGAGCACATCAAGAGGTGTCTCGGGTGTGAGGATGAGGGGATCAAACCTCCAGACAACCTTGTGAGGGCCGAGTCTTTCAGCCAGTCGCTTGAAGGTTTCCACACGTTTTTCCAATGGGGGAACATGGGGTTCCAGACCCTCCCGGTCATAATCGTTGACCGTGAACTGGAAATAGTATTGGGGGATATGCTTGTCCACCAGGTCAAGATACTGCATGAGAGGTCGTGGATTTTTGCTCCAGAAGACAATGACCCGGGCCCTGGCAAAGGAGACATATTGGGGTCTGCGATTAAAGGGATTCACCCAGACCGAGTATCCCTGTTCCAGACGGTGCGCGAACCAGGGCGCGTAAAAAGCCGGAAGATCCGTGGATCTGCTGGCTGAAAGGATGATGGGGGCAACAGCATTCACCGTATCACCCTTTGCTGTGATCAAAGGAATTTTTTCCCATCCTGTGAATTTTTGAGCCATTGGAGAAACTCCCTTAATAGATGAACGCATTGGGATATGAGGAATATGTTTCGCCCACGGATTCAATCAGGTTGCCCTGACAGCAGACTTTGCCCTCCCGGACCGGACTGACCGCATAGGCTTTGTGGAGCATGTCCCGGGTGATAAAGGTCTGCGCATGGGGCCTGGGTGCGAACACATAATAGCAGACCTTGGAAACGGTATGTTGTCCTCGGGAATATGCAATTGGTATCTCCCTTTCCTTGAAACAATTGGTGGCCGTGCATGTTGCGCCCCACAATGCACAGGAGATGGGAGAAACGATTCCCAGACTGGAGCTGCCTTGTTGGATGTGCTGTCGGATTTCCCAAGCCATCCGGATGGGTATCCAGGATTTCATGGTGAAACCGGGCGTGCACACATCCAGCAGTACGCAAATGCCCTTTGGGGTCAAACGATGGGCAATGGTATTGAGAAAACCGGTATAGAACCTGCTTTTGTCACCCCTTTCACGTGTTTATAATACTCGCAAATGGTTTTCCAGGCCATGATGACATCAAAATCGCCCTCACCCATAACTGCTCGCAATTGTTTGCAAAACAATGCCTGATTGCTGTCAAAAACCGTGTGGATCTGCTTGTAGGCCAGAGAAAAGGACAGCCCCTGGTTTTTCACGGCCTGGATAATGTGACCCTGCAAATCAAGGGCGATTGCATTGCCGTCCACGCTGATCACCTCGACCCGTCCTGTGTACCCTGTGCTGTCAAGGGTCAGAAGCAGGCCGCAGAGATTCCCGCCCGTTCCCGAACCAATATCCAGAATGCGCAGAACCGGTTTGGCATGCATGGAGTCGGTCACCATGTCCGGTCTGATGAGTCGGGAAAAAATACCCCTGGATTCGCCAAAAGATCTCGGAAAATAGGTGCCAATGTACTTGCGGTTATGCTCCAGGTCTGCATCAAGATTGTATGCCACTTCCTTGGGCATGGGGCAGTAGCACGCCCTGATGGGACCGGACCGGGAAAATATCAATTGATCAAGAAACACGGGCAAGGCCACCGGGGTCCCGGGTTGCACTGAAGCGGAACCCGGGGCGTCATGATGTGGAGGTGGTGGGGAAAAAGGCGATATGTGCCTGTTGTAAGATGTGGAACGTTGTTTTCCTGTATGCATACAGCCTCCTCGTGGCCATGAACGTGAGCCTTATTGCTTTGGTTCATAAAGACCAACGGGAAGGAATTGGTTTGTTTCAAACCCTTGCAGACAGAAAATGATTTTCAGGCATCTTTTCCCGGCAGGGACAGATGAATGGTGTTCACCATGGGAACATAAAGGCCCGTATCATTGTTGATATGGGCCTTTATAGTACAAAGAGCGGGGGAGTTTCTGCCCCGCCATTTCTTGGGCAATAAAAATAGCAGGCATTCAAATCAGAATGCCTGCTATTTTTTTGGGATCAATCCCCTCAAGTCGGGGCAATGTTTCAGACTCCTGCTCCCAAAACCCACGTCTTGCAAGGGTTGAAAACCGTTTTACCATCCACCTCCCCCGTTTTGGGGGTCCGGGAAATTTTTGCGAGTGAAAATTTCGGATTTTTTAGAAGTAACTTGTTGTAATCATATACGATTTGATTCACCATCCATCTCTTTCTGGGTAAGATAAACAAATCAATGGATTGGCTCATGGCGCCCTGAAATGCCAATCATGGATGGGAGATGAAACAACATGAAACAAGGACCTTTTGTGTGGAGGAAGCTGCCGAGCATCCAGCCCATAGAAAGCCTTATTGTTCTTCTTCCGAGAACACCGTCAGCACCACCTCATGAAATCCATGAGCGGACCAGCAACGTTTATCCTGACTTCGGCGTGCATCGCCTTGAAAGTGGCATATGCGCTGAAAATTGCTGTTCAAGGGATACATCGCATCTTCTGTCCACAAAACGTTGCCCTCCCACCTTGTGTCATATACCCATGGTATGGTATGCCCAGAATTCATTGCGAAAAAATGTCGCTAGGATGGTGTAAGGTTTCAAGATGCTTTGATATTCACAGGGAATCCCAGTAGGGAGCACCATAATCTGATTCTGTTCCATGTATAAGGAGAACCATCATGGAGATCCAGACACTAACAACATTTTTCATGTGGTGCACAATCATAAATGGGTTGCTGTTGGTTTTCTGGAGCTTAATGCACATGCTTGTTCCGGATTTGGTGTATGGTATACAAAGCAGATTCTTTCCGATTCCAAGAGAAACCTTTCATGTGGTGTTTTACTGTTTCCTGGGGTTATTCAAAATTATCTTTCTTATATTCAATGTTGTTCCGTATGTGGCTCTGTTGATTATCGGATAAAGATGGGGATTCAACATCATGGTGCATGATTGTGTTGACAGCTCAAGTGCAATGAACACAGCGTGAATCAAGGGATATATATCAAGAGGATACTAACATGAAAGTTATAAGACATGGTTTGTCCATCGGCATGGAAAGGACAGGGGATGAATTTTTTCTTACTTTAACTGTCCAAGGAAAGCTGACTCATGAAGATTATGAAGTAATGACACCCATAATAGATTCAGCATTGTCAAAAGTTAAAACGCCCAAGGTTAAAGCTCTTGTGGATGTGACGAAATTAGAAGGCCTGGAAGCAAGGGCTGCGTGGGATGATTTCAAGATGGGGTTAAAGCATGGCAATGCTTTTGAAAAAATATCCATATTGGGGAACAAAAAATGGCCCAAGCTGGCTGCTCAAGTTGGTAGCTGGTTTATAGCAGGGGAAATGCAATTTTTTGATAATGAAAATGATGCCTTGTCCTGGCTCAATGAATGATAGAGCCGTTTATCTCAAAAGAAAAAGAACATTGTTTTGCAAATATTTACTCTATCAATGCATTTCAATGGATTCACAGAGACTGATTTTGATCCGTGGAATTGATGGAAATCAGTTGTAATGTAAAAAAATAGTGATACTGCAGCAGCTTACGGAAACCAGAGAAAATATCTTGCAATATGACTGACTGTTTTGCATCCAAATGGTGACAACCATCTGTTTGCTCAAAGTCATCGCCTGTGATGGTCATGGGTACAAACGAAAAACGACCCGCGCGTGTGCGCAGGTCGTTTTTTCGTTTGCAATTGGTGTTGGATTTATTTTTCCAAAGGCTTGTGGCAGAACCACCAGTCAAAACATTCAAATTCATCCGTCTTCTCAAGACGTTGTTCTGCATCTTTTTGATTGCTTGCCGGAGGAATGATGATTCTGTCGTCGATGAGCTCATTTTCAGGCCAGCCTGCTGCAACAGCTCCCTGCTTATCGGATATTTGAAGAGCTTTGACCGAACGGACAATTTCATCAATATTTCTACCTACTTCCTGGGGATAATACATGATCAGGCGTACCTTTCCCTCGGGATCAACAATGAATACTGCCCGCACCGTATTGGTTCCCTTGCCGGGATGCAGCATGCCGAGTTTGAGAGCAACTGAATCATTGGCAGCAACAATGGGAAAGGTGATTTCGACATCAAGTTCTTCTTTAATCCATTGTACCCATTTGATGTGGGAAAATACCTGGTCAACGGACATGCCGATCAATTTACAACCAAGTTTTTCAAATTCTGCATATCGTTTTTGAAAGGCCACAAACTCGGTTGTACAAACAGGGGTGAAATCTGCGGGATGGCTGAACAGGACAAACCAGGTTCCCTTGAGGTCGCCGGGGATGTTCATGGGCCCGTGTGTTGTTTGAACCTTCAATTCAGGAAGGGCATCCCCAAGTAACGGCATGTTCAGTTTTGTTTCTTCCATGACCTCTTCTCCTTGTCTGTACCGACATATTTGGTGTAAACATTCCAGATGTCGGTTTCATCCGGAAGTTTCATGTTTACGACGTGTTGAAAGATTGTTGAACTCACAGGGCGATCCAGCTGAACATGAAAGATCACCCGGAGAATGGGCATTTCCGGGTAAACGGGTGGACATGGCATGTCTGGATAGACACACCAAATGCTTACCGGAAAATCAATCTTCATGTCCACAAGTTTTTTGTTAACGGATAAAGGAAAAGGGGCCCTGGCTGTATTACCTGCATCCAGCGCCCCTTTTGTATTAGCTCTTCATGAGGAAATATTGAAGATCATATCGCAGCCACGATATTTATCCTTGTGTCACGAAAAAGCTCTTCAAGGTGATGTCAATTATTAGCAGATTTTTCATGTCCCGCCTTCAAACAACCGATCATGGCATTGGCACCTGTCTGCTTGGTATCCTTGTTTTTTGGTTAATTTTCATGCTGGAATGGGTGTTGCTTGATTTACTGATCAGGCTCATTGTGTCCGGAAAAGCTGGGATTTAGAATATTGGTAAAGTACACGACGCAACATGAACTTATTTTTTTATATAATGACAAAAAGATAAATGAATCATGCAAGAGTTTTGAGCTTTGGTTGATACGAATTTTGATAAAATGCATTACATTAAATTTATTGGATATTTGGATGATCTGTTTGGGAACGTTACAAGAACGCAGGGTATGGTCAAGCAATGTCAGGTTATCCGACTCACCAGGTTACAAAAAAAGTAACAACTATTCAAGTCATATGGATAACTTCAAATAGTGTGACCAATGAATTTTACACTCATAAAAAACATCCTGCAAGGCATTTTTGTAGGATGTTTTTTTATTTGAATGCAATTTCAAGTAACTATAAGGATTATAAATTATATTTTTTGATGCTGAAGATGTGTCTGAGTTTAGATGCATAACATCTTGATTTGTTGAAGATTGATATGGAGAAAGAGTATGCTCTTTAATTCATATGTTTTTTTGCTTGTTTTTTTACCCATTACGTGGATAATTTTTCGCATAGCATGCAAAAAAAATTATTGGATGTAGCCATTATTGTTCTTGTGATGGCTTCTCTTTTTTTTTATTCCTACTGGAATCCTCCATTTGTTCTGTTGATTTTGTTTTCCATTGTATTCAATTATTCATGGGGACGACTTGTTCAACATGCAAATATATCAACAATATTTTTTCTTGCTGCAGGAATTGCGGTCAATTTAATCCTTATTGGTTATTTTAAATACAGCAATTTTTTTATGAAAAATATGGCCAATCTATTAAATCATGATTGGTCAACGGTGAATATTTTTCTCCCCTTGGGTATTTCGTTTTTTACTTTTCAGCAAATTGGCTATCTTGTTGATTGTTACAAAGGAAAAGCAAAGGAGCATAAATTTATTCATTATGCCCTTTTTGTGACTTTTTTTCCTCAGCTCATTGCCGGACCTATTGTCCGTTATGATGAAATCATGCCTCAATTTACAAGATTGCGGACCTTTGGTTTGAGCTACAGGAATTTGTTGATGGGAATCGCCTTGTTATCCATGGGATTGTTCAAAAAAGTAGTTATCGCGGATACCTTTTCTCCCTGGGTTGCTAATGTTTTTGATTCCCCTGTTCAACCAACATTGATTGAAGCTTGGGGCGGGGCTCTTTCCTATACTTTCCAAATTTATTTTGATTTTTCCGGATATACAGATATGGCCCTCGGGCTGGCCAAACTCTTTAATATCAATTTACCCATCAATTTCAATTCACCGTACAAGGCTACGTCAATTATTGATTTTTGGAGGCGGTGGCACATTTCATTGTCCCTGTTTTTCCGGGATTATCTGTACATACCTCTTGGAGGCAATAAAAAGGGGAAGTTGCGTCAGTACATGAACATACTGGCAACCATGTTTTTGTGTGGTTTATGGCATGGAGCCGCATGGACTTTTATTTTCTGGGGGGTCCTGCATGGCGCAATGGCATGCATCAATCATTTGTGGATTGATATTTCACAAAGGCTGAGAATTCCGCCCATGCCCAAATTGCTCGGGTGGGCACTGACCTTTCCCAGTCTGGTGTTCGCCTGGGTATTTTTCAGAGCCGATTCTTTTGGAAGAGCTTGTGAAATCTGCAGGGGAATGCTTGGCTTGCATGGAGTATACCTTCCACATCACTATGTCCCCTTGAAAATAATCAGAACATTTTTGGAAGAAAATGGTATTATTTTTCAATATCCTGATACATGGTCTTTTGCCGGTACTCCTCAAATTGTGGCGATACTTATTGTCTTTGCAATATCCATCTTTAGTGTTAATTCAATGACATATTTAAAAAATAGAATTAATCCGTATCTTGTTTCATTTTTTATGACATATTCTGTTTTGTCGATGCATAATGTATCTGAGTTCTTATATTTTAACTTTTGATGACAATGAAATATAAAAAAACAGTTTTAAAAATTATACTTTTAACTTTAGTCATTATTGCATGCGTGGCTGGAGTTAATTATATAGTTGATCCTTTGTGGTGTTTTGATAAAAAGTTTGCTTTTGATGAGAATCAAATAGCTTTTGATGAAAGGCAGCAAAAAACAAATAAGATTACGTTTTGTCCATTTGAATATGATACTTTGTTATTAGGAAGTAGTAGGACAACATATATAAATCAATATAATTTTAAAAATATGCATGTATTTAACTACGCAGCAAATAGTATGCGTCCTGATGAGTATGGTAAATATATAGAATATGCAAAAAAAATAAATAAAAAATCATTTAAACGGATTATATTAGGGCTTGATTTTTTTGGCACGAGGCATAGGGAGTTTGTCAGGTTTAACAAACCTGAATACTATATAGAAAAATCTAATTCTTTATTTTATAGATATAAATCTTTGTTGTCTAAAGATACTTTTATATATTCAATAAAAAATATATATAAAAAATATAAAAAAGGAAATCATGATGGATATTCACGAGTAACAAATATAAGAAATATGTATAAACCAAGTATAGTTGAAAAGAAAAAAAATATCACTGAGCAGATATGTTTGTATAAAGACACTGTTTATGGAAAAACTTATCAATATATTCCGCAGCATGAATTATTCGAACAGATCAAGAAGGACAATTATGATGCTCAATTTTTGGTATTTATAACACCTGTTTCAAAAATATTGCTTGATATTATTGTCCAGCAGGGGAGGCTGGAAGATTATAAAAGATGGATTCGTGATTGTGTACAGATATTTGGAAAGATATATAACTTTATGTACTTAAATGAAATAACGGGGAATATGGATAACTTCAAGGATGTGCATCATTTTTATCCTGAGATAGGAGTGTTGATTGCAGATAGAATAAGCAATGCCAGTAGGAGTGATGCTCCATCCTTCGGAATACTTGTTACAAATAACAATCTCGAATCTCACCTGATGTTTTTATCCACAAATTTGCAGCCACTTGATCTTTCTTGGCGCAAAAAAGTCGACATTCATGATTTGCCATGGGCATCTTGCAGACGCTGATAGATCATGCATTGACGTTTGTAAGCTCGATGTCGCTAAGCTGACCGCTCTGTATTCTCTGATCACCCACTACTGTGAACGGCTGTACATCAACATTTATCTACGTGCTCACCATCGGTTTGTTGCAGGGTCACACGTCCGTAGATGCAGCAGGTGCTTGGGGAGAGAAAATATCCTTGAGTTAACTGGAGAGCGTGCGGTCGTGATCGTCCAAGACAATGTCAAGCTCATTAAGATCCAACTCAAGGATGGGCGGAACTTTTCCTTGGGTGTTTTGGGGCGCAGATGTTTTGGGAGTGATTTTGTCGGGAGAATCTGGACGGGAAGCCGTATTGCTATGTGGAGGAAGTGTGTCGTCGGGTTTGGGTTTGACCTGACTGGAAGGTTGTGGAGCAGGGCGGTGGTCCCTTGAGGTGTTTTTGTCCAGTTCATAGGGGGCACCCGTGGAAACGGTTGCGCTTTGTGATGCCTGGAGCTTTTCTTCAAGCCCCGGAACGATCAGGTCGTTCATTTCGTCGACCACAAGGTGATGGTGGGATTGCTTTGGTGAGGAAGTCGGCCTTTGGGGAGGGCGTGTGGTGCAGGAAGATGTTGTGGATCGTTCGGGCTCAAGTAAAACCTCTACACCCTGTTGCTGGCTAGGCCCAGTGTCTGGATCCTTAGGCTCAGTATCCTCGATGATGTTCTCATCAAAGATATCATTAAAGCCATCATCAATAGAAGAGGCCATCTGTATAGGTACTGCACCTTGGGCATTGTGTTCATTTTTGTGTTTTTCGGTTGCCCCTTCAATCCTGTCTGAAGGTGAGAGGAAAGGAGATTCGGGGGTAAAAGGAATTTTTTGTTTGCCAGAAGCAGGAATCTGGTTAGTATCCTGCTCTGCTGTTTCCTGGTCAAAGGTAAAGGTTTCCTCGTCCGGAAAAGACGTTGTAGAGGGAGAAGCGGGCAAGTCCCAATCTTCTTCAAGCATGAATGCATCCTCATCTATTAGGGATGCATTGTTTTGTGTGGCCTGTTGGGCTGATTGTTGCGTATCAGGAGCAGAAGGCGCAGGACTGTTCTCCAGCCATGATCCCAAGGGTTCCTTGATCCATTGCAGGCCAAGAGATTTGCGGGTCGTGTCCCAGTTGTGCCCGCATTTGGGGCAAGCATGCAAATGGTCGAACGAATGAAAGCCGCATTGTCTGCAATACATGATGATATCGCTCCCGCACGCCTCCAATCATATCTGATTGTGGGCGCGCATGTGTTGTTCCTGCCAAAAAACCAGGCCAAGACAAAGAAGTCCTGCGGTTTCCCAGCGTAAAACGCGATTGCCAAGGGAAACCGCTGAGCAACCCGCCTGTTGCAGCAGGTCGGTTTCCTTTTGGGAAAACCCTCCTTCTGGCCCCAATACAACAAGCACGTCTCCCTGACAGCACAGCTCGGCTGGGTCAAGCATGTGCGAACAGGAGGGATCTTCCCACAAAAATATCCGTTTGGCGTAATGCCTGGTCGCCTCAAGGAGTTCCTGAAGACCCGAAGGAGACGTCATCAGTCGGGGAAGCCAGGGATTGGCACATTGTTTTGCCGCCGCTATGCACTGGTTTTCCCATGATTGTTTGGGCTGATCCGGTGTTTTTCCCTGGGAAAATTCAGATTGCCAAAAGGCTATTCCCCACGCACCCAGTTCAGCCGCCTTTTCCAGGAACCAGCCCCGCCGTGTGGCCTTGTTCCATCCCGGTGCGAGCCACAATCGGCATGCTGGAACGGGGCTCTCGCTGATACTCAGTGGCTCAAGGGTAACTGTTTTTTTGGCAGAGGAGACGACCTTGAAGATGCCTTGTCGGCCCTGCCCGTCCATGAGCGCAATACGATCATGGGGCTTGGCTCTCAATACCGTAGACAAATGGTGTGCTTCGCTGCCTTCAAGCGTGTAAGGTGCAACCCATTTGTCCGGAGGAAGATAAAAACGGTTGGTGCGAGACATCTTGCTTGAACATCCTCGTGTTGTGCAACCAGGCCCCATTGTTCTTCATGGACGAGGGGAAGAACGGGGCAAAGCGTGGAAATATGACCAGCACTTTGCCCTGGTGGAAGATCATACCGGTTTGATTTTATGGAGAACAGGTTAGAACTTCATGCGAGCTGTTCCCTTGGTGTAAAACGGTACACTTGCCTTGTTGGCCTTGAGAAGCGATCTGCCGCGTATTTCAAAGGTGTCGTTGTCATCCACCTCATCGGCCTTGATGTAGGCAAGGGCAATGCTGTGGCCAAGGGAAGGCGCAAAGGAACCACTGGTTATCCGACCCACAAGAGTGCCGTCGGGCAAGAAAACTTCATCCCCATGGCGGGCTGCCCGACGCCCGGGAATGGACAGGGGCACCAGCTTTTCCGAAACATTGTTCTCGTACGCCTTGCCTATGTAGTCGGCCTGGGATTTGAGGAAGAATCCGTATCCGGCTTCAACAGGTGTATGTTCCGTATCAAGATCCTGACCATACAGGGGAAGACCGACTTCCAGGCGCAGGGTATCGCGGGCACCAAGGCCTGCAGGCTCGACATCAGGGTGCTTGATGAATCGTTCCCACACCTCAAGCACCTTGTCGGCGTCCATGTACAATTCATAGCCGAGTTCTCCGGTATATCCTGTTCGGCTGACCAGGATGGGAGTACCATCCAGGGTTGTTTCAATAAAATGAAAATATCGGAGTTCCTCCCAGGAGCCAGGTATAACCGATGCAAGAACATCCATGGCCAAGGGACCCTGTAAATCGATTTTCCCGGTAGTTTGGGAACGGTTTTCGATATGCACATCGGCAGGAAGATGCGACGTGAACCATTCGAAATCACTTTCGATACAGGCACCGTTGACAACTATCATGAACGAGTCTTCTGCCAGATGGTAGATGATCAGGTCATCGAGAATGCCGCCGAGCTGATTGAGAATGAAGCCGTAGCGGCATTGGCCCGGGATCAGGGTACGCAGATTGTGGGTGACGATCTGTTCCAAAGCCCGGGCAACCTGATGGCCGGAAACGAAAAATTCGCCCATGTGGCAGATATCGAACAGGGATGCTTTTGAGCGCGTGTGCTTGTGCTCGTTGAGAATGCCGGCATAGTGAACAGGCATTTCCCATCCTGCAAAGGGAATGAGTTTGCCCCCGTGTTGGCGGTGCCAGTCAATGAGAGGCGTTTGCAAAAGATTCGAAGGTGTCTGTTCCATCGAGGAAATCTCCTTTGATTGTCGTGATGTAAGTGAAACATGAGCAGCGGATGAATTAGCAAGTACTTTGTCAATTCATCCTGTATTGTCTGGTTTGGTAAACATAAGATGCGTTCATTGGCACGCAGTAAACTGATTTTGGGTAAAAGCTATATGGATTTTTCGTGTGTGTCCATGCGGGTTTTGCGTATAGCCTTGAGTTCATCAATTTGCGAGACCAACCGACCGTAAAGTTTGCGAATGGTCATGCCGTATGAGCTCAAGGTCTCTTCCTTGGGTTTGAGATATTTGGCGTGAAGATAGCGATCATTGATCGTTGTTTCGCCAATGGCAATGGCCTTGACTACAAGGTGGTCGAAATATTGGACGATTTCGAATTTCAAGTCCGCCATTGTATTGATCATTTCTTCGAGCATCTCTTTGTAGGAAATTCGTCTGCCCTGCACGTTCCTGTGACAGAGATTTTCAAGATACTGAATTTTTCTCGCTTGTTGGATATAGCTGTAAATGGATCGAACTTCCTGGTATAATTCGCGTAGTTCGGCAAAATATTCGCTACTTCCTGGTCCTGTGAGATAATGGTCAAGTACCTTGTTTACATTGGCGTAAAAGTCATCGGAATATCCGATAATGCGCCGTTGGTGTTTGTTGAGCCATGCATGTAGAAATTTAAGGCGGTTGGAGTGGGTATCGGTGTTTTCAACGATTTCGTGCTTCTTGTACTTGATCTTTCCCTTGAACTCGCCGCGCACAATGTCGTTGAGCTGCAGGGTCATGGAGTAGGTATCTTTGACAATGTTTCGGGATGTGCAGCAGGCGCCGGTACGCGGGTGGATGATTTCCTGTTTGAGAACGGAAAGTGCCCTGTCTTCCCGGACATTGTTGCGTTCATACTTGTGTTGGATGTAGGTAACGCGCAGGATGATGGCCTTTTTTTGGGGATGGATGAAAAATCCGTGATCCCGCAGGAATTCGATGACATCTCTGTGCTGACCGGAGATGTCCACAAGGGCGAGTTTTTCCACCCGTGGATATCCTCTGTTGTCGGGATGGGGATAGTACGTTGTGATGGTGCGGTCGGACTGACCAAGGACCCTGATGAGAAAACGTTCGCCGGATTTGTAGAGACGTCGGGCAAAAAGGGCCGCTGATGTACGACGTTCGGACACAACAGGAAATCCGTAGAGTTCCATCAGGAATTGATACACGAAATCCCGGTTGCGCTCATAGGTTTCGTTGTCATTGGGTGCAAATTTACCAATGCGCAATCCAAACCGTTTGAGTTCAGCATCAATATCAGAGGGGAACGATGCGTATACGCCGGCAAGATAATAGTCAAATTCTGCGTCAAGGGCCATGACGTGCGCCCTGTCCATTTTCGTTAAAAAGGGAAGCAGATCCCCATAATGATCAAGACATGTCAGGTCTTTGCGGCCGGTGAATTTTTTGAAGTTTTCCTGCAATTTTTTGGGAAGACGATCCAAAAAAACTTGGACATTCCTGGCGTGGATGGATAATTCGAGGGGACATGTCTCTCCTCGGATGAATTCAGGTTCATCTGCCGGAGAGTGAAGGATGTCGAATTGAAAGATTTCGTTGAAATAGGAGAGGGGACGATCAAAGGCGATCATGGAAAATCCCGGCAATTCGGGATGTTCATACATATCTGATTCAAACGAGGGCAAGAGCTCTCTGGGTTCCACCAGCGGGTACTTGCGGTGCTGGAAAAATGGTTTGATGAGGCAGTATTTGGTCTGAACCAGATCGAGAAAGACTTTCAACTTTTCAAGCGAATCGATCCGATTGTTTTCCGTTTTTTGCAAAAACGAAGTTTCAATATCGGAAAAGAATGACTTCCATGATGATCGCAATGTGCCTGACATGTGATTGTCTCCATCTTCAAGTAGCCAACTAGCAATAAACATGATAGTTTTCAACAGAAAATAAAATTGACACATTCGTCAAAAACCCTCTATCGATCGATCTTTGATCGATAGAGCCTCCAGGCTTGTATCCTTCAAACAATGGTGGGTCGCTTGATCGTTTGGGGGAATTGTTGGTCATGAAAGGTGGCCATGCGTTGTTTGTTAGCGTTTTGGCTGGATAGAAGACGGTTGGCGGTCGTATTTTTCGGGAGACACAAACAATGAGGTGTAACAACAGTCTTGAAAATTTGACACAGATTGTCGGTAATATCTTTGATGCCTATTCGGTTGCCATGTTTTTGCCTCAGGAAGAGGATTTTGTGCTCAAGGAATGGTTTAGCCTTGGCGATTACATTGCCGCCAATACCCGAATAACGCCGGGGCAGGGCCTTGTGGGATGGATAATCAGGAATAAGAAACCCCTTTTGGTTTCCAATTTTGACCAGACCAAAAGTTTTCTCGGCTATTACCAACAAGGGGAAGAAAAACGTATCAGAGCTTTTATGGGATGCCCCATTCCTCACATTGGTGGGGCTTTGTGTGTGGACAGCAAGACGATCCATTCTTTTGCAGAAAAGGATCAAAAGATTTTGGGGCAATTTTCTTCCCTTATTGCTATGCTGTGCGCAGATGTCGGGGAAAAGGGCTTTTCTGAAAAGGAGTCCTGCCTTTTCCATTTCATGCAAATTCTTCCACAGCTCAGGGAAAAATTCCCTAAGTGGTCATCCTTTTTAAAAAATTTTCTGGTGTTGCTCTCGCAAAGCACTTCCTTTCCATTTTGTTTCCTGGCCGTAAGGGATGAGTGGGGAAAATCTTATTTTTTGGAAGGATGGAATGAACAGGGGTTTGTGGAACCTCAAAGGATGGGAGAAAAATTCAAGATCGGCAGCGGGGTGGTTGGATGGACATTTAAGCACCATCAACCTGTATTCACGGAGGATGCAAGGGCCACTTCAGAAGGTGTCGCCCTGTTTGGAAAGGGATTGAGTCCCATGATGAAGTCTGTCGTGTGCCTGCCCTTGGTGGTTCATAAACGAACACGCAGTGTCTTGGTTATGGCGGATGAGAAGCCTCGGGTCATTGATCCTACGCTGAAACGTTTTGCCGTTACCACCGCTGATTATTTATCCTTGTTTTTGGAAAATCTTTATCTTAAAAACCGCCTTCAGCAGCATAAAAAAAATCTCACTAATCAGCCTTGAAATCATGGTGGTTACCATATTGAAGGCCGTTTCCATGTTCGTTGACGTGCATTTTTTTATGTATTGGTGAGGGAGGTGGCTGCGGCATTATGTACTCATGGTATGGTTAGCGTTGCAATTTCTGGAATACACCACTCGACAACCAAGTGAGCTGAAACGATGTTCTTGAGCCGTTTTTTTGGATTTATGGGCAAAAATCTTGCGATGGATCTGGGGACAGCTAACACCCTCATCTATACCCCCAGAGATGGTATCGTTCTCAATGAACCATCAGTTGTTGCCTTGGACAGCAGGACAGATGCCGTGCTTGCCGTTGGCAAGGAAGCCAAGGACTATCTTGGCAGAACACCTGAAAAAATCAGGGCTGTGCGGCCGCTCAAGGACGGGGTTATTGCTGATTTTGAAGTGACCCGAGCAATGATATCTTACTTTGTGCGTAAGGTTATAACCGGGATGAACCTGGTCAAACCCCAAATGGTTATCTGTGTTCCCACTGGGATTACCCAAGTGGAAAAACGTGCGGTGATCGAGTCTGCTCAACAAGCAGGCGCCCGGGATGTCAAACTGGTGGAGGAGCCCATGGCCGCCGCCATTGGGGCTGGTTTGCCCATTGAGGAGCCTTTGGGTAACATGGTGGTGGATATTGGCGGAGGGACGACAGAGGTTGCCGTTATTTCTCTTTCGGCCGTGGCCTATGCTGAATCCGTTCGGATTGCGGGAGATGAAATGAATGAGGCGGTGCAACGCTATCTGCAGGACGAACATCAACTGCTGATCGGTGAGAACATGGCCGAAGCAGCAAAAATAACATTGGGATCGGCCTATCCTTTGTCACAACCCTTGGAATTCCGGATATCAGGCAAAAACATCATTGATGGAACGCCCAAATCCGTTGTGCTTACTGACACGCATATCCGAGAAGCCATCAAGGACCCGGTGAACGCCATTTTGTTGGCTGTCAAGAGGGCTTTGGAAAAGACTCCGCCTGAACTTGTGGCTGATATAGCCAATAATGGTCTGCTTTTGGCCGGTGGTGGTGCTTTGTTGAGAGGCCTTGATGCCTTGATCATGAAACATACGCATATCAGAGTAATTGTCGATGAAGATCCTTTGACAACTGTATGCCGTGGTACAGGCGTGGCAATGGCTAATCCCAAAACTTTCAGCAAGGTGTACATCAACTGATCCGCAGAGGGCCTGAACCAGTGTCCTTGTTGGATGCCAACAGGTCTCGTGCGATTGTTTACCACGCATCAAAGAGCTTGCCGTGTCCCCAAAGATACGCGAGGCGTGGGGTGACAAGATCGGGACAAGATTTGACAATGCCAGAGAGTTCATCTCGATCCACCACCAGGTAGGTACCTATTGGGGGAGGGGGAGAAATCTGGTAGCAATGCTTCATCTTGTAGAGTGCCACAAAAAAACGGCCTGTTGCCACAGAAGGCAGTATCGTTCCTGCGAATCGTAATTTTCCCGTTTCCCTGCCAATGCATTCCTTAATTATCCTATAGGCGCCATCCAGTGTGCTTTCTCCCGGGTGTAAACATGTTTCAAGGCCCAGATCCCACTGGCAGGAAGGCGCGTCGTCTCTTTTGATTTTTTTCAGGTAGATTTTGTTGTTTTTGTCATACAACAACACAAGCGTCATGCGATAAAAAAGTCCTTGTCGCCGTGCCTCTTCAAGGGGCATTGCCCCAAGGGGGACGTTGTAATGGTCCACGATTTCAACGAGGCTGGGAAGGGCGGAGACGTTTGGAAGTATCATAATGTTTGATGTGCCTATATGCCTGGGGGGTGCGGACGGTTTGAGGTTTTATGTTTCAAGTACTGTTGAGGTTGGTGCATTATTGTGAGTCGTGATCTTGAGATCAGTGCTGGCCGGCCCGAGGGACGGCCTTAATTTGTCCTATGATGATCTTCTGGGCTCAAAATTCATTCATCGCCACGGGTTTCTTGGGCTAGCATAGGAAGGTATTCTTGTACTCGAAGCCGGAAACATTGCATGTGAATCATGTCCCAGAGCTTGTAAAACTGGAAAAAGTGTGTTTCCCACGCCCTTGGACGGAAAGGGAATTTGAGTTGTGTTTTCGGCAGGGGCATTTTCATGCCAAGGGTATCTTCAGGCATGAAAGGATGATTGCTTATATTACCTTTTTCACTTTGGTCGATGAAATCGAAATCGTCAATCTTGCCGTTCATGAAGATCATCGGCGAAAAGGTCTTGGGACGTCCCTTCTTGGTGCACTGCTGGCCCACGGCCGTGAGCATGGTTGTACGCGGATAGTGCTTGAAGTTCGCCGATCGAACATGGCAGCACGCCATCTCTATACCCATCACGGGTTCAAGATCGTTGGCGAACGCAAGGGATACTATCCTCCCAGCGGAGAGGATGCCCTTGTCATGGCACGGTCATGTCCGAATGCATGACAGGCGCCAAACTTGTTTCATACACCCTTCAGGCCCCGGCCTTGTTCCGGGTGTCCCACACAAACTGACTTAACATGTTGCGTATCATTCTCGACTCGATTGCCAAGTCATATTCCGGAACCCCGCTTTTTGAAAATCTCAATGTGGAGATCCGAAGCGGGGACCGCCTTGCCCTGGTTGGTCTCAATGGGTGTGGCAAATCGACTCTCATTAAGATTATTGCAGGCGTTGTTTCGCCTGATCATGGACAGGTTGCTATTCCTTCCGGGGCCAGGTTGGGGTATGTGGCGCAGGAATTGACCCCATCTGAACTTGATATGTCCCTTGAAGGATTTGTGCTTGGCGTGTTGCCCTCATGGAGTGCCTTTTGGGAAAAATGGCAGGCAGCCGTCAAGGCCGGAGATGAAAGTGCCATTCAGCAATTGGGCGCAGAACAACACGAACTGGAGGCCATATGCGGGTACAACCCCGAACACAAGGCCGAAGCCATTTTGCAGGGACTGGGCTTTTCGCGTGAACAATTCACACATCCCTTGAAACGTTTGAGCGGGGGGTGGCGGGAACGTGCCAAGCTGGCCCGGGTGCTTTTGGCGGGCGCGGATATTCTGCTTCTGGATGAACCAACAAACCATCTTGATCTGGAAGCTGTCACCTGGCTTGAGGAGTATCTGCGTGGTTATGCCGGCATATTGATCTTTGTGGCCCATGATCGTTTTTTTCTGGATCATATTGCCAACAAGATTCTTTTTCTCGGAGGCGGGAAACCGATTCTTCGACCGGGCAATCTGGAGTCCTTTCTGGCCTGGCATCAGGAATCCGTTCTTTCCGCCCGGCACAAGGCTGAAGCATTGGAATCGGAAATCGCCAAAAAGGAAGCGTTCATTGCCCGATTCCGCTACAAGGCAACCAAGGCTGTTCAGGCCCAAAGCCGGCTCAAGCAGGTTGATCGCCTGAAAAAAGAACTGGCGGCCATTCAGCCCGAAGAGTTGCGTCAACAACGGCTGGCTTTCAGCTGGCCGACCCCCAGTCGTGGCAATAGAACGGTTTTGAGTGTCAGCCATGTGGATTTTTCCTATCCGGATCATGCATTGGTGCTCCAGGATATAACGTTCAACCTCTACAGGGGGCAAAAGATCGCGTTGGTCGGCCCCAATGGCCAGGGCAAGTCAACCCTTATCAAAATCATCATGGGCGAGCTTGCACCGGATCGGGGAAGCGTGACCCTTGGAGGGCTGTGCAAGGTCGGATATTTCTGTCAGCACCAGGCCGACATGTTGTGTACCGCCAACAATGTGCTTGCTGAAATACGGCGGTTGTCCGATCCCAGCACAACCGACGAAGAACTCAAATCCGTGCTCGGACGGTTCATGCTTGGAGAATCCTTTTGGGAAAAATCCGTGGTCGACTTGTCAGGCGGGGAAAAAAATCGACTGGTTCTGGCTTCCCTTTTCTTGAGCAAGGCCAATTTTTTTGTTTTGGACGAACCGACCAACCATCTGGATCTTGAAAGCCGGGAAGCCCTTGTGCAGGCGCTCAACGATTTTCCGGGGACAATCTTGCTTGTGGCTCATGACAGATATCTCTTGGAAAACATTGCCCAGGAGGTCTGGGAGCTTAAGGATTGCGGTCTCACCGTGTATCAGGATGGTTTTCATGCCTATCAGGAAGCCATGCGCAACAATGTGGTTCGCAATCAGAAAAAATCAGAAGCAACCATTTCCAAGGCCAATCGCAATGAGTCCAAACGGCTCAAACGATTGCAGGCGGAAAGGCGTAACCGGGTCTATGCCCTGCTCAAACCCTTGAAAAAGAAATACGCTCGCCTTGAGAAGGAACTTGAAAAAAATTTTGAAGAGCAGGAACGTTTTGAAGTGATCCTTGCGGATCCGGCAATGTATGCCGATGGCAAGAAAGTGCGTGAAGTGAATATGCAGTTTGCCAAAACGCGGGATGAAGGTGAGCGTTTGATGACAGAACTGGCGTATCTCGAAAAGGAGATGCAGGAAATCGAAGAACAGCACACTGTCACGGAATTGCAGGATGAGCTGGCGTAATCCGTTTTCCGGATAACCTGTCCGGGAAAGAATCTTTGTCGAATCGTGGTACACGCCCCCATTGGAGACTTCATGCATTATACGCCCGTAGTTGCCGGTATTGTCATTCGTGGGAATCGATTTCTGGCTGCCAGACGACCGGCTGGCAGCTCCTTTGGCGGTCTCTGGGAATTTCCCGGAGGCAAGGTCGAGCCGGGCGAGACCCTTGAGCAGGCCCTGGTTCGTGAGTTTGATGAAGAATTGCGCATCAAACCCCTCAAGGCCAAACTCTGGCAGGAATGCAGGAAATCCTACCCTCAGGGGCTTCATGTCTGGTTGTATTTTTTCATTGTAACGCAGTTCAAGGGAGATCCCGATCCCCTTGAGGGTCAGACCCTTGCCTGGCTGACTCCGGAAGAAGCAGCCGGCAAGACATTTCTTCCGGCTGATGTGGAAATTGTTGGTCGCCTTGCCCGACTCATGCACCGTTGAATCCAGCTGCACCTGTCTGATTTGTTGCGGATTGACCGTGCCCATTGTCAATCTTTGCCATGGCCGACGATCTTTGCTTTGCCGTTCTGTCGAGTGCAACGCTCACCAACCAGGTGAAGACTCATGCAATCAAATATAAAACAGGCTCTCATTGATTGGGCCCATCTGACTCCCGAACAGGTTCAGACCGTTGATGCCATGCGTAAAAAACGCCGGCTTGATTTTCTGCATGCGGCCTACAAGAGCGGTGTGGTTACGGATGCTCGCTATGTGGAATTTTTGTCCCAGCGTTTGGGCATTCCAGCGGTTGATCCGTCTCGCATGCTCATTCCGGAGACGGTTTTGGGGCTGGTTGCCCGGGATTTGCTGGAAAAGTATAATGCGGTTCCCTTTTTCATCAAAGGCAAAAAACTGTTTCTGGCCATTTCAGAGCCCGATGACATCCTTGCTGTCGATGATATACGGTTCATGACCGGTCTTGATCCCGTGGTTCATGTTGCCTCGCCAGCGTCCATTGCCCGGTGCATCGCCCAGATCAAGGATGACGATGAACCCGAGGATTTTGGCGATATTCAAGACGCCTTGTCCGACATGGAAGGCGAAGGCATGGAATTCGATTCCGGGGAATCCGAGGAAAGCGACGATACCTCCACCCTGGAAGCTGCGACCCAGGCACCTGTCGTCAAGATGGTCAATCTGATCATCATGGACGCCATTAAGAAGAAGGCCTCGGATATTCATATTGAGCCGTATGAGAAAAATTTCAGGGTCCGCTTGCGTATTGACGGAATATTGCATGAGACCATGCGCCCTCCTGTTCGATTGAAAAACGCCATTATTTCAAGGCTCAAGATAATGGCTCACCTGAACATTGCTGAACGGCGCATTCCCCAGGACGGGCGTATCAAGGTCAGAACACCCGGTGGCAAGGAAATGGAATTCCGTGTCTCCATTTTACCCACGCTTTTTGGCGAGAAAGTGGTTATGCGCCTTCTGGATAAATCCGCTCTTAAAGTGGATCTCTCCCAATTGGGGTTTGAGGAACAATCTCTGCTCACCTTGAACAAGACTGTGCACAAGCCCTACGGCATGGTTCTGGTAACCGGACCAACCGGGTCGGGCAAAACAACCACCTTGTATTCCGTCATCTCGGAACTCAACGACGACGGAGTGAACATTTCCACGGCCGAAGACCCGGTTGAATTCAGTTTGCCCGGGGTCAATCAGGTTCTGGTCAATGAAGATGTGGGGTTGACCTTTGCTGCAGCGCTTCGGTCTTTTCTGCGCCAAGATCCGGACATTATCCTGGTGGGCGAAATCCGTGATTTTGAAACAGCAGAGATTGCCATCAAGGCCGCCTTGACGGGCCATTTGGTCCTTTCCACGTTGCATACCAACGATGCGCCCAGTACGTTGACCCGTCTGCTCAACATGGGAGTGGACGGTTTTCTTGTGGCGTCTTCGGTCAATGTCATAGTTGCCCAGCGCCTGGTGCGCAAAATCTGTCCCTTTTGCCGCAGACAGATCGATCCTGACAGCGAAATGCTTTCCCGTCTGGGAATGACCTCCAGGGATATGGCCGGAGCCACCATTTACGAGCCTGTTGGCTGTTCGGAGTGTAACGAGTCGGGATACAAGGGGCGGATCGGGGTCTATGAAGTTCTTGAAATGACGCCTGAAATGCAGGAATTTGTTCTGGAGGGGAAAACCGTGCTGGAGATCAGGGAGCTTGCCATGCAGCAAGGAATGATAACCCTTCGAGAAAGCGCCCTGAACAAGTTGAAGCATGGTATTACATCAGTTCAGGAGGTCATGCGGGTGACGGTCTGATGCTCGGGCAGATTTTTTCCATACCATATGGAGATCTGGACGGTAGCTTGGATGTTTTGGGTGAAGCATGCTGTTTTCATTATGGTCGCTCAAGGTGCACAAGGAGTGAAACATGCCCATCTTTATTTACAAAGCCAGAAATCGGAGCGGGAGAAGAGTCAAGGGCGACTTGGACGTCTCTTCTCTGGATGTGGCTCAAACAGCGCTCCAGCGCAAGGGTTTCACCGACATCAGGGTCAAGCCTCGTCCCAAGGATCTTCTGGAAGGGACATTTCTCGAAGAAGGGGTCAAGTCGCGGGATATGGTTGTGTTCAGCCGTCAGTTCGCCACCATGATCAATTCCGGGGTGCCCATCCTGCAATCCCTTCAGGTCATGTGCGAGCAGACGGAGAACGGTAAGCTGCGAAGAGCCTTGTATGCCATCCGGAACTCCATAGAAGGAGGAAGTTCCCTGTATGATGCCATGCGCAAATTTCCCGACATTTTTGATACCCTGTATGTGAACATGGTCAATGCAGGGGAGGTTGGGGGAATTTTGGACATCGTTCTGACGCGGCTGTCCGAGTACATCGAAAAAGCGGCCAAACTCAAGGCCAAGGTCAAGGGGGCCATGATCTATCCGGGTGTCGTGGTCACGGTTGCCGTGGCCGTTGTGGCGATCATCCTTATTTTTGTCATTCCCACCTTTGAAACCATGTTCCGTGATTTTGGAGGAGCGCTTCCCGTTCCCACTCAAATTGTTATCACCTTGAGTCGATTTGTTCAGGAACATTTTTTCATGATTGTGGCCTGTGTCATTGCCTTTTTCGTGGCCTTCAAGCTGTTTTACAAATGGGAACGGGGCAAGATCCTCGTGGATCGATGGGTCCTTTTTTTGCCTGTTTTTGGTCCTCTGTTGCGCAAGGTGGCTGTGGCTCGGTTCAGCAGAACCATGGGAACCATGATTTCGAGCGGGGTTCCCATTCTTTCCGCCCTGGATATTGTGGCCAGAACATCGGGAAACAAGACGGTGGAACGGGGTGTCCTGGAGGCTGCCAAGAGCATAGCCGAAGGACAGAACATGGCAGATCCCCTTGATGCCACTGGAGTATTTCCTCCCATGGTCATTCACATGATTTCCATTGGTGAATCCACGGGAGCCCTTGATACCATGCTCGAAAAGATTGCCGATTTTTATGATGACGAAGTCGATGTTGCCGTAGAAGCGTTGACCTCCTTGATCGAGCCCCTGATGATCGTTTTTCTTGGTATTGTTGTCGGGGGATTGGTGGTGAGCATGTACCTGCCCATATTCAAGATCGGGGAAACCATCTGAAATAATTGCCGGAACAAGGGCGATACAACGCCACTGCCGGGCAATCCATGGCATGTTGTTGGATGTATGTACGTTTCCATGGCGGACAGGTGCAAACCGTATCAATACTGAGCGCATTGTGTACGCATAAGGAGTTTTTTTTTGAAGATCAGTGAATTGTTGGAGCATAACAAGCCGTTTGTCTCTCTGGAGTTTTTTCCACCCCGAGAACGGGTTGCCTGGCCCGGTTTTTTCGACGTGGTCAGGAATCTCAAGACGACCCAACCCCTGTTTGTTTCCGTTACATACGGGGCAGGCGGGACCAGGCAGACCAACACGTTGGAGATAGCCACGCGTCTCAAACAGGAGTATGATCTCGAACCTCTGGCCCATTTTACCTGCGTGGGCGCTTCGGAATCGCGATTGCGGGCCTTTCTGGACGGATTGACCGATGGCGGGGTTGAAAACATTTTGGCTCTGCGAGGCGATCCCCCCAGGGGAGAACAGCATTTTAATGCTTCGGATGGTCGTTTTTCCCATGCTGTGGACCTGGTCAGGTTTATCCGTGAGGAATATCCGCATTTTTGCATTGGTGTTGCCGGTTATCCGGAAACCCATCCTGAAGCCTCCAATTCGGCCAGAGATCTGGATTTTCTCAAGGAGAAGCTGGATGCTGGAGCGGATTTCGTTGTCACCCAGCTTTTTTTCGACAATGCCTTGTATTTCGATTTCGTGTCCAGGGCCCGTTCCATAGGGATTACCCAGCCCATCATCCCGGGCGTGTTGCCGGTTGCAAGCCTTGCCGGTGTCAAACGGATGATAGGATTTTGTGGCGCCACCATGCCCAAGGCATATCTTGATGACCTTGAACTTGTTCAGGAACGCTATGGAGATGCTGCTGTACGTGGGCTGGGACTGGGTTATGCTCAACAGCAGGTCAGGGATCTGATCGAACATGATGCCCCTGGCGTGCATTTGTATACCCTGAACAAAGCGGAAACCTGTCTGGAAATCGTACGCGGCAACCAGGACCTCTTGGATGCGGGCAAAAAGGGATGATGCATTCCTTGCCTGCATGGGCAAATCATAAGCGTATACGTGGAGAAGGAATGAAGACAGACGAGTATGTTGTGGGCCTGGTGGGCGGAACGGGAATTCTGGATCAGGAAATAGTAGCTGTTCTGGAAGAGCGGGAATTTCCGTGTTCGCAGATGGTGGCTTTTGTGGACAGCGACGGGGATAGGGCGGATCTGACATTCAGAGATGAGGATGTCCCTGTTGAGTTCTTGCGTGAGGACGGTTTTGAGGGCGTGGATTTGGTCTTTTTTGTGGGTGATAATGATCTGACCGCAAAGTGGATAGGTGATGCCGTCAAGGCGGGGTGTGCGATTGTCGATTGTTCAACCGACAGGGATGAAGATTCTTTAGCTCCTGTTATAGCATCCGGTGTCAATGATGAGGCCCTGGCAGGTAAGAGGATGGCCGCCTCTCCGGGAGCGACGTCCTTGCAGCTTGCCGCTGTTCTCAAACCCCTTCACGACACATTTGCCATAAAGCGGGTGGTTGTTTCCACGTATCAACCCGTTTCCAGTCAGGGGCATCCGGGCATTGAGGAATTGGAATCCCAGCTTCGTCATCTTCTCAATTATCAGGAGGCCCAAAGCGAGGTATTTCCCTATCAGATAGCATTCAATTGCCTGCCACAAATAGGCGTTTTGCATGAGGATGAATACACGTCCCAGGAAACATCTCTCATCAGGGAAACCATGCAGATCCTTGGTGACGAGGCCTTGCGGATCACAGCCACGGCCTGTTTGGTACCCACGCTTTTTGGCAATGGGCTGTCCGTGAATATGGAAACATCGCAGGCTATTTCTCCACGGGATGCACGGGCCATTTTGAGTCAAATCGATGGAATCACTGTTTTCGACAACCCGGCCGAGGAAATGTATCCCATGCCCCTGATCGTATCCGGTCATGATGATGTTTTTGTGGGTCGGATCCGCAAGGATGCTTCTGTGGAACATGGTCTCAACCTGTGGATTGTTGGTGATAATATCCGTAACCAGGCTGTTAATGCCGTTCGGATCGGAGAGGGCTTGCGGGAAAAGGGACTGGGCGTTTCCAATTGAACACACGCCCAATGATTCCTGTTGCGACTCATTTTGACATGTGGAGAAGCGTATATGCAGCAGATAGATGAATATCAATATATGGAAAGGATTCTGGCCCTGGAGCGTCCAGGCGAAAAAAACTTTCTGGCCTTTTACGATCATCGCCTCCGTGCCTGTGTCACCAATCCCCGTTTGATGCTCATTCCCATGGATGATCATCTGGTACACAGGGGAGACGGTGTTTTTGAAACCCTCAAGTTTGTGGACGGCAAACTCTATCAGCTTGATGCCCATATCCAGCGTTTGCGTCATTCGCTGGAAACCATTTTCATCACCCCGCCTGCACCATGGAAGGATATTCGAAAGATTGTTGTGGAGGTTGCCCGGGCGGCAGGAGTGTCCAACGGCCTTGTTTCCATTTTTATTGGACGGGGATTGGGCGGGTTTTCACTCGATTTCAGGGAGTGTGAACATTCCACCCTCTATGTTGTCGCCCGGCGCTTTCCCTCCATTCCCCATCAGATATGGGAAAAAGGGGTGCATGCGTGTCGTACGAGTATTCCTGCCAGATCCAAGGAGCTGGCCCATATCAAGAGCGTCAACTACCTCAATAACGTCCTCATGAAGCGGGAGGCCATTCTCAAGGGATGTGCCTATCCCTTGTGTTTTGGTCCGGATCACTTCTTGGCCGAAGGCGCAGCAGAAAATATCATTATTGTCGATCACTCGGGGCAGATGGTTGTTCCTGAAATGACCCATGCCTTGCCAGGTACGACCATGTTGCGGGCATTGGAATTGATCGCCCGTGAACATGATTATGTTACACGGCCCATAAGCGAGGATGATATTCGAGTGGCCAGTGAGGTCATTCTTCTTGGAACATCCATTGATGCTCTGAGCATTGTTCGCTATAATGGCAAACCCATTCATGACGTGCGTCCGGGACCGGTGAGCAGACGGTTGCGCCAGCTGTTGCAGGAGGATCTTCTCAAAAACGGGACGCCTCTTGATGAGGGGTGATCAGATGCACTGGCAACAGCGGACCACGACAGAGGTGGTTCCAATGGTATCGGCAACATCCATACAGAGCAATGGCACTATATCGGGAGAACGCATGATCCGGTTTTGATACCCACGATGAGAAACCGGAGTATGCGGGGAAATCAGATAAAAGCCCGCCTTTCCTTCAGGGAAAGGCGGGCTTTTAGTTGTTCTGGAACATGGATTGGTACAAGGTGAGGTATCTGGAGGCCATGGTTTCGTGCGCATGGTGTGTGCAGACATAGTCATATGCCTTGGCAACCAGTGATTGCGCCAGTTCCGTGTCACTGAGGAGATACTGGATGTTCCTGGCGAGTTCTTTGGGTTCGTGAATCGGAGAGACGAGTCCGTGTCCCGGGACGATTTCCTTGAGACCTCCAGCGTTTGTGGTTGCAACCGGAATTTTGTGCCGGAATGCCTCAAGCACCGTACTGCCGAGACCTTCCTCCTGCGAGCTCATGACAAAGACATCGGCCAGAGGCAAGAGCCCTTCAGCATTGTCAACAAAACCAAGCAGAAAGTAGCATTTTTGCAATCCTGCCTTCAGAACCAGACGCGTTATGTCCGGTTCGAGATTGCCTGAACCACAATGAAAAAACATGGCCTTGGGTTCATCAATATGCAGCTGTTTGGCTGCTTTGATCATCGTGTATGGGTCTTTGTGGGGGACCAGTGCAGCAATGGACAGAATGATCTTTTTGCCTGCGTGTTTCTGTTTGAGAATGTTGTCAGCGATATGCTTGGGAGGTGAAGGAACAGGAGCACGTAAATCAATGGCACTGGGAATGACTCTATCGTTAGCCACTCCAAAATCATCAAGTACCTGGGCAATGGCCTGGGAGATGGCAACGACCTTGTCAGTATGGCGGTATTTGAACCGCGCTGGCAAGCCCCGCGGTTTGAAATCAACCCTTCGGGTATAGACGATTGGAGTCCTGTGAAACGGTTTGGTCAGGACAGCGGCACTTTGTGCCTTGGCTGTTTGGGCATGGAGGATATCAAAGGAAGATCCGTGGGCAGTTAAAAATGCCATGGCCTGCAACGAATTACCAACTTCGTGGCAGAGAATATGACGTTGTGTTGCCTTGTGGGCAAGGGGATGCCCTTTGCGACATAAAATTTCAACCCGGTTCCCCAAGGCGGTCAATCCTTCGGCTGTAAGCAGTGTCTGCTTCTCTCCCCCCCTCCATGTTTTTTCCGTATTGATTTGTAGAATATTCATTGCGTTCTCGGGGTTACCAACAGGTTGTTGCACTCATTGGGGGAGTCGTTTTCATATTTTTTTCTGGCAGATGGCTTAGGACGAGGTATGCGCATGGCTGGTCGCACAGGCATCTCACAAACGGGCAGGTGATTTTCTAGTTCGCAAGACATGGGAAGTCGAGAAGAAAATGGGCTCCAGAGTGATCAATCCTGAAAAAGAAGATGAAGCCTTTTTGGGATGATTTTATTTTGTTTTGAATTTCAGATTGTTATATGAATACAAAAGGCATGAGAAAGAGAAGTGGGTGGCATGGATATTGTTTAACTGATGCAACAGCAGCCCAACCTTTAACTCCATCAGATATCCCTATGAAAGTAATTGTACAAATTCCCTGTTTCAACGAAGAGCACACGCTTCCCATGACGATCAGGGATATTCCCAGGACCATGGAAGGGGTGGACAGTGTAGAGATCCTCATTGTGGATGACGGAAGTACCGATAAAACCGTGGAAGTGGCCAAGAAACTCGGGGTCAACCATATTGTGCGCAATGTATGCAACAAGGGGCTGGCCTATACGTATGTGACCGCCCTGGATGCGTGTTTGAGGCTGGGGGCGGACATCATCGTCAATACTGATGGGGACAATCAGTATAAGGGTGAGGATATTCCCAAGCTCATAGAACCCATTCTCAAGGGAGAGGCAGAGCTCGTGGTCGGGGACAGACAGACCGATTCCATCGAACATTTCAGCCGAAGCAAAAAAGGATTGCAGCGTATCGGAAGCAGTGTTGTGCGGTTCTTGTCAGGAACGGATATTCAGGATGCTGTAAGTGGTTTTCGGGCAATTAGCCGTAAAGCAGCAATGCGAATGAATATTGTGACAGGCTATTCCTATACTGTCGAATCGATTATTCAGGCTGGAAAAAAAGGATTGGCTGTAACCAGTGTTCCCATTGGTACAAATGGGAAAACACGGGAATCACGTCTTGTTAAAAGCATTCCAAAATTTATTTCCATGCAAATCAATACAATGGTTAGAATGTATACCATGTATCAGCCATTGAGAGTATTTTTTTTGATCGGCATGCTGTTCATTCTTGCGGGGATGATTCCATCTATCCGATTTGTTTATTTTTACATATCTGGGAATGGTGACGGTCATATCCAATCGCTCATATTGGCTGCAATTCTGTTTATTGTTGGTTTTCAGATATTGGTATTGGGTCTGATCGGAGATGTTATCTCGTTCAACAGAAGGCTGATTGAAGAGACATTGTTGCGAGTGCGGAAAATCGAATTTGATTACCTTGGGGCCAAGAAAACACAATGAAAATGACCATTGTCGGGCCAACATATCCTTTTCGAGGCGGGATAGCTCAGCACACAACTCTTTTGTGCAATACGCTCAGATTGCATCATGATGTTCAATTCATTTCATTCACAAGGCAATATCCAAAATTGATTTTTCCAGGCAAAACAGATCGTGATCCAAGCAAAAATGCATTGCGTTCAGATCCTGTTGAATATCTTGTTGATTCATTAAATCCATACTCATGGTACAAAACGACTCAACGCATTATTCAGTTTAAACCAGATAAAATTATTTTTCCATGGTGGGTTATTTTTTGGGCTCCCCAGACATGGTATATCATTAAAAAAATTCGAAAAAAGATACAAACGAAAATTATAATAGTATGTCACAATGTTGCTGATCATGAAAATAATGTAATCAAGGAGAAAATCAACAGGCTCGTTCTTAAGAACAGTGATATCCTGATAACCCAATCCAAAGAGGAAACCGGCAAGCTCAGGAAACTCCTGGGCCAAAAGATCGCTACCGACTCCATTCAAACGGGATTCCATCCCACTTATGCAGATCTATGTCTTGATTCTCCCCAGCATGGGGGTGGGACACGCACCAATCATGAACTGCTTTTTTTTGGATTTGTCCGAAAATACAAGGGGCTGGATGTTCTTCTGGATGCCTTGGCCCTGATAAGAGACCAGAAAAACATCCATCTCAATATTGTGGGAGAATTTTGGAAAGACAAACAGAGCTATCTAGAAAAAATCAAGGAACTGGGCATAGCAAACAACGTTACCATCATGGATGAGTATGTACCCAACGAGCAGTTGGGAAGGCATTTTTTGGCAGCAGATTTGGTGGTTCAGCCCTACTTGAGTGCTTCGGGAAGCGGAGTGAGCCAATTGGCATACGGATTTGGCAAGCCCGTTATTGCAACAAATGTCGGGAGTATTGGAGAGGTTGTACAGGATTGGGTCAACGGACGTTTGGTTGCGCCCAACGACCCGGCAGCTCTTGCTCGCGCGATTGTGGAATCCCTGGAAGAGGATCAACTCAAAAAAATGCAACATGAAGCAGAAAAAGTAAGGTATAGATTTTCTTGGGAAAAATTTGCTGAAATGATAACTGAATGCTAAAAAGGGCAGGCTTATGGAAGATACAAAAGTGTACGGCAGTGACACTGGAGAAGGCATTCCAAAGAAAAGTTTTTTTGAAAAGATATCGATGTATGTGCAACACGTATGTGGAAGCAAGAGCCTTGTGTTTTTTGTTGTCCAAGGAATGATTTTTTTGGTTTTCAAAAATTTTCCTACAATTCTTGGAACGTATATACGTCCATTTATCTACTCTATCATATTTAATAAAATTGATTCAGGATGTCTTATTGAAAGTGGAGTTAGATTTGAGATTCCCAAAAAAATAACACTTGGAAAAAATGTTTTTATCGGAGAAAGCTGTTGGGTGGGTACAGGTACAGGTGAAGGGAATATAGAAATTGGAAAAAATTCATTTATAGCGCATCGTTCAACATTGGCCGCTCAGGGGGGAAACTTATGCATTAAAGAACATGTTCATGTCAGTCGTGGAAGCTATATAAATGGAATTGGAAATGTGACCATTGGCAACGACTGCATGATTGGGCCAAATGTTGTTATCATAAGCGGAACACATAATTATAATGATGTGACAATACCTATTCGCAAGCAAGGATCAACAAAAAAACAGATTGTGATTGAAGATAATGTATGGCTTGCCGCAAATGTGAATGTAATGCCTGGTGTGACTATAGGTGAAGGAAGTGTTATTGGTGCAGGAGCTGTTGTAACGAAAGATATTCCTTCATATAGTATTGCTGTTGGTGTTCCAGCTCGTATCATAAAAAATAGAAAAAATGATGAATAAACCAAATTTTTTTATAGTTGGGGAGCCGAAGTCGGGTACGACAGCCCTTCATGACTTTCTTGATCAGCATCCTCAAATTACGATGTCCACAGTCAAGGAGCCTTATCATTTTTGTACTGACTTGCATCAAGAAAGTGATCAGTTTCATAAAAAACGTTTGTATTTTAAATATCGTGATCAAGATAAGTATTTATCATTGTTTAAACAGGATAAATTGTATGATGCTGTAGGAGAATCATCAACGTTTTATATCTGGTCAAAAGACGCAGCTAAAAACATCCATTCGTTCAATCCTGACGCAAAAATCATTATTTTTCTTAGGAATCCTATTGATTTTATATATTCGCTTCATTCGCATTGGGTCGTAGAGACGTATGAAAATATCACTTCTTTTGAAGAAGCGTTGCGTGCAGAAACTGAGAGAAAAATCAATTGGCAACGGATTCCTTCTCGGGCCTATTTTCCATCCATGTTGTACTATACGTCCATGGCCAATTATGCATCAAAGGTTAGCAGGTTTTATAAGTATTTTGATCGCGACCAGGTGAAGGTGTTTGTTTTTGAAGATTTTAAAAAAAATAATGCAAATATTTTTCAAAACATATTAAAATTTTTAGAAGTGGATCAAACATTTGAGCCGCAATACAAAAAAGTTAACGCGAGCAAAAAACCAAGATGTCCTGCATTGAATTATGTTGCTCAAAATGTGTATTTTATTGAAGGTTTGAAAAAAATTATGCCTATGCGTGTTCATCGGATGATTAAGCATGCTGGGCAGAAGATGCTTTGGAAAGAAACTGCACGAGAAAAAATGCCTGAAGATATCCGTTATGAGTTGACCAGAAAGTTCTTCCGTGAAGTTAAGTCGATAAGCGATGTATTGCAAAGGGATATGGTTCGTTACTGGAATTTTAAAATCTAGTGTTTTTTCATGGTGAAAAGTGGGAATTCAGAGGTCGTCATTTTATTTCATGGTAGCACGGGTTGTCTTCGTCGCTAGCGCTTATGTGTTGCACGTTTTTACAGCATACTATTTTAATGATCCTGTATTATATGGAAATCTTGCTGTTGCTTTGAGTATAAGTTCTATTGGTCTTGTATTTATTCAGTTTGGATTTCCACAATCAATATCAAAATTCATTTCAGAAAACAGATTGCAATCATATGAGGTATTTTTAGCAGGTAGATACGTTTACATGATTTTTGGATTTATAATATTTTTGACGTACCTTTGTTTTACTCCACTATGGGTCTATATAACCAAAGACAGCTCATTTATATATATTTTGCTTGTTTCTTCTATGTTGATACCATTATTTTCTTATAATAATTCATTTATGGCTTATCTTAATGGATGTCAAAGATTCAAGGAACAGGCTTTTTTTGTAGCTTTGTATCCACTTAATAGAATATTCTTTGCGATAATTTTTATACTTTTAGGTTTTGAAATATGTGGTGTTTTTGCAGGATTTGTTTGTGCATGTATAATAAATGCTGTGCTTTTGAGAAAAAAAATTCATCAAAAGCAAGGTAACAAAAAGTTTTCGTCAGAACCAATTGTGAAATTTGCGATACCCATTGTGTTTATGTCCATAGGTATTTCACTATATATGAGTATGGATATGATAATAATAAAATATTTTTATCAAGATAGTGATGTTGTAGGATTCTATGCTGCATCGTCGGCAATTTCAAAAATACCTTATTATATATATTTTGCATATTCGATGACGTTAATACCGATTATTTCTAGATATATAAATATTTCAATGCATAATGAATCAATTTGTATTATAAAAAAATGTTTGTATACTTTGTGTAGTATGATTGCCGTTTCTTCTATTATTGTTGCTATGTTTTCAACTGAAATTATCGATTTCGTGTACCCAAAAGGGTATTCTTCGTTGGCACACGTTATGTCTATTTTGTTTTTATCAATGGGAATACTTTCTCTTTTTCAAACATTGTCATCGATTTTTATTTCAATAAACAACGTATATATATCTGCAATAGTTATTTATTGCATATTAGTGATGGAAGTAGGGATGAGTGTGTATTCAATACCACGCTTTGGTATAATTGGAATGGCATATTCGAGTATAATCCCGGTTATTTTCGGGTCGGTTACTTTGATGGTTCTTCTTCTACACAGGCTAAAAGAAATAGGTACGTGCATAAAATCTCTATAATACAATTCCTTTAAATGAATGAGGAGCAATAATGTTGACCCAAGACAAGGCTGAAGAGATTCAGATCAATTTAGCGCAACTCGAACGCGAAGGTGAAAACTATCGGGGTTCTGGGTGGGGAAAGAAAAAAATGAATCGTGTTTTCAACCTGCTCAAAAAATATGTTGATTTCGAAGAAGGGCATTATTCGGTGTTGGATCTTGGATGCGGAGGCATGACCCTGGGAAAGGAGCTTCACAAGATCTCCTCCTTTAATGTTGTTGGCGTCGACATTGTCTATCAATTGCTGTCCACTCTTTCCAAGAAAAGAACTCCGGACATACCTCTTGTTTCGGGCGATATTGAACTTCTTCCTTTTCGTGACAACAGTTTTGACCTGATAGCCCACAACCAGGTGCTGCATCATTTTCTGGCAAGACATATTGCCCTGTCTGAAATCAATCGGGTTTTAAAGCCGGGAGGACTCCTTTTCAGTATAGAAACAAATGGTTGGAATCCCTACGTTTACCATTGGCATCATTCTCCCAAAAGCAAAAAAAAGAATTTTATTGGAGATAACGAAAATCCGTTCGGTGTTCTCAAATTCACCAAGGAAGTTGCCCAGGCTGGACTCAAGGTCAGAGAGTGGAAAATGATCAATTTTGACTTTGTTCAGATTCTTTCCCCTTTTGATCCCTTTTTTAGTGCGATTCCCTTGTTCAACATGGTTTTTGGCGGATCCATGGTTGTTTGCGCTCAAAAAATCTAATCTATTAACTCGTGGATGGCCTGCATGAACGCAAAAGATTTTATTACCCACATTTACCCCAAGACATGGGGATTCAAACTGGCATATCATGGCTTGAGCAAGCCTATCAGGCCGATAACTTTGACATTTTCTGTTACAAATCGGTGCCAAAGCAGGTGCAAAACGTGTGGTATCTGGAAAATTTATCCCAATAAATGGCAGGAACCTGCCAATGAGCTCAAACTTGATGAAATCGAGAAGATCTTCAAATCAATAGGAAGCAGGGTGTATTTTTTTAATTTGAGCGGTGGGGAACCCTTCTTGCGGAATGATTTGCCAGAAATCGTTGAAGCCGCTGTGACCTATCTCAAGCCATCCATTATCCATTCACCCACCAATGCCATTGCCACCCGAAGGGTTGTAGAGGGAACACGAAAAATACTTGAAATGCTCAGGGCCAAGGGACTGCACACCCCGGTTACGATCAAGCCGTCACTGGATGGGATCGGAAAGCTGCACGATGAGATACGAGGAGTTCCTGGCAACTGGGAAAAATTGATGGCCACGATAACCGAATTGAAAAAACTTCAAGAAGAATATGACAATTTTCATGTTGAAATCGGAACTGTTGTTTCTAATTTCAACAAGGATTGTCTGGATGAAATTGAAGATTTCGTCCACGGACTCGGTGTCCAAAGCTATCGGAATGAAATCGCTGAGCAGCGGGAGGAATTTTTTAATGTGGGTGATCCCATAACTCCTTCAGGCGAAGAGTATGCAGAACTCATAAAAAATTTTTCAAGTAAAATTCGACACAACCTTGTTAACAAAAAAAAGCTTGCCCAAACAACCGAATCATTAAGGTTGGTTTATTATGATATTGCCAGCGAAATTGTCAAAAAGAAAACACAAGTCATTCCATGTTATGCTGGTATCACGAATGCTCATCTGACACCACATGCAGAACTATGGCCATGCTGTGTACTTGGTTATACAAAATCAATGGGCAACCTCAGAGACACCAATTATGACTTTTGGAAAGTATGGCATAGCGATTCTGCCATCAGGATTAGAAAATATATAAAGGATAAAAATTGTTATTGTCCGTTGGCTAATCAAACGTATTCAAATATTGTATGTAATAATAAACAAACAATGAAAATTTTGTATAACATGCTAAGTGTAAAATTCATGAGACATTAATGAGCTCGTTAGCCAAGCATACAAGCATACTCATTATCTGTAGATTTTTGAATTATGTCATACTGTTTGTGACCCCAGTATTTTTAGTAAGAATGCTGTCAGTAGCTGAGTATGGAAAATACAGGGAGTTTATTCTATATTCTGGTATTATTGCCAATCTTGCTTCATTTTCTGTCAATAGGAGTTTGCTTTACTTTTTGGGGAAGTACAAAAACAATTCGACCTTTGTTGAAAATAGTATTTTAATAAATTTTATTATATCAATAATTGTTGTGTTGGCTCTGGTTGTATTCAAAGGTTTAATTGAATATAACTCAACGTATGATTTTGTATACCCTTTATGTGTCTATCTTTTTTTCTTGCTCAATTTTGATTTTTGTGAATCTTATTGGATAGCAACACAAAAAACAAATTATGTATTATATTATATAGCAGCAAGAAGTTCGTTGAGGTCTGTGGCACTGATAGGAGCTGCATTTTGTTTGAAAAATATTATGTATATGATTTACGCATTGGTGTTGGTAGAATTTTTAAAGTTTATTTTTGTCGCAATATATTCATATAGAAAAAAACTCATTAAATTTAAATTCAATTTTGGAAATATTAAGGAACAGATAGTTTATACGTTTCCAATGGGGGTTTCAAATTTTATTTTTTATACGAACAAAGAGATTTCAAAATTTTTCATAATTTATACACTTGGTGTCGAGTACCTAGCATTGTATGCAGTTGGTTCGTATCAGATTCCAGTCATCAATATAGTAAGAAGTAGTATAGCAGATATTGTTTTCCCTGAAATTTGTTCGAGGATGAATAGTTCCAAGCATAACGGACTGGATTTGTGGAAAAAAACGAATGTATTGTATTGCGCAATAGTTTTTCCTTTTTTTGTTGTTTTTTATTATTTTTCAGAAGATTTTATTAGAATATTTTTTACTGATAAATATATAGATTCCGTACCTGTTTTTAGGATATACATGTTTTTGATGGTAAAAGAGTGTTTTGAAACCGGTATACCTTTGCGGTCTATTGGCAAAAATAAATTTTATGTCTTTGCAAATTTTTTTGCACTTATCATCAATATTTTTCTAATTTTCATGTTAAAAGATTATATGCGATTTTATGGTCCCGCAATTGCTTATATTGTGTCTGATACATTTATATATTTATTTTTTGGGCTGAAGATATTGAGTGTTTATCAGATTAAATTGTATGAAATTTTTTATTGGAAAAAAATTTTTAAATTATCGATCGTTAATATAATGGTTTTTCCTGTTTTGTTGGTTGGTGAATTTGTTGAGATAAACTATATCGCCAAACCAATTATCTTTTCATCGTTGTTTTTTATAATTTATTTTGCTGTGATTTCAAGATCAAATATTGAAGAGGTATGTTTGGTTTTTAATAAATTGTATTCAAAGATAAAGTTTTATTCGTAATATAAAATAAAATTAGTGTGTAAAATGTTCATCTATAAGGTGATAATTGTCGAATGATAATTCTAAACTCATTATTATTTCTCTGATATCAATATGGAGTATGAAGATATATGGCGATGAATGCTTGATTTGGAATTTTAAAGGATTGGGTTTTTTGAAATAAAATTATTTGTAAATATAAAGATAGGAAACCATTCATGGCGTACGCAAATTTTTTAAGCATATCTTTTTTATTGATATCACTGACCGTAAATCTTTCCTTTGTGTATAATCCTTCTTTTATGGGTTCATTGAGTTTAAAAAATCTTTCTCTCTACATAATTATAATACTTTATACTATTCAGGTGACATTCCAGGGAGACGACAAATCTGAAACTATGAAGAAGGTAAGTAAATATATTATTATTTACATTGTCTACTCATTTGTGATAATGATATATAAGTCATTAATAAATAATGATGTTTCAAATTTATTGAATTTGCTAATGAATTTTAAAAGCAGTTTTGATGCTTTTTTGATATATGTTTTGATTGAAAATTTGCATCTAAAAGAAAGGGATGCAAACTACAGTTTTTATGTGCTTATTTTGTGTTTCTTTCTATTGAACGCAATGACTGTTTTTGATTCTCTTGGCCTGGTAAGTATCGAAGGAATCAGTTTTGATACTAAATATGGAAGATCTCAGGGATCTTTTGGTGAATCAAACGTATATGCCTCATATGTTTCATTTTTTATTCCTATAGTTATTGCGGGATTTTTTATGTCCAAAAATTTATTATGGTCGATTTTTTTGGGGATAAATTTGTTGTTTGGGGCATATTCCATTGTTTTGACAGGATCAAGAACCGCCTTTCTATCTTCTTTGTTCGCGTTAATTGCTTTTTTTGTTCTTAGCAGGAATAAAATAATGCAAAATAAAAATAAAAATTTATTGCTATTTATAATATTTTTAGTAATTTCATCAATAGGAATTTATAAAACAATACCAGAGACTACAGTCTCTGGATTAGAAACTAACATTGTTTCCAGATATCAACACTCATCACTTGATGAGTATAGTTCCGGAAGGTTGGGTTTGTGGAAAAAAGGATTGGAAATATATGTTCAAAATCCTTTGCTTGGTATCAGTGAGGATTTTACCTCATTGGTTGGATCTAATACCCATAATACATATCTGGAAGTTTTGATTTCAAAGGGTTTGATTGGATTAATATTTTTTATGCTAATACTTGTTTTTTTGGTAAAAAAAACATTATATCTTTTAAGTAGCAAAAAGAACGAATTACTGTATTATGGGTATTTGTCTGGTTTACTATCATTTATGATTTCGATGTTGGCTTTGAATATGTTTTCGGCGTATTATTTCTTTTTTGTAACCTCTTCAATTGTGTTAAAGGAAAATTTAAAAATAACAGATGATTAACTTATATCTGTTTTTTGCTGATCGCTGCGTAATTATTTTATTTGAATAAGCATATACTGTTGCCAAAAAAAGTTATGTACGTGGGAAATATGAATTATTCTTGTGAGAAAAAAGATCATATGAATACTTGTAAATTTTCGTATAGACATGAAATGCAAATATTTTTTGTGTTATTTGTTATCGGAATTTTTTACAGAATTTTAACCGCTGATTATATATCGTATGGTGGAGATGCGATGTATAAGTGGTTTCAAGTTAAAAGATTATTATATGGTTTTGATTTTACGGGATGGGATAAATATTATCCAACATGGAATCAACATACATCGCGTTGGGCAATAAATGGAGTTACTTATATATTTCAATATGTTTTTGGTACTCACCCTGTTGTCATGTATCTCTGTGTGTTTTTTATGTTCAGTATTTCTTTAATTTTTTTGTTTTTGATTTCTTTAAGAATAAACGGTGTGTATTTTGCTACGACATCTTGTTTGATTTATATCTTTTTTCCAGTGATGGATGCAATTGGTTCACAGTTACTGCCTGGAATTTTTTCTATTACGTATATGCTGATCGCTATTTATTTTATGATACTTTATGTTGAGCGTGATAAATTTGCTTTTTTATTTATACATATACTTTTTGTCTTTTTGGCATATAGTTCAAAAATTACAAGTGTCTTTTTTATACCGATTTTTATGATTTTCTTATATAAAAAAAAGAAGAAATCGCTTCCATTGATGTATGCATTAAGTTTAATCGTTTTGTTTTTTATTGAAGTTACTGCCTTTTATTTTGTTTCTGATGGCAGCCTCGTGCTTGGTAAAATGAGCTGTATTATACAAGGACATGGTCGTGGTGGCGATATTGATTTGAACCATATGTTTTCTTTTATGACATTTTTTGAAAGATGGATTAAGCTGCCAATTTCATGGAAGTTACTCTTTTTTATATCTTTACTGTCATCATTATATATATTGAAAAAATTCAGAAATTCATGGATTTCGTTTATTGCTGTATTATGTTTATGTTTTGTTTTTTTTGAAACATTTGCCATTAAAAGTATCAATCCAATCAAAATCGCGGAGCCCATTCGAGTAAGATATTTGTCTGTTATTTTGCCTTTAATGATATTAATGGTTAATTATGTATTATGTAATATTTTTCTTTTGCAAAAGTCATTTATTCGTAAAGCTGTTTATGTCTTGTTGATATGTGCAATACCAATTTTGTATTTTAAAGAGATTCATTTAGTTGATAATAATATATATAAAGTTTATATCGATGAGAAAATAATTAATTCTTCATTTGAAAACAATAAACCAGAGATTTTTGAAAACAAGAAAAAGGCTTATAGGTATTTGTATGTTTTTTTGAAAGATAATTATGTTTTTTCAAATTCGAGTGGAGAGCTTTTGATGGTTAAGAATAGTTATAATGGTACAAATAATTACTATGAAATTGTTAGAAAATAAAATTTTAGTAAATATTAACTTGCAGCAGAAGGGGGCAGTTATGTACAAGATTATGGTATGCTCAATTACCTTGGTCTTTTCATGCATGATAAGTTTTGCATTTGCGGACACATACTATGTCAGTAATATTGATGGAGATGATCAGAACTCAGGAAAATCGCCAGCAACACCATGGAAATCGTTGCAAAAGGTATCTTCTTCCGCTTTTTCTCCCGGGGACAAGATTTTATTGAAAAAAAATCAGGTTTGGTCAGAGAGTCTTATTGTATCCAGTTCTGGTAGTGACGGGAAACCAATAACTTACGGATCTTATGGTGAGGGGAACAACCCTCTGATAAAACTGACAACAACTTTCAAGGACTGGACCTTGGAGACGAGTTCTGGCTCTAAAAAAATATGGAAAGGA
This sequence comes from Desulfoplanes formicivorans, assembly GCF_001748225.1. Classification (NCBI taxonomy): domain Bacteria; kingdom Pseudomonadati; phylum Thermodesulfobacteriota; class Desulfovibrionia; order Desulfovibrionales; family Desulfoplanaceae; genus Desulfoplanes; species Desulfoplanes formicivorans. The sequence continues at coordinate 38,853 of NZ_BDFE01000003.1, forward strand.
AGGATCCCAAATAATAAGAATGCTCACTCAGCAGCTTGGAATGGTGCACGTTTGCCTGCGTATCTCGGCTATGCAGCATCAGATGTGTGGTGGGAAGCTCCTAAATCCTTAGTGGATATGAAAAACAACTATTACTATTCACCTTTGAATAGTGATGTTTTTTACTTTAGAAATGACTCTGGCAATCCAGGTGCAATGGAAATTGCGCATAGAGATGTTGGAATCAAAGTTGATGGTAAACAATATGTAATAATAGACGGGATTGATGTATTCGGTCCTGGAGGACTTCAGATAGATGTCACTAACTGCAAATATGTGACCGTTAAAAATCTCACTGCAAGTAATAGTGCTTATCGTGGATGTATGATTAAAGGTAATTCAGAATATTGTGTTTTTGAGAACATGAAGGCTTTTCATCATAGGAGCACAGGAATATATTTAAATCATGCAGGTGCGAATAATGTTATAAAAAATTGTGAATCATATGCGAATGGCAATCTTCCAACTGATATGGGTGATCAGGGATGTTTTGGTATTGAAAGTTCACCAAACAATACCATTCAGGATTGTTATGCTCATGATAATGGCCATCCTGGCGTAGAACATATTGATGCGGCTATATCTGTGTATGAGAGTCCTGGATGTTCTGTAAAACGATGCTTGATCAAGAACTCAGCGGATAAGGCGCTCATGTTTGCAGGGGACACAAGGGATTGTGTGGCTGCATACAACGTGATTGATGGATGGGGAGTATATGGTGACTCCATCACTGCCTGGCCCAGTGTTGACGGGTTAAGGCTCGGGGGTGGGGAGTCATCTGCGCGAATTTTTAATACCAAAATTATCAATAACCTGTTCATAAATGGTGGCAAAACCATCAAGGCTGGTTATGCGGCGCTTCGCATTCAGTACCGTGAGAATGCGGGAACGATCGTTGCAAACAATATTTTTTATAATAATAGCGGAAATTTGGAAGTTAACGCTCAATCCAAGGATGGCTTTTCCAATTGGAAATTTTCCAACAATGTATATTACAGGGGGTCGGGAGCAACCATTTCCTGGGCAGGAAAATCCTACGATTTCAATCGTATTGTTGGAAAGTCTCCAGGATATTTTACGTATGATCAAGGGCAAGGTGAAGGATCTATCATGGGCGATCCCAAGCTTGTATCCAATAAAATGGATCTTTTGTCTGATTCGCCCTGCATTGATGCCGGGATTGATGTCGGGGAGTCCTTGGACTTTCATGGAAGGCCCGTACCTGTCGGTAGGGGTGTGGATATCGGGCCCTTTGAGTACCAGGGCGGCACCTATATACAACCGCCACAAGGTCTGAAGATTGAAGACTAAGCAAGGCCACGCATTATGCATCGAACAGATATTCCTGTTGTCGATTCTAATGTGATTGCGTATGCCAATGCCAATTTATACCGAAGATGATTTGTGTTTTTGTTTTACTCATCTTTAACCATAAGACGACCGCATGAATATATGTCTGCTCGGTTCAAGCTTTTTGCCTCGGATTGGTGGTATGGAATTGGCAATGCATCATCTTGCTAATAGTCTTGTAAATTTGGGAAATAATGTAACTATATTTGTTCAAAATATTGATGATAATTTTATTTATCTTCCAAAAAAATATGAAATTGTGCGATATGGTTTTAATTTTCCTCTATCAGGAAGATCTGGTGCCGATTATTGTTCAGGCATATTTAAATTTTACAATACACTTAAATCAAAAAAAATTGATGTTGTTCATTGTCATGATGTTTATGCTGCAGGTAGAATTGCAAGATTTTTTAAATCTAAATTTAATTTTAAACTTGTTATGACCCCGCACGGAGAGGCCGTTCGGGTAGAACCTGAATTCAATTATGGGTTGCTATTAAATAACAAAGCAAAAAAAATTATTATCAAAAATTTAGATGAAGCAGATTGTGTTACAGCTATAAGTAAATCAATTCAAAAAGATGTCGAATTGATATCTCAAAATAAGATTTATTGTGTTCCAAATGGAATTAATGTCAATTTATACAAAACTAATAAATCAAAATTCTTACATCAAAAGATCAAAGTAAAACAAGATACAAAAATATTGATTTCAGTTGGAAGAAACCATGCTATAAAAGGGTATGCTTATGGAATAAAAGCGTTTAGCGCTTTGTTAAAAAAAGGCGTAAGCGATATGGCTTACGTTTTGATTGGTAAAAATACACATACATTGAATCCAATGATAAACGATCTGGGGTTACAAAAAAAAATTTTTGTAATCCCAGAACAAAATTTTGATGCAATCCGACGTTGCTATCGTTCCGCATGGGCTTTTTTTTCACCTTCCATCAGTGAAGGACTGAGTTTGGTAAGTCTGGAGGCCATGGCTTCCGGACTACCCTTGGTCATGACAAATGCTTCTGGAAACGAGGATGTTGTTCTGGAAAACGATTGTGGAATAATAGTTGAAAAAAAAGACTATAATTCGATGGCTAATGGAATTTTTGAGCTATATAATGAAAATAAATTATATAATAAATTTTCAAATAACGCTTTTGTCAATTCAAAAAAGTATGATTGGGATTTGATTGCAAGTAAATACATCGATGTTTTTAATCGCATATGATTTTGAGTTGACTTTGTAAGTTGATGATAATCTATTGTTTGTAAATAATATAGAAGGTTTATGATAAAAATATGTCTCATATCTTTTAATGCGTTGCCAATTTTGATGAATAATAAAAAATCATCAATGGGTGGTGCCGAACTTCAATTTGTTTTGCTTGCAAATCATTTGGCTTATCATTCATTTTCAGTTGATTTTATTGTAAATGGAGAAGGACAGGAAACATCCTTTATTAAAAACAAAATCAAAATACACAGCCTTTTTTTGAAGTACCTAAAAGGGAAAAAAAAGAACATTTTTTGCGATTGGATAAAACTTTTTTTATGTCTTCGTAAAATTGATGCTGATATTTACATGATCAAGACCCCAAGACACCTTTTGTTTTTACTGGCCGTGTTCAATTTTTTTTATAACAAAAAAATTGTTTTTGTCGGGCAGATTGATGAAGACGTTATGCCTTCCAGAGTCTTAGCCAAGGACGGAGTTATCGGTCTGATTTTATACAGATTGGGTTTGACCAATATTTCATTTACCATTGCACAAAATTATTGCCAGCTGAAAGGGTTTGTCTGTTCATTCAATCAAAGAAGTGTTTTGGTTAGAAATTATACTTCGTTGAATGAACCTTGTTGCAGTGCGAAGAAAAAGTATATTCTCTGGGTCGGGAATAACCATGCCAAGAAACATCCTGAACTTTTTATAAAACTAGCTCAAGAGTTGCCTGAATTCCATTTTGTCATGATAATGTCGACGACCCCACAAAAGCCACATGACGATGATATTATCGAAATGACTCGTTCAATGACAAATATAAGCTATCTTGGATATATTCCTTTTTCTTCGATAGGCAGATATTTTTGTGAAGCATCATTGTTTGTTGGAACATCTGATATGGAGGGTTTTCCAAATACATACCTCCAGGCATGGCAAACAAAAACACCTGTAGTCAGTTTATATGTTGATCCTGATTGTGTAATAACAACATATAACCTAGGTAAAGTTTCTAAAACATTTGAACAGTTATGTGTCGATGTCAAAACAATGATGATAAACAAATCTGAAAGATTACTCATAGGTGATAATTGCTTTGAATATATCGGAAAGTTCCATTCACAACAAATTGTTACTCAAAAATATATGTCTTTTTTTAACTATCTGATGAAATATGATGACTAACAAAGCAGCTGCCAGGTCCACAAATTTTGGAAAACTAATCACCCTTCGGCTAAATACCGACTTTTCAACTCTGTAGCAGGGTCAAATGTTTTATCTGTGGACACCGATTTCTAACCGTGAGAAAATAAATTGGACGCAAATAGAGAACTTAAAATTGTAATGATTCATTGGGGATTAATTCCTGGTGGTGTTTCAAAATATGCAAAAAGCATTGAAAATATAGATAAATATAACAAAATACAAAGCACAACAATCATTATCAATAATGAAAAATGGATATTTGATAGTCGTTTCAGTGATGGGGTGAATCATTCATTGATTATGATTAAAGGAAGATGGGATGCTACATGGGTTAAAAAATTAAGAGATATGGTAAAAAAAGAAAAACCTGATTGTATATTTATTTTTGGATTCAATGGTGGTTTGGCTGCTTTTTTGGCTACTATTGGGTTGAATATCCCGATCTTGGCATCATGGCATGGAAGCTATTATCCTTCAAGTTGTATGCAAAAGATAAGAGCTCCTTTTGTAGAAATCATAGAGAGAGTAATATATAAGTATGTTGTTAAGCATGTCATTGCCGTATCAAAGTACGCAGCTCACATGTTGGAAGAAAAAGGAATACCACAACAGAAAATTACAATTATTCATAATGGAATTTCTAACGATTTAACAACGTATGCAAAATCAGAAAAAAATGAAAATATAATCTCATTTAATCAACATCGTGTAATGGTTGGTACATGTTGCAGATTAAGCGAACAAAAAGGGTTGAAATGGTTTTTGGATGCCATTGCTTTGGTGAAAAAAAAAGATCCGACTGTGAAGTTTATCATCTGGGGTGACGGTCCTCAAAAGCAAGAACTGAAAAAAAAATCTATTGAATTGCAGATTGATGATGTTCTTGAGTTTCCAGGATATGTTAAGGATATCAATACATGTCTTGCGAAACTTGATATATTTGTCATGTCTTCATATGTAGAGTATTTTTCTATTGCTCTTTTAGAAGCGATGAGAGCCGGATTGGCAATTCTCGCCACGGATGCCGGGGGAAATCCAGAGGCCGTTCGTCACGGCAAAGAGGGCCTGCTGACTCCAGTAGATGCACCTCAAGAATTTGCCGATTCTCTTCTAAGATTAGTCAATTCAAAATCATTAAGAAATGAGTTGGGGAAAAATGCTCAACGCAGATTTGAAAATACATTCACAGAAGACCAGATGATTCAAAAAACTGCAGACTGGTTTTTAAAATCAATTAACGATATTGCTTGAGAATGATATGTTTTTGTTTCTATAAAACACTTACTATTTGTTTTGTATATGTATATGATTTAATTTTGTTGTTGAATAATAAATATAATACAATATTTTTAGAAAGTAGTTTTTGATACATATTGAAAAAGAAAGCGTATCAAAAGCTACTTTTTTATTTGAGAAAGAGGAGTTTGTTGTTATGCAAGTATTTTTTGCTTGATGCGTTGTATTTTTGAAGACAATGTTTTGCTTGTTGTGGTGCTCAATACGGTAAGCCATGAGAGATAGAAAAATAATGTGCACAAGATCAATAAATGTATTCTCCTGGTTTGTGAATGTTTTCTGCAAGCCCACTGATGTGGGATTTGGAGGCGTTGTCTGTATGTCCGCAAGTCGGTAGCAAGCCTGGTTGATTCCCACGCACCATCCGTAACATGATTTGGGCAGTTGGTTTCAAAGAAACATTATCATCTCACGCAAACAAGCGATCGTTTTCATGTCACGAGGATATCTCCGCCCTAACAGTTGCATCCAAGGCTGGTGAATGCAGACTGCAGAGTTTCTATAATGTAAAATGAAGCATATAAAAGCAGGGAAAAACATGATTCGGAATAAAAAACAATTATGTGAGTATCTAAGGGCTGATGCGGCAGCGTTAGGATTAGAAGGTAAAAATCCTTTAACAACCATAAATTTAATCTGGCGTTATCAGATTGTATTGCGAAAAATCGAATATTATATCAATTCTGAAAAGAGTAAAAAAATATTTTTTAGACCTTTTTACTATTTGCAACGTATTCAATTTGAAGTTTTGGGAATATTATTGGGATTTACAATTCCACCGAACGTTTTTGGACCTGGGTTGGCCATTGTTCATCGAGGCACCATTGTCGTTAATGGAAATGCTCGTGTAGGATCGCATTGCAGAATACATGTTTGTGTAAATATTGGTGCATCAGGTGGTAATACAGAGGCTCCTCAAATTGGTGACAATGTGTATATTGGACCCGGTGTTAAAGTATTTGGCAACATCAAAATTGCTGATAACATAACCATTGGGGCCAATGCTGTTGTCAATAAAAATTTCTCACACCTAATGTTACCATTGCAGGTGTTCCTGCGCGTGTACTTGATCCTGAACCGGTTGTTCCTGAATCGGGCAGAGATTCCAGTATTGGCATGCATATTTCATAAGAACAAACAGTTTATCAATTAAAGAAACGAGAACCTTTTTGGTGCAACACGTTAATAGATTTGACTGCAAAAACTCTCTACAATAACGAAAAATTACTACCTATACTATTTACAAAATATACAAAATTTAGTATATATTATCGAAATTAA
>NZ_BDFE01000004.1 GCF_001748225.1 Desulfoplanes formicivorans
TAGCCGGGAATAATTTTGTGCTCACATCATGAAATTATCCGTTTAAGTCTTTCCGTTTACTGTGAGCGACATTTTTACTTTTTGCAGGCAAATCATAATTGACAATTTTAAACTACGTTAACTTCCTTGTCTGATACATCTTTTCTAAATCTTCTATACCATCCAGTCCACATTAAAATTATTAGAATCCAAAACAATGCTCAGGGATAAGAATCCGCAAAAGCACAAGTGATAGGTGGTGGGACAAGATCGAATGCTTCAGCGGACGTAGCAATTGTGATCCTGCGCTGCTCGCCCGTAAGGGCTGATTTCCTTTACTTGGAAAGACGAGATGATTTTAATTCCTCAGTCCCGCCACCAATGACATATAATCGGCACCTACTCCCAGACTTTCGACAACAGCTGGAACCACCACCGGGTTCGTCGGCCACCATCACGGCATCCGTTTTAAATTCAGCATCATAGATCATAAGTCCTGCAAATATTGATCATCCACTCCTCCTGGTTGATTGTCAGGATAGAGACTTAACTCCGACTTCTCAAGTCTGGCCCTTGGAGCAGGACCCTCCTCCTTCCTTCCCGGCCTTCAATCACTCCACAATTGCATCCGCAACAAATCGTGATCTGCGCATGCAAAGCTCCCTGGGCGTTTTCCTAAAACCAAATTCACAAGCCTCGTTTTTCCACTTGCTCATCAAGGAGAGTTTTGCTAGCAACGTTTGCACGTTAGCGCTAATGAAATAACATTCAAAAGGAAGGAACTAAAAATATGCAGGAAAATAAGTGGGTAATAGCGATAAACGAATTCTTGCACGTTGGCCTGGCCCTGGTAGCCATCATAGCGATCGTGTCCATCATCACAGGAATCATCCGGGAATATATCCCGCAGGAGAAGTTGCAAAAAAAGCTGTCCAAGCATGAAAAATGCGGTCCGATAATAGGAGCCCTTTTGGGCATACTGACCCCCTTTTGCAGCGCATCAATGGTGCCCGTTGTTATGGGCATGGTCGAAGTGGGTGCATCCATGGGGACAATCTTTGGATTTCTGATCTCCGCACCACTATGTAACTTTGCTGTTGTCGGGTTGATTCTCGCCACCTTTGGCGTAAAAGTGGCCACAATCTATCTCATACTAACCCTGGGAGGGGCCATTCTTGCTGGATACATCATCAGAATCACGCCTTTAAAACATGAAATTCGTCGCAATATCACCAACAAGACGACTTGTTGTAGTGCGAACATGAATACATGTTCCAACACGTCCATACAGCCATTATCATCATGTTCTTGTGGTCAACCACAAAAAACATGCGCAACCCATTATAGTCGCGTTGTTGCTGCCATGCCTTTTGCGTGGACACTCTTTAAACGTATTATTCCTTATATACTGATTGGTGCAGTCATAAGCGCTTTGTCGGCTGCCTTCCTGCCTGCGGATGTGGTTGAAAGGTACGTTGGCAATGATAGCTGGTATGCCATTCCGGTAGCTGCGACCATTGGAGTTCCGCTCTATCTGAGAATAGAAATGGCGATTCCCCTTCTGCAGGTTTTGATTGCAAAAGGGATGAGCATGGGGGCAGCGATGTCACTACTCATAGGCGGAACTGGTGCAAGCCTGCCGGAAATCGCGATTATTTCATCGGTACTCAAACCCAAGGCGGTTATCGCTTTTGTTTGTACCGTTATCCTGATCGCCATGGCTGGGGGATGGTTTTTTATCACCGTAAGTTAACCCCTACGCAGCGTACCCCAATAGCAGAAAATCTTTCCTGAGCGTCTGTTATTGGGGTACGCCCCAGTTTCATGAAAATAACTTTCTGATTTTTTTGAATTTATATATCATGCTGCTGGAAACATAGACAACAAAAAGCCGCATGACACATATGCAACACCATCAAGAATATATGATTATTACAGTTAAAAATATATTCAAAAACATACCGTATACTTTTAGATTGAACACATTATGATGCATGCGCTTTTGAATACATAAAATATGGCAATCACATTGCGCTATACAATATAAAATTGTCATAAAATGCTCATTTACAAACAAAAAAGACAAAACCAATGAAACTTGATTTTTTACGAAGTATTAAATATTTGTGCCCGTACACTCATATCTGGCGAGCTGTGCGCTGTATGTTCGCTGAAAAGAAAATACCAGCAACAGCCAGACAGGGTGCTCTCATTGCGTTGCTGGGGTTGTCCTGCCCTCTGTTCTGGATTGCCTATTTTTCTGGTGCCAGCAGGGAGGAGTTGGTCTTTCATGGATTGCATTCTGCGATGGTTTTCGTTGTAGGCATTATTTTATTCCTGATCGGAATCATGAAAGACATCAAACGCAAAAACCAGAATAGAAATGAGTGAACACACAAGTCATCAAATCGAACTATTGTTCGTTCGTTTTGATTGATTCGCACAAACAGGATCTTATATTTTTATATATCGATCTATCCCTACCTTTTATAGTTGGTCAAACAATACATATTGGAGCATAAAAAAATGTTATCAGACAACAACTTTTATGTGCGGGCATTAAAAGCATTATCAGAACCAAACAGATTACGTCTATTCTGGCTTCTTGTTCAGATAGACGAACGCATCTGCGTAGCCGAAGCCATAGATGTACTTGGTGATTCATACTATAATGTTTCACGAAACTTAAAGACATTATTAATGGCGGATCTTGTTTTTGCAGAAAAGGAAGGAAAATGGGTTTTTTACACCCTCAAGAAAGGAAATCATCCGTTCAGAATCAACATATTAAATGCAGTACGAAGTATTCCCGAAGAAGAATTCATGGATGAAATCAAAAAATGCAAATTGCGTCTTACCTTGCGCCAGAATGGCAGGTGCGTCATAGGGCCAGGCAGCAAGGAATGGGAAGAACTGAGCTCCTGCGGAGTATAGCCTGCCGGGATAGACGAATTACCCTCCACCACCGCCCTTTTTTCCTCACCCCCCTCTTTTGACACCAAAAACCGTGGTTCCGGATAACACCCCTGGTACCGCAGGCGCTCATTGCCCAAAAATCTGTCTTATTGCTTCCACAACACACGCCCATCTGACCGTGCAAACAGGCCCAGCCCCAAGGTTCCGGCTTGAAAAAACGTGCCGGGAGCTTTGACCGGCAAGGCGAACAACGCATTGCATGTGTTTGCTATTATCGAAACAGTCCGGTCAGGCTCAACCTTGAGAACGCGTCCCTTCAGCTGACCCTGCCCCATACCCTGACCCGACGTCTCCCATTCTTGCGCACGATTTTCCACCTGATTCCGAGAGCGGGCATGGACCCGGTCCGGATGGAAACTGGACGAATTCCGCCACACAAACATGTCTGCGATTTTTCGATGAGCCTGTATGGTGCCCACGGCACATGGAACAGCATGCTCCTTCTTTCAGCTTTCCAGGCATGGCTCTGGCAATGTTTTTACTCTCGTGATATGCACAGGGGATGATAAACCTTCAAACCCGGAGGGTAGCATGGCTGTTATCGAACAGGTATACGGATTTTTTATTCCCAGCGTCACACTGATCGGCATTGGAGCTTCCAAGGAAATTCCCGCGCGCATCAAGGCGCTTGGGGCCCAAAACCCCCTTCTTGTCACGGACAAGGGCATCACTGCTGCAGGAATCACCAAAACCATTACCGATCTGCTGGATGCAGCCGGCCTGGCATACGCGATCTATGACGAAACCGTACCCAATCCCACGGACACCAATGTTGCAGACGGAGTACAAGCATACAAGGACGCCCATTGCGATTCGCTTATTTCCCTGGGCGGAGGAAGCTCTCACGACTGCGGCAAGGGTGTGGGGCTCGTCATTGCCAATGGCGGCACAATACATGATTTTGAGGGGCTGGATAAAGCAACCAATCCTCTGCCTCCGTATCTTGCCGTGAATACCACGGCAGGAACGGCCAGTGAAATGACCCGGTTCTGCATCATCACGGATACTTCCAGGAAGATCAAAATGGCCATTGTAGACTGGAGGGTCACGCCGGACATAGCCATTGATGACCCCAAGCTCATGATGGGGATGCCTCCTGGACTTACGGCAGCAACAGGCATGGATGCCCTGACCCATGCCATTGAAGCGTATGTCTCCACCATTGCCACCCCCATGACCGACTGCTGTGCCCAAAAAGCCATTGAACTGATCGCACAGTATCTGCCCAAGGCGGTTGCCAACGGGCAGGACATCAAGGCCCGGGATAAAATGTGTTATGCCCAGTATCTCGCCGGCATGGCCTTTAACAATGCCAGCCTCGGCCATGTCCATGCCATGGCTCACCAGCTGGGCGGTTTCTACGATCTGCCCCATGGGGAATGCAACGCCATCCTGCTGCCCCATGTGGAACGGTTCAACCTTATTTCCAACATTGATCGCTTTGCAGATATTGCCATGTTCATGGGGGTCAATATCGAAGGCCTCTCCCAACGGGATGCTGCGGAATTGGCTCTGGAGGCCATTGTCCAGCTGTCATCTGATGTGGGTATCCCCAAGGGGCTCATTGAACTGGGCAAGCGCTATGGCAAAGAGATTAAGGAAGAAGATATCCCCATTATGACTGCTAACGCCCAAAAAGATGCCTGTGGGCTGACCAACCCGCGCTGCATGAAGGCCGAAGATGTGGCTGCCATTTACAAAACGGCTTTGTAACGCTTCGCTTGCACTGAAAGCCCTCATGTCGGAGCGATGCAAGTCAAACAACGATATAACGCCAACAAGCCGGACAGGACATACCTGCCCGGCTTGTTGGCCATCAGCCGGTCATAAGCAATTATCCTCTCCCCTTGTCCCGGCAATCACCTGGGCACATTCGTTCCCGGACCTCCAAAATCAAAGCAGGCTGCAACATGACCGCGCCTGCATGAACATCCTTCCCTCCTCCCTTGTATACCCTAAAGACGATTGAACCAGCATACAAAAGATTTCAGATTGCCAACCCCAAACAGCGCCAACGGATTTGATTGCCGTGCAACCGAACGTGAAAATGGCCATCGTCTTTGAAAAGGGCTTTGTGCACGGCCATGTCGCCCCGCAAGCAACGCCCATCGCACAGACACAATCCAGACTGGCATGGATGGTGCCGTTGGATGAAACGGTAATCCCTGTGTACAGACGTAAGCCCATCAACAACCATGGCCAAAATGTTGCAGAGTCTACCAGGGCCATCCACTGTTTATGGACAGTTGTTTCCCGCGTTACATAAACTTCCAGGTCAGGTTCTTTTCAACACCACAGAAAAATGATCTGCTGGCTACAGCGTACTGCACATGCAAATCCATGCGGCCCTATTGTGAAATATCTGAAAACACATCTGATGGCCTGGGACAGGCAATTCAAAAACCTATTTATACCAATATTTTTCATCAAACACGATTTACGACAAAAAAATACATGCAGATATATACAAATATTTGTATACCCATAAATCGCAGGCATAAAAAAAATGAGTTCCATCAAGTATCGCCCGGAAATAGACGGATTACGAGCTGTGGCTGTTATACCAGTTATCCTGTTTCACATGGATATTCCGTGGATTCCTGGTGGATTCCTTGGTGTTGATGTTTTTTTCGTGATATCAGGGTATCTCATTACCTCAATAATATTAAAAGAACATGAAAGAAATACCTTTTCCTTCAAGCAATTCTGGTTGCGGAGAGTACGAAGGATATTGCCGGTTTTGATTGCAATGGTTTTTGCTTCCCTCACTGCCGGGTATATGATCCTCTACAAACCGGATATAAACGACCTGGGGCAGCAGGGCATGGCTTCTTTGTTGTCAGTGGCCAATATCAGCCACTGGTTGCTTGAGGGCAACTATTGGGGAGCCAATGCGGAAGCTTCTCCTTTTTTACACACATGGTCTTTGTCTGTTGAAGAGCAATTTTATTTTTTCTTTCCGATTATACTTATATTTCTTTTAAAATATTATAGCAGATACATTGTTCATATTTTATGTTTCTGTGTTGCAGCCAGCTTATCATTATTTATATATGGATCAAAATTTCATCCAGAAGCAACGTTTTATTTGCTTCCAACACGTGCATGGGAACTAGGAACAGGATGCCTGCTTGCCATTTTATACACAAAATACAATTCAAGAATATTTTTTAGCAATACTTTTTTTGCTTTTTCAGGACTTGCTTTTATTTTAACATCTTTTTTTATCATTTCCGGAGAATCCGAAATATCATATTTGTTTGCAGCACCTGTTTTTGGGTCTGCATGCGTTATTGCTTTTTCAAACCAAAAAAATAATTTTGTTTACAAGATACTATCAATTCCAATCATTGTTTACATTGGGAAAATATCATATTCGTTATACATATGGCATTGGCCTGTGCTAATATACTCAAAAAATATTTCTTTGAAAGAAGATATCCAGTTTTCATTTTTTACGAAACTATTCATAATGTTTTTACTGTCCATTTTTTCATATTCAGTCATTGAAAAATATACTCGGAAAAACATAAAAATAGTCCCGTATATTTTTTTAATGCTTTTTTCTATTCTTTTCTATGCTTATGACCTGTCAGCTTCAAAGCATACAGAAGATATTTCTGGATTTACCAGAACCGAGTGGAAAGGAAATATGTACAACGTATCCCCGTATCAAGCATCTCCAAACACCATACCCAAAAGGATGCAGGGCATAACTGTTCGAAAAAAGATTCGTATGAACAAAGACCAATACCTGCGTGAGGGTATTAAAAAAATATATGGTTCAAAATTACCAGAAATTATGGTTTTTGGGGACTCACACGCACTCATGTGGTCAGGACTTCTGGATGAAGTTGCAAAAGATACACGAACTTCCATTTGCTTTTATGGTGCAGAAGGCACGCCAACATTCTTTTCAATTCCGGTACAAAAGGCCCAAGGTACGCGCTATTTTACTGCCGATGAAAAATATGTATTTGATACGTCAAGGCTTCGATGCTTAAAAGAGTGGAAACCCAAAATTGTCATTATTGCAGCAAGATGGTCCAATAAGAACATTGAAAAAACCCAAGACCTGCTTGAGTATATCGGAACAATCGGATCGCAGGTTTTTTTGATTGAAGATCCGCCAGAACTGTTTTTTGGGGATAAAAATGCTCCCCAATACCTCTCATTTTTAGGCATCGTTCCCAAGAAGGGAACCATGCGATATATACAACATGTACATAATCCCGACTATGAGAAAGGACGATCCCTCATACGTACCATTTCAAAAAAATATTCTTATTGCCATATTATCCCTACAGCAGATCTGTATATAAACAATGACATGACACTTGTCGTGAAAGACAACGATTGTTTATATATAGATGATGATCATTTAAGCACACAGGGGTCTTTGATTGCCTACACAAGGATACTTAACTACCTGTCCCTTTTTATTTAATTTTAAAACATGTTAAATATATTCAAATAGTAACAAAAACGTATCCATGCACTCAGATGCACTCTCAAAAAAATCAGTTCAGCGATTGTGTGCACAAACAGTCCATCCCCGGACCCCTTGTTGTTCACAATTGTTCATCATTGTCATCCAACCTTACAGGAGAACCCCATGTCCCTCACTGAAAAGCTGGCAGAACTAAAGGCCCAGAATCTGGCAAAGATTCCTAAGGACGCCCAGAAGATCATGCTTGCCGATCTGGAAAAACTGGCCAAGTCGGACCTGGTGGAAAACGCACCCAAACAAGGCGACACCCTTAAGGACTTTACGCTGCCAAACCACAACGGCGAAACCCGCCATCTTGCGACTCTTCGACAAAACGGCCCAGTGGTCATCATCTTTTACCGCGGGGGATGGTGCCCCTACTGCAATATGGAACTGCACGCCTACCAGCAGGCCCTGCCAGACATCAAGGCAGCAGGAGCAACCCTGGTGGCAATCACCCCGGAACTTCCTGATGCCTCTCTTACAACGGCTGAAAAACATGGACTGGAGTTTGAGGTTCTTACGGACCAAAACTCCACGTATGCCCGCGAAATCGGCATCGTCTTCACTCTGTCCCAGGAGTTGCGCCCCATCTATACAAGCTTTGGCATTGATATCGAAGGACACAACGGGAAAAATCAATTTGACCTGCCCCTTGCTGCAACCTTTGTGGTCGATACCAACGGCACCATTGCCTATGCTTTTGTTGCTGCAGACTATACCCTGCGCGCCGACCCGGCTGACGTTGTAAAGGCACTGCGATCCCTTAAAAAATAATCCACCCGAAAACACAAAATCCCTGCATCTGGGTGTTGTTGCAAGCCCCTCTCACGGCATGGAAGACAACTCGTTGGGGTTCACGGCACAACGTGTTGCCCTGCCAGGAACAGCAGGCTGCCCGTTGGGAGATCAAAAAAGGTAATCCCATGTGACCAACAGGATGGAACACGGATGAATATCAAGATCCATCGTATATATGATGATGACGTGCCCCAGGGATATCGCGCTCTTGTGGATCGGTTGTGGCCACGCGGTATTTCAAAGGAAGCAGCCCATCTTGACGGCCATTGGAAAGACCTGGCTCCAAGCAACGGACTGCGCATCTGGTTTGGTCATGATCCTGGGAAATGGAATGAATTCAGGAAACGCTACCTGGACGAACTGCGCACCAACAAACACAGGGCCCAGGAACATCTTAAAGAGGTGGACAGGCAAAACCTTGTTCTCCTGTACGGTGCAAAAGACAGAAAACACAACCACGCTCATGTTCTGAAAGACTTCCTGGCAAAGCTGACCTCATAACCTGCCGCGATTGTGCTGGGTCACATGGTGTTCGGCTGGTCTTGGCACGGGGAACGCGGTTGCGGGCATCCAAACCTTCATTGACGCGACAGATTCTCGTGGCAACAGAAAAAAGGGACTATGACCCGCAAACCGTGTCTTCGTGCCAGAGGTGCTGTTGCAGGCCAAGAGCGTGACAAGGATGCTGCCTTGAGGTCGTTTATTGAACGATTGCTCAAAAAGCATTGACACTACTTCCTCCTTTTTTTAACTTGATCATTCATTCAAGAAAGCAACGTTCCTTTTACCCCGGAGAAACAATGCGTGCTCAAGTTATCGGCATTTCAGGAAGCCCGGTCAAAAATTCCAACACGGATCGCCTTGTCCAGGCGGTCCTGAACAGCACAGGCCTTGCAACCGAATTCATCAAACTGTCCCAGCATACCATCCGGGGGTGTATGGCCTGCATGAGATGCGTCAACGACAATATCTGCAAAGTCAAAGACGATTTCCCGGAAGTGGCCCGAAAGGTAAGGCAGGCTCAGGCATTGGTTGTTGGCGGCTATCCACCCTATGGATCACTGGACAGCTTTACCAAGGCGTTTTTGGAAAGGCTGTTCTCCCTGCGACACCGCCATGGCTGCAACCAGGGCAAGTTGGCCGTCACCGTGGTCACAGGCAATGGTCGCGGCACCCCCGGGATAGATATGGCAAGCGCGCAGATCAAGACGGCATTGACCCATGAAGGCATGGAAGTGCTCGGCCAGCTCAAGGTGACCGGCAATCTGAAATGCGTACGTTGCAGTCATGGGCAAACCTGTTCCATGAGCGCCCTGCCCCGACTTTTTGGCGATGATATCAATACCCTCCCCCAAACGTACTGCCGGGTTGAAGACCAGAAAGAGACGTGGGAACAGGCTCAAAAACTTGGCAGGGAAATCGCCACAAGGTTGGCCGGAAACCGTGAAACCACATGAAGAGTCAAACACGGCCAGGCATTGCGGTTGCTTTTGCAAGGGACCACGCAGCCCTTTTCCACCCGTTTTCTTCCATCCGGGCAGCAACCGTCCCCGATTCCGGTAGGTGGTCAAGGCCAGAGGCTCCTCTATCTCGCGCCAAACATTGCACAATATCCCGGCCCCAAGCTGCTCCATTGTGTTAACGGCCCGGGCACGGTTTCCTTTCTCATCCAGCACCGTAAACAGAATCTTTTTCAGGACCACCAAGGAGTGCTCCCATGTCCCCTTTGAGCCCCAAAAAACTCAATATCCTCTGGACCAACGACAATCCCGTCACCGCAGAATTGATGGTTTTCATGTACGCCATCACCGCCAAGGAGCGGAAGCTGTGGGATGAAATAACCCTCATCATCTGGGGGGCAACCGTGAAACTGGTCAAGGAAAATGAAGATATTCAGGCCCTTGTGCAGAAGGCCCAAAGGTCTGGAGTCCATGTTTCCGCCTGTCGGGCCTGTGCCGACGAACTGGATGCCGTCAAGACACTGGAAGCACTTCATGTTGAAGTTATTTACTGGGGCGCTCCCCTCACTGAAATCCTGCAGAACAATGGCAAACTGATCACCATCTAAAAGAAGCATATCTGACGGCAGACAAAGGGTTACGTGCAGTGCGCGGCCCGCATGACCGGAAACATTTCGGACCATGCGGGCTTTTTTGTATCCCAAAACGATTAGCATTGAATTAACATATCCCCCATGGTATCCTCATATATCAAAGGTGTTGTGCGCCCGGTTGTCCGTGGACAAAGAACAGCACGCCGAAACATGGAGGGAACAATATGAAATCAATGACATCTATTGAGGGGCAGGTGGCTGTGGTCACCGGAGGTACAGCAGGCATGGGCAAAGCCGCATGTATCCGCTTTGGCGCTGAGGGTGCAAAGGTTGCTGTTGTCGGCCGCACCCCCCAAAAAGGCGAGGCGGTCGTCAACCAGATCACCAACGCGGGTGGCGAGGCCATATTCGTCAAGGCGGAGTGCGCCCATGAGACCGAGGTCAAGGCTGCGGCAAAGACCATTTTGGATACCTGGGGCCGAGCCGACATTCTGGTCAATACGGCGGGCGGATTTGTTAACGCTCCACCCCTTGAGGAGGTTACCCAGGAGGGAATGCATCAGAGTTTCGACTGGAATGTGATGGCAAAATTCCTCATCACCCGGGAGCTGGTCCCGGTCATGAAAGACAATCACTACGGCCGCATCGTCAATATATCCTCTGTGGCCGGACGCACGGCGCTACCCGTTGCCTCAATCGAATATTCCGCCAACAAGGCCGCAGTCATCGGCCTGACCCGCCGTCTGGCCAAGGAACTGGCGCCCTTTGGCATCACGGTCAACGCCATTGCCCCCGGGCTGGTGCGCACCCCACGGGTACTCCGCGTCAGTTCTCCGGAACTGCTGGCCGAACGTGAAAAAGCAATCCCCGTTGGCCGGGCCGGCAAACCCGAGGAACTGGCCCACGGCATCTGGTATCTGTGTACACCGGGTGCGGCATTCACCACGGGCGCGGTACTCGACATCAACGGAGGAATGTGGATGGGTTGAATCAGGGAGAGGTCATCGTGAACAGAGGGACTGTTACCCAACGTGCTTCCGCAGGGTGGGCAGAAAGATGGAAAGCATTCCTTGTCTGGCAGTATATTTCATGTACAAAGATACAGGCGTCAGCCACCATACGCCACGCCATCAGCCTGCAAGCCGATCCAGCAGCGTGGCCACCAGTTCGTCCAGCCGCTTACTCTCGGGCAATCCAAGGACAGACGTATCCGTCATCTGGCGTTTGATCAGACCTTCCACCACCGGCACAGCCATCCACTTTTCGGGAAGGCCATCCAGCCTCGGCGGCTCCCCGCCCTTGTAGCGGTTGAGCACCAACAGCTGGTTGGTCACTCCCAGATCCAGGGCCAAACGTCCCACCTGGGCACCGGTCTGCAAACTGCGCATGCTGGGTTCCGAAACCACCACCAGCCCATCCACATGGGTCGCTGTACCTCGACCCAGATGTTCCACGCCCGCCTCCAGATCCACCAGCACCCAGTCGTCGCGATCCATGACGATATGTGCCAGCAATGCCTTGAGCAAGGCATTGGCGTCACACGCGCACCCGCCGCCCGCATTGGTGACCGCGCCCATGACCAACAGCCGCTTGCGCCCGGGGGTTGTCCCGGACAATGGCGTGCCTCCCAGGGGCAGATCAACCGCCAATTCCTCGGGCAGATCGCCCACTTCAGGATTCAGGTTCAAAAACCCGCCTTCGTGAATGCGTTCGCGCACCAGATCACTGCGCCGGACCAGGGGCTCGGGAAGGGCATCAGCACTCAGGCCCGAGGCCTGGCCCAGGGACAACGCCGTGTCCGCATCCACCAGCCATACATTTTTCCCGCTTCGGGCCAGCCAGTCCGCCACCCACGCACACAACGAGGTCTTGCCTACACCGCCTTTGCCTGCAAACGCTATCTTCATGCAACATGCCTCCCAAGGCCTTTCCCGCTTTTTGCAAATGTATGGATGTCTTTTGCTCCAACAACCAACAGATCATTTAGGTATCTGATGACTCCGCATTACATGCCAATGCCCTAGCACCCCCTGCACGCAGATACACCTGCAAAATGGGGCAAAGGGATGCCAGGGCATGTTGTTACTCACTCAGGCCAAGGGCCTTGCGTTTGGTTCGGATGCGTTGGTCGAACATGTCGGCAGCCTTGACCATATCGGGTTCAATGAAAAAGGTCGCGCCAACCAGGTCTTCCAGGCCGGATACGGCCAGATCCGTTACGGTCTTGGAACCCAGAATATTCGGCGGGTGGCCAAGGTGGGTATAGATGCCCGAGGCCACGGCATACAGGCCGATGGCAGCGGCCTTTTCCGAATACCATTCGGGCGAGGACGCGCCCACGGGCAAATCGGAAATGTCCACCTTCAGGGCGTTGGCCAGGGCCGCGCAAAGCTGCAGAATACGAGCATTATCCACGCAGGAGCCGTAATGCAGAACAGGCGGAATACCCAGGGAGCCGCAGACCTTTTGCAAGCCGGGACCCGCCTTTTCAATGGCTCCGGGCACAAGAAGCCCGGCCTTGCCTGCGGCCGTGGTCACACAGCCGGTAACAAGTACCAGGATGTCCTTTTTGATCAGCTCTTCAGCGAGCTTCACATTCATGGAATCCTGCTTGATCTTGGGATTGTTGCAGCCGACAATGCCCACGGCGCCTCGAATGTCGCCTGCGGCAATGGCCTGGACCATGGGATCAAGGGAGCCGCCCAGGGCGGCAATGACCGCTTCATTGGAAAACCCGGTCATGATCTCGATGGGCTCACACGGGATGTCCACCCTTCCCGGATCGCGCTGGGCAAAGGCCTCCACGGCAATGGACACGATTTCACGGGCCTGCTTCATGGCCGTTCTGGGCTGGAAGTCGAAATGGATGGCCCCGGTAAAACGAGCCTTGTTGGCCGTGTCGATGAACTTGGTGTGATAGCATCCAGAGATCTGAACCAGGGACGGCATGATGCACTGGTAGTCGACCACAATGGCTTCCACCGCACCCGTGATGATGGCCAGTTCGGTCATCAGATGGTTACCTGCCATGGGAATACCCTGGCGCATGAGCAACTCGTTGCCGGTACAACACAAACCGGCCACATTGATGCCGGTTGCGCCCAGCTCCTTGGCCCGGTTGACAAGTTCCGGCTCGCGAGAGGCAGCCAGAATCATCTCGGAGACCACGGGATTGTGTCCGTGAACCAGGATGTTGACCTTGTCCGCCTTGATGACCCCTAGGTTGGCCGTGGACATCTTGGGAGTGGGAACACCAAAGATGACGTCGGACAATTCCGTGCCGATCATGGAACCTCCCCAGCCATCAGCCAGGGCCGTGCGGGCCGCATGGATCATGGTATTGGGCGCGTCATTGTCGCAACCCATGTGGGTGCGGTGCATCATTTCCGCGATCTCCCGGTCCACTCCCCGCGGGGTCATTTTGAGCCCGGCCCATTTGTCCTTGCGCACCTGGGGTACCCGGGCCAGAAAGGACACCTCTTTCTTGCGCGAACCAAAATCAGCAAAAAAACAGTCCATGACGTCGCGGGCCACCTCCATGGTCGAGCGGCCTTCGGTCTGGATGCCGACTTCCCCGGCAATGGCGCGCAGCTTGTCTTCAGCGACGATCCTGTAGTCCTTGGTCTCACCTTCGACAATGGCCTCCAGAACCTCAATGAGGTCCCGTCCATGATCCGAATGCCCGGCCGCACCTCCGGTTACGAACCGGCCAAAATTGCGGGCCACGATAACATCCGCATCAGCGCCGCACACGCCCAGGGGATTTTTCTCACTGACCCGGCACGGGCCCATGGTACAATTGCGGCAGGTGGTACCCAGCTCGCAGAATTTGCAATGCGGGGTCTGCCTGTCCAGCCGGTCGTGAACAGTCTGGATACCTTCGGCGCGGGCCTTCCTGAGCATGGCCTTGGCGTCGTCCCAAATGGTCAATTCATCGATAGGTCTTGGTTCTTTAGCCAAAATATGCCTCCTGTTCCATGTTTCGGGTCCGATCCAGGCACCCCCCGTTCATACAACGTCTCCACTGATACGCAATAATACCATACCAAATGAAAACGGTTTTGTACATCGGCTGGTGTCACCACAAACAAAACCTGGAGCCTCCCGGCACGTTCAGGTTCACAACAAACAGGGCCTGCTTGATGCGTATTCCCCCCCCTCTGCCAACAGGAAATCAACCAGGAATGGTGTTTCAGACCTGGGCATACTTGGTTCGGGTCGGTCACGAACCAAAGGGGGGCAAACCTTGCCATGACCGGCCTGAAAGAATCGGGAAGGTTTTGCCACGAGACCTGCCTTCCACATGGTGAGGGCCTCTGCTTGGAGTGAATCACCGGGATATTCCTGCCCAACCCCCTGTTACTGGTGCTTGATATTCTGGGCCCTTGCATTTTACATATAGACGTTTGGCAAACAGCGATACGGCATATGACGGGACGGGCATAGTTTGCAGGACCGTCCCGTAGAAAATCAGGAGGTTTGGATGGCTTATTTTTGGGATGCCATGAACGCGAACGGGATGTTCATTGTGCGACTCCTGGTAGCAATGATTCTTGGAGCATTTGTTGGCCTGGAACGTCAGACCCGAGGCCGGGAAGCAGGCTTGCGGACAAATATTCTGGTTTGTCTTGGCTCGGCCACAATAATCGTTGTCTTCCAGAAACTTTCCATGGAATTCAATGTGGGTGCAGAATCGGCCATCCGCATGGACCCGGCTCGCGCGGCTGCCGGCGTGATCACCGGCATTGGTTTTCTGGGCGCAGGTACCATTGTCAAAAGCAAGGATTTTGTCCGTGGCCTGACAACGGCCGCCTCCATCTGGGTCGTGTCCGCAATTGGGGTAACGGTTGGCCTTGGTGAATTTGTCATTGCATATGTACTGACCATGCTGGTGCTGGTGGCCTTGTACGCCCTGCATCGTCTTCCCATTGTCCGCGATCACTATTTCTCCCTGCACATGAAGTGGGAAGGCGATTTGACCCTGCTTGACCAAATAATCGATCAACTCCAGGAAAAAGGGATACAGATCAAAAATCGCAGCATAACCCGCCAGCCCAAAACCGGGAGTTGCCATGTGACCCTGGTGTTGCGCACGCGCCACGAGAAAACAGTGGCGCACCTTGTCAGCAAACTGCAAACAGATACACGATTTGACGAGGTTGGATGGCATTGATTTTCGGATTGACCCACGCGGCCTGCCTCCCCATGGACATGGCCCGTTGTCCCACCAGGAGCCGTCAGCAAACGTTCCCCACCGGTTGACACGCGGATCATGTTCTTGCTGATCACAAAGAATCAAGGTAATTTTTCCAGGTCATGCATGGCACACGGTTCGGTCATGGGGACAGGCACCATCCTGGCCGGTTGACCAGCCAGCAGGTGTGCTCATCGCATCGCGGGTTCAATAAAATGGATTGCACAATGTTTCAGGACTCAACCAATACATGAAAAAGAGGGGTTTCAATGTCTTTGATCAAGTGGAATGACAGCTTCAGCGTCAAGGTTGCAGAAATCGACAAACAACATCAAAAACTGATCGTCATGATTAACGATCTCAATGACGCCATGAAGCAGGGCAAGGGCAAGGATGTTCTGGGCAAGATCATCAATGGTCTGGTTGAGTATACAGCAACGCATTTCAAGACCGAAGAGAACTACTTCAAACAATTCAACTACCCCCAGGCCCTGGCCCACAAAAAGGAACATGATGCCTTTGTCCAAAAGGTCTCTGAATTCAAAGACGAATTCGAGAAAGGCAAGATTTCCCTTACCCTTGAAGTCATGAAATTCCTGAGCGACTGGCTCCGCAATCATATCAAGGGCACCGATAAACACTATTCCCAGTTCTTTAATGAACATGGTCTGAAATAAGCCCCAGGCAGAACTCATATCCCGAACAGCAATGAGCAAACCGACAAGAAAGCTCATTGCTGCCCGGGATGCAGCCTATCAAAAGCGCCCTCCCTGAGTATCATGGCTCGTGGTTCCCGGACGTGATCTGACCGATCTCCTTTCTGACACGCCAGCCCCATACAGCCTTACCGTCTGATTCTCGCACCCCAGCAGCTATCCATCCGATTTTCCCTCCAGAGCACCCATCCGTTGGCAGCCAGGACATGGACAGGCACACCTCCCAGGAACCCCTCGCCTCCTGACATGCGCATACGAACCACAGACGGCCAGTCTCCCTGCCTGTGCAAAATCGGGATGTCTTTTCCCAAAAAACCTTTGAATGGCATGTGCAAATCAGGTAGGGTTGAACCTACCTTGTCTCCTCTCCGGGCAACCCATAACCCATGGGAAACGGCCGGGGCACAAGGTCAATGCAATACATCCCAATTGACAGTCTGTCCGGCACACATCGTGGCTGGCAGGTGGTTGCGGATTGTTCCTGCATAACGGATTCCACGGGATCCTTTGGAACATCAAAGCGTACATTCAAGGCCAAGGGAGGCACGACATGCAAAAAAGGCAGATTCGCAAGGGCGTTCATTGGATGGGAGCCATAGACTGGAACCGAAGATTGTTCGACTCGCTGGTACCTTTACCCGATGGCACCAGCTATAACGCCTATCTGGTTCAAGGATCGCACAAAACAGCTCTTATTGATACGGTTGACCCGATGATGGAAGAGGTATTGGTTCGCCAGCTGGCACAGGTGCCCGAAATCGACTACATCGTGTCCCAGCACGCCGAACAGGACCATTCGGGCACCATTCCCCTTGTGTTGGAAATATATCCGCAGTCCACGGTCGTGTGTTCTCCAAAAGCAAAAAAACTTCTTCTGGAACATCTGGAAATCCCGGACCAGCGCATTCAAACCGTTGAGGATGGCGACTCCCTTTCCCTGGGCGACAAGACCCTTCGGTTCGTTCATACGCCCTGGGTCCACTGGCCCGAGACCATGATCACCCACCTCCCCGAGGACCGCATCCTGTTCACCGGTGATTTCCTGGGTTCACACATTGCCACAACCGATCTTTATGCCGGAGAAGATCCCTATGTCATTGAAGCGGCAAACCGTTACTACGCTGCCATCATGATGCCTTTTCGCACAATGATTCAAAAAAACCTCAAAAAAGTGCGCAACCTTGACTTTGACCTGATAGCACCCAGTCACGGGCCCATGTACGACCACCCTGAACAGATTCTGGCGGCCTATGAGGAGTGGAGTTCTGACAAGGTATCCAATCATGTGGTCATCCCGTATATCTCCATGCATGGCAGCACGGAAATCATGGTGGATCATCTGGTAGCAGCCCTGGCGGACAGAGGCGTCAAGGCCCACAAATTCGACTTGACGGTTACGGACCTGGCCAAACTGGCCTCTGCCCTGGTTGATGCGGCAACAATCGTCATCGGCACTCCCACGGTACACGTCGGACCGCACCCCCTTGTCTTTTCCACTGTCAATCTGGCAAACGCCTTGCGGCCCAAAGTGAAGTACGCTGCCATCATCGGCTCCTATGGCTGGGCAACCAAGGCGGTTGAGCAGATATCGGGCCTGATACCCAACCTGAAGGTGGAGATCCTCGGCACCATCATGAGCAAGGGACGCCCCCAAGACGAAACCTTTGCCCAACTGGATGCCCTGGCTGACGCCATCCAGGCAAAACATCAGACCATCTGACCTCCCACAGGGAAGGGCATGTCATGGCTCTGGTGCACCACGGGACATCTGCCCGCAATGATGTTTCAAAACCGCTTGTTATCTCCATGAAAAGACATCTCTGACTCCTGTTCACAAGGGGCTTCAATCACAAAGGCCACGCGCACTTGGCATGCACGTGGCCTTTTGTCTGTTTCCTTCCGGATGGCTACCGCCCTATTTGATGGTGATCCTGTCACTGCGGGTCAAGGAGATCCTCTTGCTGGTTCCCGGTCCGGTCTTGAGAAGGATAATCGTGGCCTGCTCAACATAGGGGTCTGCTGCCGAAAGGCAGTCAACAGGCAACACCACATGCATCCCCCGGAATCCGGCAGCTGTTGCCGTGTGCAGGACAGCTCCGTGAGCCGCAGTGCCCGTAACAATGACCGAAGTGATGCCCTTGCTTTTGAGAATATCTTCAAGATCGGTATTCCAGAATTTATCCACGCTGGAATGCACAACAGGTTCGCCTGGTTCGGGAGTGACCGGTGGCAGCATGGTGTCCAATGTGCCCCGGGGGGTCATGCTGTAAACCACGGGAAGCCCGGCAGCACGGGCCCGTTTGATCAAGGCGGCGATGCGGGGAACGGTTTCCAGGCATCGAGGCCGACGAGCCTGGTTGCAGGTCAGCTCCTCGATGTCCAGGACGAGCAGGGCCGTGGTTGCCGGAGCCACTGTAACCGTTCGGATTTCCGGGAGATCAGGAGGTGAAACCTCATCCCAGATCTCGTCAATGGATGCGGCCATGGCCGCACAGGGCAACAGGCAGAAAAGCAGGAGAAGCACATGTGGTACGCGTCGCATAAAGACCTCCTCGGTGCTGCATGGTGGATGATCCCTGGTCCGGGAGCCTGACACAACAGAATCCGGGCAGGGACTTTTCAATGTAACCAGTATTGATACCAATGCACCATATTTTCAGATTTGAAAACACTACCCAGCAAAAAAACGACAGCCCTTCATGTGCCCGGCACCTATTTCTCCCGGTCAAACAGAATGTCCGGCTCCACGGCACGTGCCCGGGCCGTGCCCGTAAGTACCATGGCCTGGACCAGTTCGGACCTGACCTGATCCAGATAGGCCTCTACCCCTTCCTTGAGCCCACCCACAGCAGCCACGGCAATGGGCCGACCGATCATGACGGCATCAGCCCCCAGGGCAAGCATCTTGAGCACGTCCGTGCCCGTGCGCACCCCGCCGTCGACCAAAACGGCCATGTCTCCCCTGACAGCCTGGGCCACCCGGGGAAGGACCCGGGCCGTGCCCGGAGTGTGATCCAGAACCCGCCCGCCATGGTTGGAGACCACAATGCCGGCAGCCCCGGCATCCCGGACCCGTTTGGCATCGTCCGGGGTCATGATCCCCTTGACAAGGAATGGAACCGGACAGCGTTTGATGATCTCGGCGAGTTTGGTCACGGGCTTGGGACTGACAGGTCGACCCATTTTTCTCAGGGTAATCAGACCGGCCGCATCAATATCCATGCCCACGATCCTGGCACCACTGGCCAGGGCCTTGTCCAGTTTGTCAAAAAGTTCGGCATCTTCCCATGGTTTGACAAACGGAATACCTGCACCGCCCAGCCGGGAGATGGCCGCAAACCCGGCTTCGGAAATAAACGCAGGAACCCCGTCCCCGGTGCATCCCAGCGTACCATGTTCCACACACCCTTCCAGCACCCCGTGAATATATGCCTCTTCCGTGACCTTTCCGCCCATGTTGAAGGACACCCCGCCAATGGGTGCGGCAAGCACGGGCATGTCCAGGGTTCTGCCGCAGATTTCCACTGACGTGTCCGGGTCGATCACATGGTGCACCAACCGCATGTTCAGCTTGCGTTCGGCAAGAGCGCTCACATTGTCCCGGAAGGATGCGGCCGTACCCAGCCCGCCCATGCCAGGCACCTCGCCCACACAGGCCCGACCATCACACACCGGACAAACCCTGCAATATCCCTTCATCCGCTCCCTGGCGGTTTGCCGTATCTCCTGCAAATCCATAATGCTCCCGAGTTGAACTGTTTATACTGTATACATCAGACCAGTTCCCAAACCATGATTCAACATGCTTGCAGACCCCATGGCAACCCGTATGGGATCTGCAAAATCACCTGACCACCCTATGGTTTGATATAGGCAAACCCGTTGTTTTGCAGATCAATCAATGCAACAATGCCGGCGGCCACAACCTCGCATTGGGGAAGAAGTTCCTCCTCCTTGATGGAAAAAGCGTGCAAGGCGTTGTTGCAGACCTGAAAACCCACCCCACGTTCTCCCAGTTCACGCACTCTGGAAGCCACCTCGTCGGCACTTCCCTGCCTGAACAGATTCACAGCAGGACCGTTGACCACAACAACGGATTTACCCTCGGGCTTGGCATTCAGAAAATTGGCCACATTGTTCAGGGCCAGCTGCAACCTGTTGGGATCGTTCAGATCTACGTGAAAACATGCTTTGTATGTCATCTTTTTTTCCTCCTTGTGGATGTTTGAAATATTTTTTGCGCATGACGCACATTCCCGGGCAAATACCCAACTCCCCTTGACCGGGCAATCAAAAAACAGGCTCCAAACTCGTTCACTCAGCCGAATATCCGGCCAAGATCACGCTGTTTTTCTCCAAAAATGAAAACCAGTTATGTTTTTTTCAACCCCTTTAACACAATCAGGACCAAACATTTTTTCTTGTGACACGAAGCACAGATTGTGCGTCCCACAACCGGCTTCCATGATGCACGCATGGGGTTTCGTTGACTCTATGGTTGATATGACATAAATGATCTGCTATCATACAGCATCGTACATTTTCCAAGGAGGACAGCGTGTTACGCATCCTGTTCACAATTCAGTTCCTACTGCTGATACTTGGGGGTTCCATCCCGTGCACAGCATCGAACCTCGCCAAGGCTGAAAAACAGGTCCAACAGAATCTGGCCAGGGAGGCCCAGGCCCAAAAAAGTCTGGAAGCCTGGGAAAATCAGAAGGCCTCCATTGAGGCCCGCATCCGTGATCTGATCCTGGAAAAAACCTGGCTTGAATACCAAAACCAAAAATACCAGGGGTACATCCAAAGGGAATTGGCCGAGCTGGACGAGCTGGAAACCCGAAAAAAGGAAATGGAACACATCAACATGCGCCTGGAACCGTTTCTGGACGAGACGGTTGCCAACCTGAAGGCTCTTGTGGCCACTGATCTTCCCTTTCTGCCCGAAGAACGAGCCAGGCGGATCGCCTTTCTCGAGGAAAGCCTCGGGGATTATCACCTGAGCCTAAGCGAAAAACTTCGCCGGGTTCTGGAGGCATTGCAGGTGGAAGCGGATTACGGCCGAACCCTGGAGGCCACGGACGCGTCCATTACCCTGGACGACACGACCATCCAGGGCCGCATCTTTCGGCTGGGCCGGATCGGACTTTTCTTCCAGTCCATTGACAAGCGTGTTATCTCCCGGTTTGACGCCTCAACGCGAACCTGGGTTCCTCTTTCCACTGATTATGAACGGGATCTGGACCAGGCCCTGCAGATGGTGGATCGCAAACGGGCCGCATCCCTCCTGGTACTGCCCGTACAGGGAGGAAGCCGTGAATAACAGCATTCATGGACTGATCCGCCTGCCAATGGTCATCCTCACCCTCTTCCTTGTCTGGACGTGTCCCGCATGGGCAACGGACGAGGCCACCCCGACATGGCAGGCCATTCACAAGGATCTGGCCAGGGAAGCCCGAACCGTTGCCAGGGAAGCCCAAACCACCCGGGCCATCATTGCCAAAGAAAAAAAAGAACTCCAGGCCCAGGCAGCCCGACTCGAAGCAGACATTGCCCGGGAAAAACAACGCCTGTCCACACATAAAAAGGAATTCGAACGCCTTCTGGCCAGGGAACAAAAGGCCCGCCTTGCCCTTGAGGAGCATCTCGAAGACATCAAAACCATGGAAACCGTTGTCAAAAGCGCTGCACGGGACGCAGACGCCATGATCCACGACAGTCTGGTGTCCCCGGCCTTTGACAACCGCCTGGCCCAGATCTCCCCCCTGCTTGACGCCAACCGTTTTCCCGGGTTTGAGGATATTGCCCATCTCATCGGCCTGTTCTTTCAGGAAGCCCAGGAGACCGGAAACATAGCCTTGATCACCCGTGAAATCATTGGGCCCGATGGCAGCAGAACTCCGGCTGAAATCCTGCGCGTTGGCGCATTCACGGCCCTGTACCGCCTCAAGGATGGAAATGTGGGATATCTGCGCACAGCCAAGGACGGCAAAACCTGGATCGCGGTTCCCGCTGCCCTGGGAAGGAGCATACGCCATCACATACAAGCTGCCTTTGAGGGACAATCACCAGACATTCCCTTGGATATTTCCCGAGGTGCAGCATTACAGGGTCTGGATCGCCAGAAAGATCTTCTACAATGGTTGCGCTCCGGCGGCGTGCTCGTCTGGCCCATCCTGTTTGTCGGAGGCATCGCCCTGCTCCTGACGGTTGAGCGCATGGTTGTTTTGTTGCGACAAAAAACCACGCCAGGCGAGACCATGGCCCAGATCCTCTCCCTGGTGAAATCACGCAACTGGGAAGGCTGCAAAACAATCTGCTCGACCATGCCCCGCTTTCCGGCCATACGGGTCATGGCCCGCAGCGTTGAAGCGGCCGAATCTTCCAAGGATGTTCTGGAAGCCGCCCTGGAAGAGGCCATTCTCAAGGAAATTCCGTCCATGGAACGTTTTCTGGCCACCTTGAACATCCTGGCCGCCATCGCTCCCCTGCTCGGCCTTCTGGGCACGGTCACGGGAATGATCAGCACCTTTCAGGTGATCACCCTGTACGGAACCGGTGACCCCCGCATGATGTCCGGCGGCATTTCCGAAGCCCTGATTACCACCCAACTGGGCCTGGCCGTGGCTATCCCCATCATGATTGTGCACCATTTTCTCCAACGCAGGGTGGAGACCCTTCTCAGTGATATGGAAGAAAAGGGAACCGCTTTTGCCGCGGCCGTTCTGGAGGGGAAAGGGAAACAATGAGCCTTGCCCATATCGCCCGGGAGTCCCTGAACTATCTGTACAGCGGAGGCATGATCATGATCCCTTTGCTTCTGGTCTCCGTGTGCATGTGGGCACTCATCTTCCGAAAACTGGTTACCTTCAGTACAATGTTCAAAAAGGAGGTCCCGTTTAGGGAATGTCTGGACGCACGTTCCAGGCCGAATCCGTCCGGAGCGCCCTGGCAGCAGCGCCTTGTTGCTCTTTTTTTTGACCAGCGGACCGGAGACCCCTCCTTTGACATGACCCTGGCCGTTTCCCTGGCCAAAACCCAGTCGGCCCAGGCCAGACGGTACATCGGAACCATCCTCGTACTGGCTGCAGCAGCACCGCTTTTGGGGCTCCTGGGCACGGTCACGGGAATGATCAGCACCTTTGATGTCATGGCCCAATTTGGTACAGGCAACGCAAAGGCCATGGCCTCGGGTATCTCCCAGGCCCTGATCACCACCCAGACGGGACTCTTCATTGCCGTACCAGGGCTGTTCATGGGTAACTTTTTACGCCGCAGGGCCGAAAACCTCGCCGACAAAATGCAACGCTTTGCCATCAGACTGGTGGGGGAAGGGGGAAGTGCGCACTTGAGTACACAGTGCACAGTTAGCGGTGAGTCAGGTCGTTAATAATCGTTGTTATAAATGAAAAAATATATTTTTTCTGATGTTATTCGTTTTTTATGTTCGGTTGATAGTGGCATCGCTTATCCTCAAAATCCTGCATAGTGCGCAGTTGTGAGATGTTGGGATCTTAACATTTCGCCAATAACTCCGCGCACTGAGTACTGTGTACTGAGCCCTGTGCACTTAAGTGCACACTCAAGTATAACTTAAATTACCATGAAATCACTCCGTCATATCCGTGCAAACCGATCCAGGGGGGCTGAAATCAATATGGCTCCCTTGCTGGACATGGTTTTTATTTTACTCATTTTCTTTGTGGTCACCACGAGCTTTGTCAAAGAATCAGGGGTGGACGTGCACCGTCCCGTGGCCAAGACAGCCGTGACCAAGGAAAAGGCCAACATGATCATCGGTGTCACAGCCCAGGGGCATATCTTTATCGAGGGCAAAAGTATCGATATCAGGTCCGTGCGCACACGCATGGAACGCTTCCTGGCCGAGACCCCCGAAGGCTCGGTTGTGGTGGTGGCGGACAAAAAAAGTGAAACAGGGGTTGTGGTGCAGATCCTGGATGCCTGCCGCCTGGCAGGCGTGACCAACATCAGCGTTGCAGCCAAACGACCGGCATGAAACTCGTCTACAATCTGACCTTCTGGTGCGTGCTTCTTGCCGCAGCCATCCTTGTCAACATTTTCATATGCATGGTGGCGCCCATTCTTTCGGACAATGAGGTACACCAACAGCACGACCTGTCCTCTATGCCCGTTCTCCTGACTCCGCCCCCGCCCCTGCCAGAACAAACCAAGCGCGAAATCATCAAAAAGCCCACGCCCACACCCCGCAAACCGGTCAAAACGCCGACCCTGTCAATGCAGCAGCCGCTCCAGCACAAATCCCGGCCCAAACTGACATTCAAAACACCTTCCTTTGAAATGGCCATGACCAATCAGATCTCTCCAGGCCTGGAAGTGGCACCGCCTTTGCCGGATGCATCCACGGATTTCACCAGATCCGGCCCTCCTCAATCGGCAACCATCGGTTTTGAACTGGGCGAGCTGGACACCCCGCCCATACCCATACGCCGAGTCCCGCCGGTTTATCCATTCCAGGCCAGACGCAAGGGAATCACCGGCAAGGTCACGGCCCGCTTTCTGGTCAATATGACCGGTATGGTGGAAAAGATTTCCATTGTCACCTCGGAACCCAAGGGCGTCTTTGATCAGGCCGTCAAGGAGTGCATTGCCAAATGGCGCTTCAAGCCCGGCATCTACAAAGGGAAACCCGTGGCCACTTGGATGATGATACCTATTTCCTTCAAACTTTGATCGCGTTGTTACATGTCAGGTGTTTTCGTGGATCGCAGAAACATTGTTACCATCTGCTGCACGTTCAGGAATAACATGAAATTTTCAACAGGCATCTTCCTCTTCTTTCTGATTGTTCTCAGCACGGCCAGCCATACCCATGCCGAGAACAACCTCTCTGTGCCCGAACAGCGCATCCTCTACCGGGCCCAGCAGGCCATGGACAGGGAAGACTACCCCGAGGTTCGAAAAACACTTTCTTCGTATCTCAAACGGCATCCGGACACGGAGCCCGCCTTGTTCTTTCTTGTTCTGGGAAATGCCTGCTACCAACAAGGGGATCTTGCTGCGGCCAACAAATGGTACCAGCAGGGTCTGAACAAACACCCGGGCAACCTTGCCCTATGTCGCAACCTGGCCGCAGCCAGATACGGACTGGAACAATTTGCCCAAGCAGGCAAACTCTTTGAAAAAGCATTCAAGCTCTCCCAACCCGGGGAACCCCAACTCCTCTACCAGGCGGGCATTGCCTTTTATCAGGCGGAACAACTTGATGACAGCCGCAGGGTCCTGGAACAACTCCTTGAGACGGCTCCAACCACACGCAGGGAATGGCTCGCCCTCTTGATTCAGGTCTGTTATGCGCAACAAAACCTCACGCGTACCACACGCCTTCTCACATCATTTCTGGAAACCTATCCGTCGGAACGGGCCTATTGGAAACTCCTGGCCGGTATCCGCACGGAGCAGGAACGTTATGCCCAGGCCGCTGCTGCCCTGCGTACGGCATTGAGCCTGGGCAACGCAACAGCCAGAGAATGGAAGGAACTGAGTTCCCTGTATTTTTATCTCAACGCCCCCTTGCAGGGAGCCATGTGTCTGGAAAGGGCGGCAGCACTGGCGCCTGACGCCAGAGATAACGATGCCCTGGCCAAAGGATTTCTGCGCGCCCATCGGATCGACAAGGGCTTGCACTACCTTGACCAGGCCATTGCCCGTCAGGCAACGCCCCAGCGCTTGATGACCAGGGCCAGGACCCTGATGACAACCCGCCGTTTCAAGGAAGCTATAACCACCTTGCAGCAGATCGTGAACATGCAATCGAATACACGCGATGAGGCCTACCTGCTCATGGGTTACTGCGCCATGGAAACCCAGAATTGGCACCAGGCCGCAACCTGGTTTTCACATGTCAAAAATGACAGATTTGCATCTCACGCAGCATCTGCCCTACAAGCCCTAGCTCCCCTTCTTGAAATCGATGTTGACCAATAAAACCATAATTCTTCCAATACCTCCAGGCATTTCGCTTTATTTCAAAACCCATTGACATGAAATCATTTCATACCTTACAAGTATATCATTTTAGACCTACATGCTTTCTTCAACACAACTCATTTTGGCTGGGAGGTAGAAGAATGAAACAAACATGGTCGTGCATCATCCTCGCCCTGATCATTGGACTCATGGGTCAAACAGCTTGGGCAGAGGACGGATCCCAAGCAGCTGTCTACAATTTGGGAGAAATGGTGGTCACCGGAGACAAACCCGGGGTCAAGGATATGGCCATCACCAACGACATCACGTCCGAGGAAATCAAGGCCACCAATGCCAAGACAGTTGCCGAGGCCTTGCAATACGTGCCCGGGATTACCGTGACGACCGGAGTGAAAAACCAACCCAATATTTCAATGCATGGGTTTGATTCAAGCAAAATC
Organism: Desulfoplanes formicivorans; assembly: GCF_001748225.1. Classification (NCBI taxonomy): domain Bacteria; kingdom Pseudomonadati; phylum Thermodesulfobacteriota; class Desulfovibrionia; order Desulfovibrionales; family Desulfoplanaceae; genus Desulfoplanes; species Desulfoplanes formicivorans. Next base: position 26,618 of record NZ_BDFE01000004.1, read on the forward strand.
CTTATTCTTATTGATGGTATCCCCTACTACGAAACCAATTATGGCAAACTGGACCTGAACAAGATCCCGGCAAGCGTTGTTTCCAAAATCGAGGTTATCAAGGGAGCCCCTTCGGTTCTTTATGGTGCCAATGCCGAAGCCGGTGTCATCAACATCATCACCAAACAGGGAACTGAAAAACCCTGGGCCGAGGCCAATGTGGGGTTTGGAGAAAACAACACCTATATTGCCGAAGCATCCCATGGCGCTCAAATCGGCGTGGTCAACTACTGGCTGAGTTACAGCAGGCAGCATACCGACGGATGGCGGATGTCCGATGATTACGATGTCCATGATGGTGAAGTCTACCACAAGCCTGGAAATGATCCCGCTGACAAAATTGAAATTGAAGACGGCGGGTTCCGGGACAATTCCGCGTACACAACCGACGCCCTTTGGACACGTGTCGGCCTGGTACCCGACGAGGAAACCCAGTACTTTGCCACGTTCCACTATATAAGCAGCGAGTATGACATGCCCGCAAACGTGGATTCAGTTACAATTCGCAATTTCGGCGATGAGGATCCGGAAAACTTCTCCAAGGGCTTTGGCAAAAGCGACGACAATATTGACTGGGGAATTGATCTGAGCGGCAAGCAAAAGGTAAACGACATTCTGACGGTACGGGGCAAACTGTTCTACCATAACCATCAGGACGTCTATGTATCCTACGATGATCCTGTCGACTATGACGATACCATCGCCCATAGTAAATACAAGGACTACATGGCAGGTGGTTCTCTGATCACCGACCTTGACCTTCTGGAATGGTATACGACTCGCTTCTCCCTTCATTATCGCGGAGACTCTCACAAAGAACGTACATCAGAAAAAGCGGATTATTACGATGCCTTCTCTTATACGGGATCTGTTGGCATGGAAAACGAGTTCAGGCCAATAGAGGGATTAACCTGTATTTTGGGTGCCAGTTATGATTGGTTTGAAGTAACCAAATCAGACTTCCTGAATGATGATGGCGATGAAATTGACAAACCAGATACCATGGACGAATTCAATCCCATGGTGGGACTGAGTTATGAATTCAAAGACACAACAAAACTCTATGGATCAATAGCACGGAAAACAAGATTCCCCACACTGCAATATCTTTATTCCGGAAGTTCATACAACCCTGATCTTGAAGCCGAGCACAGCGTCAATTATACAATCGGGATTTCACGATCATTATTTGACTGGCTGGACGCAAGTATTGAAGGCTTTTACAGTGACATTTCAAATTGGATTTCACGCGATTACAACGAAGACGGGCTTGATGGTGACGGACAGTATCAAAATGAAGCAGAAGTTGTCTTCAGTGGTGCTGAAATCAACTTCAAAGCGTACCCCATGGAAAACCTGACTCTTTCTCTTGGATACACATACACCATTGCCAAAAATAAAAGCGATGAAGCCGTTACCGAACATATGGTAAACATCCCCAAACACAAAGTGGATATGGGCATTGATTACCTCATCCCGGTCGTCACAACCAAACTCCATCTCCAAGGGATTTACTTTGGCGAGAGTTATGCCGAAGTCCCCATAGAGGAAGGTGACGACCCCGAAGAGAAACTGCACGACTACTTCATCCTCAACGGTCGTGTTTCCAAACAATTCCTGGAACACTTTGAAGGATACGTTGAAGTGAACAACATCTTCGACAAGGACTACTATTCCGAAGAAAGCTTCCCCGGTCGCGGAAGGAGCTTTCTGGTTGGTCTGTCCGCCAAGATCTAAATTCCCTGGCACCATTCCTTCCCTCAGGCTTCTTGAGGGAAGGAATGGTGCACCCTGTAATCGCCACATGGCTGCCCCAATGTTTCGCAATCTTATCCCGAGGATATCGATGTGAACACCTCTTTTCGCCCACCGGCCCTGTTTTTCTCCTTTTTTTTCCTTTTTATCCTCGCCTCCCCGGCCCTGGCCGGATGGACCGTAACCGACATGGTGGGGCGCAAGGTGTTCATACCCCAAAAGGCCCAGCGCATCGTGACCACGTTCAAGCCATCCACCCTGTCCGTGTACTGTCTTGGTCTGGCCGACCGGTTGGTGGGTGTGGACAACGAGTGCCGGTATGAACCCTTTACCACCGGGGTGTATCCGCCCATTGCCAGGGCAGCAGGTGTGGGGAGCAAGAGCTCGGGGCTGAATCTTGAGACCATTGTGGATCTGAAACCGGACCTAGTCATTCTCTTTTCCCAAAAGGACGGCATTGCTCTGGCCGACCGCCTGGTAGGTCTTGGCATTCCTGCCATTGTCATTGTTCCTGAAGATTTTGCCAAATTGGACCAGACCCTGCTGCTCATCGGCAGGGCAGCCGGAGTGGAAGATCATGCCCGCAAGATGGTTGACCTGTGTCACGAGATCCTAAGCAGCGTACAGCAAAAAGTAGCATCCATCCCCTTAAGTGAGCGCAAACGCTGCTATTATGGGGGCTCCCGAGGATTCTTCTCCACAGCATCAGGCGACATGCTCCAGAGCGAGATCTTTGCCAAAGCAGGCGGGATCAATGTTTCACAATCCTTTACCGGTTATTTCAAACGCATCTCCCCGGAACAGTTCATCACCTGGGACCCGGATTTCGTGGCCGTGACCAGAAATACCCGCAAAGGACTGACCGGTGTACTGGCCCGCAAGGAACTCCAGGGGGTCAAGGCCATTGCCCACAAACAGGTCTATGTGTTTCCCGCGGATATTGCGCCATGGGACTTCCCTTCGCCCCTGTCCACACTGGGAGTGGTTTGGTGCGCCACACGCCTTTACCCTGACCTCTTTTCCGAAGCCGAGCTTGAACAACGCATCGACCATTTTTTCCTGACCCTCTTCGGGAAGACACTCACTGACCTCGGAGGCTCGCTTGGCGACAGAGTCTTCCCGTAATCATCTTGTACAACGCCTCACCACGCGTTTCCGCAAGCCCAGGGTCTTCGACCCCCACAAGACCACCCTGGGGGATACGGGATATCGGACACTCCAGTACGCCACCCTAGGGGGGCTCATGCTTCTGACGATCATATCCCTGCACACAGGCAGACTGGATATCTCATCAAGCGAAATCAGAACCATTGTCTGGGCAGCGCTCACCGGTACCCCCGTTGACAATGCGCTTCTCTCCAAATCCCTGGTCTTTTTTCAGGTCCGCCTCCCCAGGTGCATTTTGGCCATCCTCGTGGGTATGGGGCTTTCCGCTTCTGGTGCGGTATACCAGGCCCTTTTCCGCAACCCCCTGGTCTCACCCGATATCCTGGGCGTGGCAGCAGGCTGCACCTTTGGAGCGGCCCTTGCCCTGATCCTGCCGGGCAGTTCCTTTGCCCTGGTCCGGGTACTTGCCTTTATTTTTGGCCTGACTGCTGTCTTTTCAGCTCTGGGCATTGCCCGGGCCGTTGGAGTCAAGCCCATTCTCATTCTGGTTCTGGCAGGGCTTGTGGTCACCTCGTTTTTCAACGCCTTTGTCATGATCCTCAAATACATGGCCGACCCGTACAACCAACTTCCGGCCATTGTCTTCTGGACCATGGGCAGCTTCAGCCGGGCTGCATGGAAGGACGTGAACACCCTCATTCCCCTTGTGGGCCTGGGGCTCATACTCATTACCCTTCTCAGATATCGGTTAAATGTTCTTTCACTAGGCGATGTTCAGGCCAAATCTCTGGGGCTCAACCCCAAAGCATACCGAATCCTGCTTATTGTCATCAGTTCGCTCATTGTGGCTCTGGCCGTGGCCACCTGCGGTCAGGTTTGCTGGGTCGGCCTGGTCATCCCCCATATTGCCCGCACTCTGGTTGGTCCCAACCACAAAAAAATGCTCCCCGTGACTATTACCCTGGGGGGCCTGTTCATGCTTCTGGCCGATGATATTGCCAGGTCCGTCACAACGGCCGAATTGCCCATCAGTATAGTCACATCCCTCATCGGGGCCCCGTTGTTCGCCTTTCTTTTATACAAAAACCGCGGGAGCGGATGGATATGAGTCTTTCCTGCCATTCTCTCAATTATTATTACGGCCCCCACCATGCCTTGAAGAATATTGATTTCGAAATCAAAGACGCCTGCTTCTGCGCTCTGCTGGGACGAAACGGGTCAGGCAAGACCACGCTCTTGCACTGCATGAACGGCATTCTCAAACCCTCGTCAGGCAGCCTCGTGCTGGATGGGATGGACATGACCAGGGCCACGGCCAGGGAGATCGCCCGGCAGGTGAGCATGGTACCCCAAGAACGGACCGAAATGTTTCCCTTTAACGTCCTGGATGTGGTTGTCATGGGTCGGACCCCGTTTCTCAAGATGTACCAGTCCCCTTCAGATCTGGATTACGCCATGGCCAAGAAGGTCCTGGCCATGCTGGGCGCCCGGAAATTGGCCCCCAGAAATTTCAATCGCATTTCAGGTGGAGAACGCCAACTTGCCCTGATGGCCAGGGCTCTGGTGCAGGACCCCACAACCCTGCTTCTGGACGAACCCACCAATCACCTTGACTTTAAAAATCAGTACCTTCTCCTGGAGCGCATCAAAGCCCTGTGCCGGGAGCGGAAAACCCGGGTGGTCACATCCATGCACGATCCCAACATGGCCACCCTGTTTGCCGACTGGGTGGTACTTCTCAAATACGGCCGCATTGTTGCCCAGGGGCCGACCCAGGAAATCATGACTGAAACCAACCTGAGCGATCTCTATGAGACCGAACTCAGAAAAATCAATATAGGCACGGACCGACCCGTGTTCCTCCCTGCCAGCGTGACCGCATGAAACCCACAACCATCATCCTCACCGGCGCACCCCAATCGGGCAAATCAACCCTGCTGGCCCGGGCCCTGGACAGGCTTTCCGACCTGAAGACGACGGGCTTCCTGGCCAAAGGGTTGTGGAAAAACAATCTGCGTGAAGGATTCGACCTCGTGGACCTGACAACCGGCAAGACAACCCCTCTGGCCAGGCGTAATCCTCTGGCCCCCCCGAAGACCATTCCGTTCACCTTTTTCCGGGAAGGCATGGAGGCCGGAAACAAAGCCCTTGATCCTGCAAAGTGCAAACATGCCGACCTTGTGTGCGTGGACGAAGTAGGCAAGCTGGAAATGCAGGGCAGGGGATGGGCCCGACTCCTTGGCCCCCTGCTTCAACTGGAACACCCCGTCCATCTATGGGTGGTTCGACAGGAACTGGTGCACCCGGTATCGTGCATCTGGAGTCTTCAAAACCCGGTTATTGTGGACGTCCACGACCCGACGGCCCTGGAACTCCTTGTAACCCATATCAGGACACAACCATGATCCAAGCCCTGTACCCCACCCTGGTTTTTGTGGCACTTACCTGTTTTGTTCTGACCACTCTTCTGGCCCGGTTTGTCTCGCCCCAAACCGCTCGCCTGGCCCTGGGATTGGGTACGGGAGTTTGCGGACTGATCGTTGGTCTCCTTGTGGGGATCATGGAACGTCTTCCCCTGTTTGGTGCCTATGAAGCATTGACGTACACGGCATTTGTGGTCGGATTCCTGGAACTGTGGGCCGGCTCCTCCCACCAGGGATTGAAACGGCAAACCCTGCTCACCGGCATCATGACAAGCCTGCTGCTTTTCCCCCTGGTTTTCCGCTCCGATGTCATGCCCAGGCCAAGTTTCTTCTTGTATTCCCACCCCCTGGTGGCCTGTTTTTTCTTTTGCAGACTCACGGCCCTGGGATTTTTCGCCCATGCGGGCATTGCCTATCTCGCCGGAGCCATCCCATCTGACAATCCCAACATCCGACTGACCAGCGAGACACGGGGCCGCAATTTTCTTTTGCTGGGAACAGTGGTGTTCCTCCTGAGCGAATTTGCCGGGTCCCTCTGGTGCTATGCGGGTTGGGGTGATTCCTGGCGGTGGAGCGGAAACTTTTTCCGGTCCACCATGTTCTTTCTTTTGATCATGCTTGGACTGCATCTCCCTGCCCGCTGGAAAACGCAGCCCCGGATGACCTGTTGTATCGGTTCCTTTGCCTGTTTGTTCATTGTTGTCTGCGTGCTTGGTCGTCAGCTTCTGGAATAGTCTGCCAACCCCATCGGATCTTTCCTGCCAATCTTCATCACCTCGGAACAATCATGCTCAAACGACTTTCTTCCATGTACTTTGCTTTCTGGGCCATTACCGCCCTGGTCCTCTGGATGGGTCTTGGAGCCCTTCTGGCCAGCAAGGGCGGCCCCTATTACGACCTATTCAAGGAACTCAACGAGCAAATGATCGCCACCTGGTTGGTCCGGGATGCGCAGGATCAACCAATCATTGCCGGCTGGTTCGCGGGCTTGTGCCTGATTGCTGGTGCCCTGCTCCTCAATACCGGATTGTGCATCTGGCAGCGCATCGTGCCCATGTTCCATGCTGGCAGGATGTCCAGAAATCTTCTCGCCGTGATGCACATTCTGGTGATTCTGGTCATGCTCGGCCACGGCCTGAGCATGATTGTGGGGGACAAATACGCCAACAAGGTCATGTTTCCGGGCCAGACCATTGCCTTTGGAGACGGCTACACCCTGCGCATGGATTCATTGGTCTTTGTGGATGATCCGACCCTGCTCCGTCTTCCCCAGCACGACAAGCACATGAAGATGACCAGGGATGCCGTCCATATGCAGGACAATCAGGTAACCCTGACCCTTTCCAAAAACAATCAGGTCATTGCCCGCCCCCAAGTCAAGATCATGGAACCCTTTGATCACGGCTCCCTGCACGTTGTTCTCAAAACCTTTGTCTGGCCCAAAAACAAGAACCATGTGGGAGCGGTCATGATCATTGTTCGCAATCCATTGGCCACCTTGTTTTTCATTATCTATGCATTGATGATCGCAACCCTTGGATGGTACGTGATCATCACCTGGAAAAAGCCGCTCTCCAGACGGCATGCCAACCAGCTAACCCAGACGGCCGCCACCTGATCACGACCATCACCAATTTCGACGAGACGTCCCAACAACAAGGAAGATATCATGTCACCAACCATCAGAACACGACTCAAGGAAAACGCACTTTCCCTGGCTCAGGACCGTACCGTGGCGGATGTGCGTATCGGACTCGGTTACACGGCCGTCCAATTGGACAACGGACAAACAGGCGTTGCCTGCACCTTTCACAAGGATGCCAAGGGCGGATGCACCGTGTTCCAGGGTCTGCGCCCCCTCAAGGGCACACCCGCAGCCAAGGTCCTGACCATGCTGGATGCCACCGATCCCATTGCATCGGCCGTGGCCATTGCCACAAGTAACGCCCTGACCAACACCCCTTCCCCGGACATGACCACCGGAGATATCCTGGAAAACATTACCCTCTACCCCGACGATCATGTGGGCATGGTGGGTTTTTTCGCACCGGTCATTCCCAAACTCAAAGAACGCACAGGTCGGCTGGACATTTTCGAGAAACAGGACCGCGGTCCAGGCACCCTGCCTGCGGACGCAGCCAGGGACATCCTGCCCTCATGCCAGGTGGCCGTCATCACTTCCACATCCATTATCAATCATACGGTTGACGATCTCCTCAACGCCTGCACCAACTGCCGGGAGGTGATCATGCTCGGGGCATCCACACCGCTTCTTCCGACTGTTTTTGCCCGGACACCGGTCACCGTGCTTTCGGGAATCATTGTCACCCAGCCGGAGAATATCCTGCAAATCGTCAGTGAAGGAGGCGGAATGCAGCTGTTCAAAAAAAACATCCACAAGGTGAATTGCCGCGTGCAAAAGTAAGAGGAAAAGGATTTGCCGCCAAGGTTCCGGTCAAGGCCTGCCCATCATCCGGACATGCACGTGAGCCTTTTTGGCAAAAAAGATCCCCCAACCGGCCATCCATGCGGACGACTGGTTGGGGGACGTTTTCCTTTTGACAACAACTGCCGTTAGAGGGCCTGCAATCCCTTGAGCACCTTTTCGGGCCGGGCGGGAAGATGGGTGATGCGCACACCGCAGGCGTTATAAATACCATTGATGATGGCCGCATGGGGAGAGGCCAGGGGCAACTCGCCTGTTCCCGAGGCACCAAACGGACCGTCGGGCCGAGGGCTTTCCACATAAATGAGTTCTATATCGTCGGGAATATCCCTGATTTCGGGAATACCCGCCCCCTTCATGGTGGAATGTCGCTTGATGTCCTCATAATCCTCGCTCAAGGCAAGACCGATTCCCTGGGCAAGACCGCCATAGAGCTGCCCGTCAACAACAAGTTTGTTGTTGATCTTGCCCACATCAGCCACCATGGTCATCTTCTCCACGGTTGTCTTGCCGGTTGTGGTATCCACGGCCACCTGGGCCATGAACAATCCGTACATGTAGCAGCAAAAGGGACTGCCCTGGCTGTTCTCATCACAGGCCTTGCACGGCGCCACCCATTTGCCCTCGTACCGCAGGGGCAGTCCTTCAGCCTTCATCTCTTCATAGGTCCTGAAGGAACCATCTTCCTTGGTCATCCCCTTGATCAGATTCTCACAGGCCACGCGAATGGCATTGCCCGTGAGCACCTGGGAACGTGATCCTCCGGCAGGACCGCTGTTGGGAGTCATGCTGGTATCACAGGACACACGATCAATGTCCTCCAGGGCGATTCCCAAAGGACGCAATGCCTCGTGGGCAGTTCCCAAAGCTCCGATATCCGCTCCCTGACCGTGATCTTCCCAGGAATCACCAAGCAGCACCTTGCCCTCACCCGTGAGTTCAATCCAGGCCTCGGAAGAATCCGGACCGTCCAGACCGCAGCCATAGACGCCAACAGAAACCCCCACACCCCGTTTGACCGTATCCGTGGAAGCTGCCTTGGCCTGTTTCAGGGCCTCTTTGTAACGGGGCCGCAATATATCGATCATCTCGGGCAGGCTGTACACCTCGGGATCCTGACCCGTAGGGGTGGTATCCCCCTTTCTGTACACATTGCGAAACCTGAACTCCAGGGGATCCATGCCCAGTTTTTCCGCCATTTCGTCCATAAGGACTTCCCAGGGAAATTCTACCTCAGGAGCGCCGTAACCGCGAAAGGCCGAACCCCAGGCATGGTTGGTACAGACGGTACGCCCTTCCCCCCGGATACTGGGAATGGCATATCCGGCTCCGATGAACTGGGAACCGCGAAGGGTCAAAAGATCGCCAAATTCCGAATAGGGGCCATGATCCACGGTCCAGTCGCTTTCCAGGGCAAGGATCTTGCCTTCCTTGGTGGCGGCCATGCGCAGATGGGTGAAAAAGGGAGAACGTTTTCCAGTGTAGGTCATCTGCTGATAATAGGAATAGCGCAGAAAAACCGGACGTCCCGTGGCCATGGCCGCGGCGCCCAGAAGACCCTCGTTAGTGGGACTGAACTTGTACCCAAAGGTCCCCCCTGTATTGTTCTGCACCAGAACGAGATCGCCCGCATCTATGCCCAGGCCTTCGGCAATCATGAAATGGTGGGCATGGATGGCAATGGACTTGGAGTGAATGACCAGCTTGCCCTCGTCATTGGTGTAGGCAAACCCCACATCCGGTTCAATGGGCATATGGGGCTGGCGGCCCACATAAAAATCATCTTCCACCACGGCGTCGGCCTTGTGGAAAATGGGACCGGTATCCTCGCCTTTAACCGCCTTGGTAACATAATACACATTGGGGGTACCCGGATGGATCTCCATGGCATCATCTGCCATGGCCTCGGGCGCGCTCATGTATTCGGGCAGGGGTTTGAGGTCCACTTTCACGGCTTTGGCCGCGGCCTTGGCCTGTTCCTCGGTATCGGCACAGACAATGGCTATGGCATCGCCAAACTGAAAAACCTTTTCATCACACAAAATGGGCCGGTCAAACCCGTCTCCTTTGTTCTCGGGAAAGGCCAGGCCGTTGATGCGGTTTTTGCCCTTGATATCCTTGTGGGTGATCACCTTGAACACCCCTTCCATGGCCTCGGCCTCGCTGGTGTCAATGGACAGGATTTCCGCATGGGATACATTTGCCTGGACCAGAGCCAGTTGCAGCGTCCCATCGGGCAGGGACAAGCCCACATCAGCACCAAAATTCCAGGTTCCCGTCACCTTGGGCAGGGCACTGGGCCGGGGAATGGAAGTGCCCCAGACGCTACCGTCCTCGGGTATCTTGTAAGTCAACTCTTCCCGGGTCATCTCGCCGCGGATAACCCGGGCCGCGTCCATGACCGCGTCAACCAGGGGTTTGTACCCGGTGCATCGGCAAATGTTGTGGTGTTTTTGGAACCAATCGCGAACATCCTGCCTGGAAGGATGGTCATTCTCGTCCAGCAGGGCCTTGGCCGAAACAATGAATCCGGAAGTACAGAATCCGCACTGGGCCGCTCCATGGACCATCCAGGCCAGCTGAAGAGGATGCAGATGCTCGGCACTGCCAATGCCCTCAATGGTCACGATATTTGCCCCATCCTTGACGCGGCTCATTTTGGTAATGCACGAACGGATCACCTTGCCATCCATGATCACGCTGCAAGCACCGCATTGTCCGCTTTCACACCCCAGCTTGAGTCCCAAAAGACACAACTGGTTCCGAAGCACCTTGGCCAGAGAATCCTTGGCATTGACATAGAGTTTGCGGGGAATCCCATTCACAATGAGTTCTTTTTGGATCATAAGCCTTCCTCCTGTGCGTGGCCGAGGAAATGTCAGGTCGCGCGGGTAAAGTATGCTCGTGTCGTTTGACCACATGCCCGGTTGCTACCGGAAACCGGGACATACACAACCAGAAATTGGCGAACCTTGTTGTCCCGTGCGGTCCAACCAATTTTCGCCAATAAATATGTCTTTGTTCCCATAAAAACAACACATGGTCAACAGGGGAAATGCAATTTTTCCATCTGCTTGATCTCCCTGATCTGCTTGGGATAAGACATTTCCATGAAGTGGCCGTACCCACTCTCATCCCCCTGTATCCACAGCTCATCTCAACCCCGGGAGCCAATATGCCCAGACGTCCCTTTCCGGTAACACCCCGATTCGATCCCACTGCCCAAAAAAAGATCCTGCAGTTCTGCTACATCATGTACGGCCTGGTCTTTCTCGCCGGTGTCACAGCCATCGTGGCCATTGTTGTCGATTACATCAAAAAGGACGACGCACGCCAGGACCCAGTCCTGTCCAGCCATTACCGCTGGCAGATCCGCACCTTCTGGTTCAGCCTGCTCTGGGCCTGTGTGGCCGCGCCCCTGGTTGTTCTCCTGGGTCTTGGCGTGGTTCTGGGCTTTGCCGTGACCGTCTGGTACATTTACAGGCTGGTCAAGGGATGGATCAGACTCATGGAATACCGGCCCATGTATGAATAGCACACGCGTTCAGTGACCGCCTTTGGTCAGATACGCAAGGCGGTCACTGTTTCCAGACCCCTGAAGGAGACCAGGACCAAACGCTTTCCAACCAGCGCAACCGCATGGGCCTGGTCCGTTACACGGATGCTGGAAATGCAAGGAGTTGCAGATCAGTTGGGCGGGTTGCACCTCCCGTAACGTGATTTTTTTCCCGATCAAGGCGAGACAGTCCCGGAGAATAACGCTTTCTGCTGTTCTCTGGCGCCTGTTTTTTCACGAATACAGACTTTTTCATCCCAATGATTACCTTGGAAGAGAAACCACGTATTGGTTGAGGAATTCCAAGGACACGGACCTCCCCTTCGCCCCCCTGTGTTGTGACTTCAGGAGAATCGGCAACCTCCAGGCACCCCAAGGGCACCCCGCAAACGACCTGCCGTCCTCAACCCGCACGCGGAAAAACAACCCGGGTTTTCCGTACCCCTTACCATTCACGGGAGGAGCATCCATGAACGTCACGGCACTCAACCATCGGGCCACCATCTACCGGTTTCTGGCAACCCTGTTCCGGGATGAACCTTGCCTGGAACACGTTACATCCTTTGCTCCGGGAGGTATTGCGGACACAATCGCTTCTGCAATGTCCACCCAGCCTCCTCTTGCCTCCTGGTTACAGCAATTGACAGCATTTCTGGACACCGCTTCCCCCCAGGACCTCCTCAGGGAACTGCGTTACGAATACGCCGATCTGTTCCTCAACGCCGGACCTTCCCCGGTTTTTCCCTATGCATCCGTACATGTTTCCAACATTCCCGTGGTTCAGCAGGAACCCCTGTTTCAGATGCGCCAAACCCTGCGAACCCTTGAGCTGCATGTTGATCCGGAGTTCAGGGATCTGGACGAACATGTCAGTGTGACGTTCGAGATATGCGCGATCCTGCTCGAACGGGAAGAGCTGGAATCCTACGACCATTTTCTCTCCTCAAACATCATGAAATGGGTGCCCGCGTTTTGCGACCAATTGGCCACTAACGCCCAGTCTCCCTTCTACCGCGTATGGGCCGAAATCTGTCGCTGGTTCCTTGAAAAGGGTGCCCGACTCAACACCGAGGCCGGCATTGAACCCATCCTTGCGACCCTGGCTCAAGGACTGGCCGGGGCAGATCTTCTCGGACCAGGCCCCCTGCTGCTCCCCGGAGCCCAAGCCCCCCTGCCCGATCAGGACATCCCCACCCACTGCTATACCTGCGGGGCCCTGTGCGGCATGACCGCCAAGGTCAGGGACGGGGTTCTGATCAAGGTGGCCGGGCTCAAGGGTGATCCCAAGGGAGATGGGAGGCTCTGCCCCAAGGGAGGGGCCGCCACCAAACACGTCAACAGCGCCTATCGTCTCAAGGCCCCGCTGATCAGGGAAAACAACCGTTTTCGCAAGGCCAGCTGGGACGAGGCCCTGGACCTGGTCGCGGCCAGGCTGGCAACCATTCCCCAAGGCAAGCTGGCCTATTTCCGGGGCAATGATTTTGCCGGATTCGTGCACGAGACCTTTTTCGATCACCTGGGCTGCCCCAAGGGAACACACCGGACCATGTGCGACAACTCCAACCGCATGGCCAACGAACACAACCTGAACGACAAGCGCCCATGGATCAATTACCAGCAGTCCGATTACATCATTCTCTTTGGCAACAATGAACTGGCCACCTCCTATGGCCAGCGCAAGACCGCCCAACTCAAGGCAGCCCTCAAACGGGGCGCCAAACTGGTTGTTTTTGATCCCCGCAAGTCGGAAACAGCCGCCAAGGCAACCACCTGGATTCCCATCAAGCCGGGAACCGACGGTGCAGCCGCCATGGCCATGGCCTATGTGATCATCACCGAAGATCTGTACGACAAGGATTTTGTCCGGAACTGGACAACGGGTTTCAACGCCTTTCGGGACCGCATTCTGGGCAGGGAAGACGGGGTGGCCAGGACACCACAGTGGGCCGAGGCCATCTGCGAGGTTCCGGCCAAAACCCTGCAGACCATTGCCCGGGAATTTGCAGGGGCCACGGCCAAGGGCGTCATGTCCTGGTCGGGACTGGCCCAGACACCCAACGGACACTGGGCAACCGCCGCCATTCAGGCATTGAACGGATTGTGCGGAACCTTTGACGCGCCTGGCGGCCCGTGTCTGCCCTGGAAACGCAAGCTGGGCTCAGCTTGGAGGGACGGACAGGTCAAACCGGAAAAACGGCCCTCACCCAAGATGGACCATTTTCAGCTCTGGTCGGGCTGGTCCCCGGCCAAATTCGAAGAACACGTGGCTGACGGCCGCATCAAGGGGCTTGTCTCCTACTGGGCCGATCCCGTTCTCACGTGGGGGAATACCGAATCCGTGACCCGCGGGATCAGGGGACTTGACTTCTGCGTGACCATTGATGCTTTCATGTGCAATACCGCCCTTGAAAGCGACGTGGTCTTGCCCGATGCCACCTGGCTGGAGCAGAGTCAGATCAAATCCGACTGGCTGTACGAGGCGTTCCTGAGTTATTTTGCCCAGGTGGTCAAACCCATGTACGACAGTCGTCCCATGTACCGCATTGTTCAGGGGCTGGCCGAGCGCATGGGGGTCAAGGACGCCGTGCCCTGGAAAACCATGGACGAGGCCTTTGCAAACCAGATGCGCGACCTCCCCTGGGATTTTCAGGATCTCAAAAAGCAGGGCTTTCTCATCACCAACCCGGCCTCCTATTACAAATACAAGGAGTGGGGATCCATCAATCCCCCCAAGGGATACGGCAGTTCAGGAACAAGCCGCACCGGCAAGTACAATTTCCTTAATCCGGTGAGCCTTGAAAAGGGAGTGGATGCCCTGCCCGATCACAAGGAAATCGACCCCCGGTTTGCCCCGGACACGGAGTTTCCCTTTATCTTCGGCAATTTCAGGATTCTGCAGCATGAACATTGCTCCACCTTCAACAACTACCAATTGATGAAGCTCAGGAAAACCAACACCCTGATCATGAACAACGAGGATGCCCTGCGCCTGGGCATTGCACCCGGCGAAACCGTCACCATTGCCTCGCCCTGGGGAAAGATCAACATCAGGGTTGAACCCACGCCGGACATGAAACCGGGAGTTTTGGGGGCGGCAGGAGGCTACGGCCATGTGCGGGGCCTTGAGGGCGATGCCGCGTTTCCGGATTTTGGCGGAGTCAACGTGCCCGGAGCGCTCATGCCTCCCAATGTCACCGAACCCACGGGCGGCACCCCCTTGCTCAAATACATCAAAGCCAAAGTGATCAAGGCATGAAGCCCCGGGGATACTCCTGCACATGCACCCCACAAGCGGCCCGCTTACGGGCCGCTTGTGGATCCGGGGCCCAATGCAACCATCTTCCCGCAATCACCCCTTGCCCCGTACCGTGCCCTGGACAAAATCACGCAGCACTTCAAGGGGATGCGCACCAACCAGCCGTTGGCCGTGGGCCACAAAAGTGGGGGCGGCCATGATCCCCAATGTACTGGCCCTGGCCAGATCCTGATCCACAAGGTGTTGAAAGGTGCGGGCCTCAAGCACCTCTTGCGCCTCTTTCCGGGGAAGACCCAGCTCCCGGACCAGGTCCAGAAGCACTCTGGTGCGTCCCAGATTTCTGCCTTCCACAAAATAGGCCGCAAAGACACGCTTCCCAAATGGCGTGCCCAGGCCGTACCGTTCCCCTGCCCAGGCCCTGAGTTCATGGGCCCACCTGGTGTTGCAGATCATATCAACAGGCTCGAACTCCAGCCCCCTTTCCTTGGCGAGGGTCCTCAATGAGGCCAGCATGGCGGGGACATCGGCGTGGGGATCACCCATAAATTCCTGAAGAGTCATACCCTCTTCAGGGATCTCCTCATGCAGTGGAAGGGCCCGCCAGACGATTTCAATGCCATATATATCATGCAGTTGTTCAATACACCCGGTACTGAAATAGCACCATGGTCAGGTAAAATCGGAAAACACTTCCAGACGGTGGGGTACATGTTTCATACAAACGTCCATGACAGGTTTGATGGTTTGCCAAATGGTCTGCCACATGGAATATGCTCACACCTGCTGTTGTTTCTCCGGCAGATTGCGACCATGAAAAACAGCCGTTGCTAATAAAAACGAATGGTTGATCGCTGCACCAACGCCAACTCTCTGACTTTCCGTTGATTTTTTGTCCTTTCAATGGCAATATCGAACACTTCATGACGAATGGTTCGTGCGGACCATCTCCCATGCGCCTGAAACCGATAGGTTTACTCCTGGCGCAACAAGGAATCCTCCATGGGCACATCCCCACATATCATCCTTATCGATATAGACTACCAAATCCCTTCAGATACGACATCCATCCTGCAAAACGCGGGATATGCCGTCAGTGTCGTAAAAAATGGCACCGAAGCCATGGCCAAAATGCGCGCGATGGCTGCCGACATGATCCTGACCCCCTATAGGCTTCCGGACATGAATGGGGACCAGCTCTGTCAGAAGATCAGAACCGCTACGGATATGGACCCCATTGCCGTGGTCATGTTCGCCCCTCGCGAGGGTTCCCCCCTGGAGCATGCCCAACTTCTGGCTGCCGGGGCCGATGGATACATCCCCTTTCCCCTTGATCAGGAAGATTTTGTCCTGCGCATCAGATCCATTCTGAAAGTCGGTAAACTCCAATCTTCTCCCGAAAACGCCAATGAAGATTATCGGGAGATGCTCGAGACGACACCGCTACCCTACCAGAGCCTCAACGCCAACGGTTGTCTCGTCCAGGTGAACAGAGCCTGGCTCACCACCCTGGGCTACGAGCACGAAAAGGAAGTGCTTGATCGTCCATTCAGCGATTTTCTGCCCTCAGGAGAGGCAAAGCTTTTTCCCCAGCGATTCCAGCATTTCAAGCAATCCGGCCAGCTCTGCTGTGTACAGTTCGAAATGCGCAAAAAGGACGGCTCAATCATCCGGGTCAGCTTTGACGGTCGTATCGCTAGAGACACAAACGGTGAGTTCATCAGAACCCACTGCATCTTCCAGGAGATCAAGGCAAGGCAGCACCTCCAGGAACATGCCCTTTTCGAGCCCAAACCTCTGCAAGCGTCCTTTTGGAAAACCCTGGCCGGATCGGTCTTCTTCTTCATGACGGGAGTGACCCTTCTTGCCCTGATGTTTGCCCCCATTTCCAGCAGAGAATGGCAGATCAGCCTTGCCCTGATCGGTCTGATCATGGTTGTGGCCGTAGTCGGCTCCTTCTACTTTGTACGGAAAATGCTGGCCATCATTGAGTATTACCACAACGAGGTCGACCAACGCGAACACTCCCTCAAACTCATCAGCGAAAATCTTGAATCCCAGGTGAAACAACGGACTCAGGAACTGACTCAAAGTGAACGCAGATACCGTACCTATGTATCTTCATCGCCACTGGCCATCCTGGTTACCGACGCAACAGGCCGGTTCGTGGATGTCAATCCAACCGCTTGCAGCCTGCTGGGGTACTCCCAGGACGAATTCCTGCACATGGCTGTTCCGGATATTCTCGATCCCGACCACAAACAGCGGTGTCGGGAAGGGCTCAACACCCTGATGCACCACTCCAGGCTGAGTGACGAATATGTCTTTCTCCACAAAAAGGGGACCAAAATCCCTGTCAGCATGGAAGGCGTCACCCTTGAAAACGACAGCTATCTGTTTTTTTGCCAGGACATATCCCAACGCAATGCCATGCAGGAAAAACTCCGGCACACCGAAAAACTCCGGCTGGAAGAATCCATGAAAATGCAGAAGCTGGAAAGCGTGGGCACCCTGGCAGGTGGTATTGCCCATGACTTCAACAACATTCTCATGGGCATCTTCGGAAACATCGAACTGGCCAAACACAGCCTCCCTTCGGCCCATCCATCCCGCGACTTCCTGCACAAGGCGGAACGCTCATTGGACAGGGCGGTCCACCTGAGCAAGCAGCTTTTGACATTTTCCAAAGGAGGAGAACCCATCAAGGAAACCACGGGATTGGCAGACCTGCTCAAGGATGTGGCCCGGTTCGACCTTTCGGGAAGCCCGGTCAAGCCCATGTTCACCATAGATCCGGATCTCTGGGACGCCTCTGTGGACAAAGGCCAGATCCAGCAGGTCTTCTCCAACCTGACCATCAATGCCAAACAGGCCATGCCTGACGGAGGCAATCTGTACTTCAGGCTGGAAAACCGTGTCCTTGCTGCCGACGAGATTCCCTCACTCGCCCCGGGAAAATACATCCGCATCACGGTCAAAGATGAAGGGACCGGTATTCCTTCCAGACACCTTTCAAGGATTTTCGATCCCTACTTCAGCACCAAGCAGACAGGAAGCGGCCTGGGCCTGGCCACCGTGTATGCCATCATTTCCAAACACAAGGGGCATATTGCGGTTGAGACCGAACCGGACAAGGGCACGGCCTTCACCATCCATTTGCCCGCCTCCACAAGAAATGCGGCCGAACAGGCTCATCCACCATCACTCCAGGACATCACCCCAACGGGCCAGGGACGCATCCTGATCATGGATGACGAAGAACTGATTCGCGGAGTCATGAAAGAGATGCTCTCAACCCTGGGATATGACGTAGACACAGCATCAGATGGACAGAAAGCGCTGTACCTGTACAGGCAGGCCATGGAAGCGCGCACCCCCTACGACGCGGTAATCATGGATCTGACCATTCCTGGAGGAATGGGTGGCAAGGAAGCCATCTCGCATCTTCTGGACATGGATCCCGAAGCCCGGGCCATTGTTTCCAGCGGATTCGTTGCCGATTCGACCATGTCCCAGGCCAAACAGTACGGGTTCAAGGCCGTGATATCGAAACCGTACACTTTGAAAACCCTTCATTCTGTTTTGAGCAAGGTTATCGCCGCATGATTGACCAGAATGTGCATCGGCGCTGTCTGCCTGCAGCACCGTGTAAACACGAATGATCACAACCGTCCGAGGTACGGTTGTCAGATTCATAAAACGACCACCCTTGCCCTTTCGGAGCACCCATGCCCTCATTACCCCCGCTCTCGCAAGCTTCTCGCCTTGTCTTCTTGCGCATGGTTCTTGCTGTTGCCTTCGGACTGACCGGATTTGCCGTCAGTTTTCTCGACTTCCAACTTCCCCAGACGACAACGTTCTCCATAAGTATTTTCATGGGCCTTTTCTTCCCCCTGGTCATTGCCCTGGCCTGGGGATGGCGGTACGGCCTGCTCAGTGCCCTGGCCGGCGGGTGCCAGTCCATGTGGTGGATCTGGCATGCAGACGGCTGGGGCCTGTTATATACGGTGCCAATCTTTTTCCTCTGGATCGGTTGGCATGGCTGGTGGACTACCATGAGAAGCAGGGGCAACGGCCACTATCCATGGTATCAATCCGTTTTCATCATTGAAATTCCCTTCCGCATAATCAGCGAAGCGGGCTTTCTCACCCTGTTCACCTGGCTGGTCTCCCTCAATCCCCCGCCGTGGGCACCAACCCTCGCGTCCAACGAAGTGTCTCCTGGCACAATGCTCGGAGCGGCCTTTGATCACACGATCGCCGGGTACATGCTTCTTCTCCTCGCCCATACCGTGCTCCATCTCACCAGGGTACGCCAGGCTCTGGGACTTACGGACAAGACAGTCCAGAACGACATATCCACCCTATATGCCAGCTCCATCTTCATCGGATTGACAGTCTGGGCCGTGGACTCCATGCTCCATCTCAAGTTCGGGAATACGGATCATGCCACATTCTGGCAGGTGGCCCTGTTCGATCCGGGTCCCCATCTCTTCATACGCATCGCATTCATCTTTTTCGCCCTGTGCGGCGCCATTGCCGTGACCCCAATGCTCCGCAACCGGGAACGGCTCCAAAAACGCGTCATGCATCTCAACCATGTTCTGGACGGCCTGCACAAAGTCAACAGGATTATTGACCGGGTCAAGGATCCCCACGATCTGATCAATGCCATTTGCGACCAGCTTGTCCAGGTGGAAGGCTACCTCTCGGTATGCATCTTTCGACTGGATGCCCAGGGTGAATACATGGATTACGGCCTTGCAGGGGCCCCAATGCACCAGCGCCCACCCGTACTGTGTACTCATGGTCGCAACGCCATAACCTCCCAGAATCTTCTTGTGGCGCAACACCATGTGGACACATGCACCGATTGCCCCTTCCGGAACAACCAGACGCCCATAGACACACCTCTGGGCTGCCTTGCCCATCCCATAACGTACAGGGGCACGACCTATGGAGCGCTGGTGGCGTCCCTTCCCCTGGACCGCGCGCTGGACGTGCAGGAACAATATCTTTTCAAGGAGATTGCAGCGGACATTGCCTTTGCCCTGCACAGCCTGGAAGAAGAGGCCGAACGGCGCCTGGCCGAAATAGCTCTGCGCGAGAGCGAGCAACGATTCAGCCAGCTCCTCGACAGCGTACCCGAGGTAGCGGTTCAGGGATATGGAGCCGATGGAACCATCCGTTACTGGAACAAGGCCAGTGAAATGATCTACGGATATACGCGGGACGAGGCCATTGGCCGCAAATTCCACACAGTCATCCCCGCATCCATGCACGAACAGATCTCAGACATCATGGCCGCGGGAACCCAGAACCATCACATGCCTCCACCTCAGGAACGGACATTCACAAACAACCACGGCGAGACCATCACCGTCCTGACAAGCCACACCATGGTCGTTCGCACGGGACAGGACTCCGAGCTGTACTGCATTGATATCGACCTCAGGCAACGCAAGCAGACGGAATCACGTCTCATGGACAGCAAGGCCGAGATCCAGAGCATTTTCCGATCGTCTCCCGTGGGTATCGGGCTGGTCCAAAACAGGATTTTCACCCGTGTCAATCAACGTTTTTGTGAAATGCTCGGATACACGGAAGAGGAACTCCTGGGGAAACCTTCCTCCATGATCTATCCTTCCCGGGAAGAATTCCATCGTGTTGGCCAGGAAAAATACGCCTTGATCCGAAAAACAGGCACAGGAACCGTCGAGACCCGTTTTCTGCATAAAGACGGCTCCATCCTCCACGTCCTTTTGAGCTCGACGCCCCTGGATATGGACGACCATGCCAAGGGGGTCACGTTCACGGCCCTGGACATCACCGACAGGAAACAGGCTGTGGACGCCCTGCGTCAGAGCCAGGAACACCTCAAGACAACCCTGCAATCCATTGGCGACGCCGTTGTGACCACGGACCATCAGACCCGGGTGATGACCATGAACCCGGTGGCCGAGGCCCTGACGGGATGGACGCAGGACGAGGCCAGGGGTCTTCCCCTTCGGAAGGTTTTTCCCATTATCAGCGCCATGGACCGCAAGGAATGCGAAAACCCGGCAGCCAGGGCCATGAGCCAGGGCACCATTGTCGGACTGGCCAATCATACCCTGCTCATTGCCAAAGATGGCAGGGAACGTCATATTGCAGATTCTGCCGCTCCCATCCGCAATCTTGACGGACAGATCACCGGAGCGGTTCTGGTCTTTCGGGATGTCACCCAAGAATACCGCATGCGCAGGGAACTGCAAAAAATGGATAAGCTCGAAAGCCTGGGCAAACTGGCTGGCGGGCTGGCCCATGATTTCAACAACATTCTCATGGCCATTTACGGAAACATTGAACTGGCATCGAGCCATTTCGCACCCGACCATCCCGCGCGCACCTTCTTGGACCACGCCGGACAATCCATTGACCGGGCAACCAAGATCACCAACAAGCTGCTCACCTTTTCCAAGGGGGGCAGCCCGGTCAAGGAGCGTCTTGCAGTGGCCTCCCTGGTCCGGGAAATCGTTGGCTTCGACCTTTCCGGAAGCGGTGTGAAAGCCGTTTTCGACATCCCGGACAATCTCAGGGACATAGAGGGAGACAGGGGGCAGCTGGAACAGGTCTTTACCAACCTGACCGACAATGCCAGGCAGGCCATGGGGGATGAAGGTACCCTGTACGTGACCATAGCCAACCAACAGGTCGCAGAGCATGAAGTAGCAGGACTGCAGTCCGGCCCCTATGTCACCCTGGTGTTCGAGGATACGGGTCCAGGTATCGCTCCCGAACATGTGGGCAAGGTGTTTGATCCCTATTTCACCACCCATCAGACCAGATCGGGCCTGGGCCTGGCCACGGTCTATTCCATTATCTCCAAACACGACGGCATCATCACGGCCGAATCCCGGAAGGGACAGGGCGCGCGGTTCACCATCTATCTTCCGGCCCTGGACGCGCCCCAAGACCAGGTTCATGCCCCATCCACCCGGGCTGTCACGGAGGCACCACGCCCCACGCATTCCCCAACCCCACGACGCATACTGATCATGGACGACGAGCCCATGATCCGGGATGTTCTCACCGCGCTGCTTGAGGCCCTGGATTACGAAGTCGAAAGCACCGTTGACGGCGACCAGGCCGTGACCGCCTACAAGGACGCCATGGAAGCGGGTTCACCCTTTGATGCAGTCATCCTTGACCTGACCATTCCCGGAGGCATGGGTGGTGCCAAGACGATCCAGCAGCTCTTGCGGATTGATTCCAACGTCAGGGGCATTGTCTCCAGCGGATATGCCGATGATCCGATCATTGCCAGGTTCCAGGACTATGGATTCAAGGGAGTGGCCATCAAGCCCTACACCCTGGAGGAACTCGGCAACACGCTGGACACGGTGCTGGGATAAGGGCATGAAAGGCAGATACACCGCATCATTGGAAGATGCCCTCAAGGGCACAAACGCAGCACCCGGTTCCGGTGCCTGCCTCATTTTATCCCGGCCTATCCCATCATGCTTCGCATATCCAATACCGTCATTCTCCCGGACAACGAGATCGAGCTCATTCCCATCCGTGCCCAAGGGGCCGGAGGACAGAACGTCAACAAGGTTTCCTCGGCCGTGCACCTGCGTTTTGATATCCAGGCATCATCCCTGCCCCAGGTGTACAAAGAGCGCCTCATGGCCTTGCGGGACAACAGAATCACCCGGGACGGGGTCATCCTCATCAAGGCCCAGAACCATCGGACCCAGGAAAAGAACCGGGAGGAGGCCCTCAAACGGCTTTGCCAACTCATCCGCTCCGTGACCGTGGTTCCCAAAAAACGCAGGCCCACCCAACCCAGCAAGGCTGCCCGCAAACGACGCGTTGCCAGCAAGATCAAACGCGGCCAAATCAAAACCCTGCGCCGGAAGGTCAACGATACGGAATAATCCTGCCCAAACCCACACCTTTCATCTTTTCCTCTCCCCTTGACGCACCACATTCTTTTGTATAGGCAGCATGCGTATTACGAATTTTCATTGCGTGACATCATTGCAACTGCATTGCTGCGTCAGGCCATATCCGAGGAGATCACATGGGTCGCGCCCCTTTCCTGCTTCTTGCTCTGTATCTCTCTGTCCTGGTTCCCTTCACGGTTCTTGCCGCACCCACAAGATCCATAGTCGATGTGACCGGAGCCACGCGCACCATTCCTGCAGATGTCAGGCATGTCATCTGCTCGGGTTCCGGGTGTCTGCGCCTTTTGACCTATCTTCAGGCCCAATCCATGGTCACGGGAGTGGATGACATGGAAACCCGCCGAAGCCAATTCGAGGCCAGGCCCTATGCTCTGGCCCATCCCCACTTCAAACTGCTCCCCACTTTTGGCGAATTCAGGGGACACGACAATCCCGAGCATATCCTGAACCTTTCTCCCCAGCCCGATGTCATTTTCAAGACCTTTGCCTCCAGGGGCACCGATCCGGATGAACTGGCCCGAAAAACAGGCATCCCGGTGGTCGTACTTGAAGTGGGCGATCTGGGAGACTATCGCCAGAATCTGTACCATTCCCTGCGCATCATGGGAGAGGTCATTGGCAAAAAAGACCGGGCCCAGGAGGTCATTGATTTTTTCGAAAAAAATATCCGGGAAATCGGGTTGCGCAGCAGGGACGCCCGTGGCGAACACCCATTGAAGGTGTACATCGGCGGCGTGGCCTCAAGAGGGCCCCACGGGTTCCAGTCAACAGAACCCGATTATCCCCCCTTTCGTTTTGTCGGCCTCAGAAACGTGGCCTATACCCGGGGACTGACTGGCAAGGGATTGCGGCATTCGGACGTGGCCAAGGAGAAAATTCTTGAATGGGATCCGGATGTGCTTTTTCTGGATCTAAGTACCCTGCTCTTTGGCAAACAGGGGGGAGGACTGTATGAACTCAGAACCGATCCCGCCTACCGGGCCCTGACCGCAGTCCTCCAGGGCAAGGTTTATGGGGTACTCCCGTATAACCTGTATTCCCAGAATTACGGCTCCATCCTGGCCAATGCCTGGTTCATCGGCAAAACCCTGTTCCCCGATGGGTTCAGGGACATCGACCCCAAGGTCAAGGCCGACGCCATCTATACCTTTCTGGTGGGCAGTCCGGTATTTGACACCATGAACCAGGCCTTTGACAACCTGGTTTTCACCCAAATACGCTAAGATCCCCTATCCCCGGACCATGAAAAGACCAGGTATTTTCCCCGTGCACACACCAGGAACCAGCGCAAGGATGTTGTCCCATCTGCCCCCTGCCAACCTGCAACCCCCAACTGTCCATGCATCTTGAAGACGGCCATATTCCTGCAGAATACTCCCGGTATATCGGGCGCAAGGTTCTTCTCATCTCGGCAACCGGTCTGCTTTTGGCAGGTGCCCTGCTCACGGCCATTTCCCTGGGAGCGGCCCATGTGCCCATGGGTGATGTAGCCAAAAGCCTTTTGTCCCTGGATGTTTCCCGACGAATCCAGATCATTGTCTGGGAGATACGTCTGCCCCAGGCCCTGTCAGCCATCATCGCCGGAGGAGGACTGGCCATATCCGGCGCGGTCATGCAATCCATTTTGCGCAACCCTCTGGGCTCCCCGTTCACTCTGGGCATCTCCCATGCAGCGGCCTTTGGAGCCGCCTTTTCCGTCATGCTCTTGGGATCAGGCGTCATGGGCAGTTCCCAAGTGGGGTCCATCAACATCACCAATCCCTATCTGACCACCACGGCCGCCTTTGTGTGCAGCCTGGCGGCCACGGCCATGATCATTGCTGTTTCCAGACTCAGGGGAGCAACCCCGGAAACCATGATCCTTACAGGGGTTGCCCTGGGAGCGTTGTTCACTGCCGGAACCATGTTTCTGCAGTTCTTTGCCGATGACGTGCAGCTTGCAGCCATGGTCTTCTGGACCTTTGGAGACACGGCCAGGGCATCCTGGAACGAAATCGCTCTGCTTGCGGGTGTGACCGGAGTGGCTTCCGTGTATTTTTTGGCCAACGGATGGAACTACAACGCCATTGACGCTGGTGATGAAACCGCACGGGGGCTGGGCGTCCGGGTGGACAGACTCCGGGTCACGGGCATGCTCATGGCATCCCTGGTCACCTCGGTGATCATTGCCTATCTGGGAATCATCGGCTTTGTGGGCCTGGTTGTTCCCCACATGGCTCGCCGCATCCTGGGCGGGGATCACCGCTTCCTGCTTCCGGCCACCCTGTTTCTGGGGGCGCTCTTACTCCTTGTCTCGGACACGGCGGCCCGCCTCATGCTGGCCCCGCATGTCCTTCCCGTTTCAGTGCTCACCGCGTTCATGGGAGCACCCCTGTTCATGTATCTCATTCTTCGAGGGTACAAATAATGATCCTGGACGTATGCGGCGTTTCCTTCACCTATAACTCCCATCCGGTTCTTGATGACATCTCCTTTACCCTGAACCCGGGAGAGCTTCTGGCCATTCTCGGTCCCAACGGCGTGGGCAAGACCACCCTGCTCAAGTGCATCGACGCCATCCTCTCCCCGTCCAAAGGATCGGTCCTGGTCAAGGGAACCGACGTGCTGCAACTAAGAAGTCACGACATTGCCAAAACCATCGGCTACGTTGCCCAGCAATGTGAAAGCTCTTGCATGACCGTATTCGACGCCGTACTCATGGGGCGCAAACCCTACATCCACTGGCGTGTGGGACAAAAGGACCTGAACATGGTGGATGCGGCCCTCAAACGCCTGAACATGGAACACATGGCTCTGCGCCCCATCGACCAGATGAGCGGGGGCGAACTCCAGAAGGTGGCCATTGCCCGGGCCCTGGTCCAGGAACCGGACATCCTTTTGCTGGACGAGCCCACCAGTTCCCTGGATCTCAAGAACCAGATGGAAATCCTGTCCATGATCCACCACATTGTTGTGGAACACGGCATGGCCGGCGTCATGACCATGCATGATTTGAACACCGCCCTCAGATTCGCCAGCACCTACCTTTTTCTGAAAGACGGCAGAATCTACGACATAGGCCGGGTGGACCAGATTTCCCCGGAAATGATCGAAAGCGTGTACGGTTTGCCCGTGGAGATCCATTCCATCAACGGCTATCCCACGGTGGTTCCCCTGGCCTGCTGACCCCGTTTTTTCCCGGAAACCACAGCGATTCAAAAAATACGACCCGCATGCAATAATGCATGCGGGTCGCGGCTTGTAAACTCTTTCCAATCGGTCTGATGACATCACGAATTCAGACGGAAGGGGCCGGGACATTCATCCACCTGACCACCCATCCCTTCCTGCCCGCCTCCAGATGGGTCATCCTAGCATAATCAACTCCAAGGGAAAACATCTGCCCCAATCGAATGCCCAGGATATGACAGAGCAAAACCCTGATCACCCCGGCATGGGTGACCACGAGAACAACTGCGTCCGGGTCAAGGTTGCTGCACAGGGCCTTGAATGCTGCAACCACCCTTTTTTGCAGATCAAGAAAACTCTCCCCTTCCGGGGGCCTGAATCCCGCAAGGTCCTTGCCGCGCTGGGCATAGGCCCCGGGAAACCTTGTCCTGACCTCCTGCCTGCTCACGCCCTCCCATGCTCCCAGGGATATTTCCCGAAAGCCCGGCTCACGTTCAATGCGCACACCAACAGAACCAACAGCATTTTCCGCGGTCTGTATGGTACGTGTCAGATCGCTGCAGACAACACGGTCTGGGACATGAGCCGCAAAAAATCCCCGCCAGGCCCGGGCCTGCTGGATACCCAGCTCGCTCAGGGGATAGTCGATCTGCCCCACATAGCGCTTCACTCCGTCGGTTGTGCAATCTCCATGGCGTAACAGATAAATGTTCATCAGGCCGTCCTCCAGGAGCACATGCTGATCAACCGGAGACTCGCATGGGAAGAAGGTGCAAAACCGGACACACCCCTGCGCTCAAACCCGCACAAGGCAGATATGCACAAGCCATTGATCCATGTTGTATTCTGCAAGACCATGCTCATCACTCCGGACACAGGCTGTTTCCACTCACCTGGTTGGCCAATGCCTCCAGCACGATTCCTGTACGCTCCTGAAAACGGGCTTCGGCATGCAGAGCATGATCCAAGCGCTCTTTGACATGGGCTCGGGCTTTGGCATTGATCCCGTACTGCTCCATTTTGGCACCGTATCTGACGGCAAGCGATACGGGCCGGTCTCCCTTGAAATACTTGTCGGCCAAAAAAATGATCTCCTGATGGGTGATGGGTGCGCCATCCGGGACATGCATATCCGAGTGAGGAGCTATCACACGTGCCACTTGGCTTAACCCCATGGCATCAAGGATCTCGGCTCCCCGTGGTCCATGATGCCGTTCAAGGCGCGCGATATCGTGGAGCAGGCCAGCCGCCTCCAAAAGGTCCGGATCAAAGGCTCCGCCATGTTGGTTCAAATGCTCGCCCATGGCCCGGGCCAATGCTGCCACCATAATGGAATGGGCCCTGATATGCTCGGGAATGGGGTGCACATCCTCCATCACAACCAGACATTCCTTGCGGGAGGGAACACCAAACCTCTGCCATGCCGCAAGGATACGCTCATAGGCATCGGGAGTATTCATATCCATGAGCATGTGCTCATCCGGCACCTGGACCGGAATGATCCCATGGGCAACCGATCGAAACAATCCGTGCAGGCCTTTGTCTCCTGTCCAGCCAAGGATGTCCGCTGCCCATGAGGAAGGAACAAGAGGGGGGTGCCCGCTTTGTTTTCCGCAATAGGGTATGACAACAGACGTATCATTCTCCCGCCATGTCTGCGCTGCAAGCCGCAAGGTACACGACCGGACAAGGGGGATATCCACGGGCAGAAGAAACATGCCCGCGCATTCTTTGGCCAGGGCCCTGATCCCCGTGCAGACAGAGGCAAACATGCCCTCTTCAGGATGAGGATTGCAGGCCTCGACCACTCCGAGGCCATCCAGCAAAGGGCGGATGCATTCTCCGTGAAATCCCGTGACCACGCAGATGCGTTCGATCCCGACCTCCCGGAACAAGGCGACCTCATGTTCCAGCACGGTTCGCCCCCCCAGGGGAAGCAGGGCCTTGCATCGGCCCATGCGGGAAGATTCTCCGGCGGCCAGAATAATTGCACCCAGATCCTTCATAATCCGGCCCGTCGTGCCTGAATGAGTTGGGCCACGATACTCACCCCTATTTCCTGGGGTGTCCTGGCTCCAATGGACACGCCCAGGGGGCAGTGCACCCGGTCCAAATCCTTTTGAGTCAGACCCTTGTCCAGAAGATCGGCAAAAATGGCCTCCCGCTTTCTGACACTGCCAAGCATTCCCACGAACCCGGCCGAGGTGGCCAGGACCTGTTCCAGCAACACCTTGTCCAGCTGGGGAACCCGCGAGGCAATGACCACCAGATCCCTGCGGGTCAGGGAAAAGGACGACACGCAGTCGTAAAAGGACGAAGGACAATGGATGGATGTGGCCCGCGGGAAGAACTCGGCCGTAGCCAAAGAAGTGCGATCATCCACCACAATGGGCGCGAAACCGGCCAGGGCGGCAATTTCCACTGTGGCCCGACTCACATGCCCGGCCCCGAAAAAATACACCTTGGGAGGGCCCATGACCGGACAGACAAACCATGTTCTGCCATGTTCGGAAAAGGTCATGGGACGGGGAAACGTCCCGGCCCGGCTCTGAAGCATTGTCCTGTCCATGTCCACCAACCCGTGCTCGGCATCCACAAGAACCACCTGATCTTGATGGTATTCCTCCTCCCCAAGGGGAAAAGCCAGAAAACAGGATTTTTCATGATCAATATGTTCCACAACCCGGGAAAAAAGAGCGCGATCCCCTGGTTTGAGCAGGTTCACGAGAATCTCCACCTGGCCCCCGCACACCATGCCCATGCTGCTGGCCGACCGGGGATCGGTCATGGCAAAATGCCGACTCACACGTCGCAATGTTCCCTGTTTCATAAGCTCCCGGGCAGCTTCCATGACCTCGGCCTCGGCAAATCCGCCGCCAATGGTTCCCGCAATCGCCCCGTCGGCAAACACGGCCATCATGGTCCCGGCATCCCTGGGGGTCGAGCCTTTCTGGTGCACAATGATCGCAAGACCAACCGGCTCGCCCTTGGCCAAGCGTTCCTCAATCTGTTGAAAAAAATGCTGCATATCATCTCCCTGGTGCAGCCCGTCCTTACAAACGGTGCACAAACAGCCCGGCAGGCACGTCGATCTTCCGGGACAATTCCAGCACCCGACTGTGGTGGGTAAACAGCAGAACCTGGGTTTGAGCTGCCAGATCCGCAAGAACTTCAAGGCCGACCTGTGTGCGACTGTCGTCAAACCCCACAAGAATGTCGTCCACCACAAAGGGCATGGGTTCGCCCTTGCCGAAATGTTTCTCCAACGTGGCCAGACGCAGGGCCAGGTAAAGCTGATCCCTGGTTCCCTCGCTCATCCCGTCGATCGGCACCTCGTCGTCGTTGGGACGGATGCCCAAAAGCACCGGCGCGCCCGAACTGTCCAGTTCATCACGAAGGCCTGCGTAGGATCCCAGGGTCAAGCGGGCAAAAAGTTCACCAGCCCGTCCCAAAAGGGGTCCTTGATTTTCCTTGCGATAGGCCTCGATCTGCTGCTCAAGCATACGCTCGGCAATCCGAAGCCGCAGGTATTCCTCGACTCCGGAAGTGATCACGGCCAATTGTTCCTGGGCATCCTGCATGGCCCCGGCCGCAAAGGAGCTGCCGTCATTGGCATGCATTTTTGTATGCAGGGCCTGGCGCGCATCACGCAGCTCATCCCGCTTTTGCTGATACTCCTCAAGGGTCAGACATATTTTATCCAACTCCGCGTCCAAGGCATCCACCCGGGCCTGTGCATACTCGGCTTCCAAAGCCTCAATGCTCAGCCCATCCCCGTTGCGGGCCAATTCCTGTTCCAGATGCTCGAGGCGTGCAACAAGGTTCCGCTTGCGGGAGATCTCGCCAACCTGTTCCAGGTCCTCATCCCGGCTGACGTTGGCACGCTCTCGGAGCTCTGCCAATTTCTTTTGGGCAGCGCGTATGCTGATCTCGGCATCTTGAAGCTCTTGGCGGAGCTCCTGCTGCTGGTTGGTGATTTTTTTGAGAGCACCCCGGGCATCACGCGCCTGGGCCACGTCCTTGCTGAGCTGGGCAACAAAGGTTGTTGCCTTCTGACCGCTTATATCCCATCCGGCACGTTGGGCCAGAGCGCGCACACTGTCTTCGAATTCCTGTTCCACCTGGTCCATGCCAAAGAGCCGCCTGCCAAGGGTCTTAGATTCGTCAAACGCCTTGAAAAAAGATTCCAGCCGATCAAGGGTGTTCAGGGCGACCTGAGGATGGACATCAGGGGTCACGCCCAACCCCTGAACAGCCTGGGTCCATTCTTCCTGCCACCGGGCCTGCTCCGCCTCCACAGCCTTCAGAGCTTCCCGGGCCCGGGACATGCGGCGATCTATCTTGTCCAGGGACGCTTCCACTTGCTTTCTCCGGGCCATATCCGTTTCCACACCCTGAATCCGCTGTTCACACCAGGCGATCATGGCGGCCAGCCCCATATCCCGGGGGGAACAACTCGGATCAAGCAGGAGCATCTGCCGGGAGACCGCTTCCTTGTGCCGCTTCAGTTCCTCCTTGAGCCGTTGGGCCTCCAGGGACACGACACGTGCCGATTTCATGTCGGCGATCATTTTTTCCACTCTAAGGAGCCATTGCTTCATCTCGCGGGGCGTGCCCGCCTCAATGCCAAGGGGGTGCCAGAGCCCTTGCCAGGCAGCTGCCAGTTGTGTCTCGGCCTCCTGAAGGAGATTCTTTTCTCCGCTCAGATCGTCAATGCGAGTCGTCAGCTCCTTTTTTCTCATTTCCAGATTCGCCCGCTTGGCAACCAGATCCGAACCGGCACGCAGGGCATCGGCAACCGTGTCCGCCTGCAAAACATACGTTTCATAGGTTTGGGGAAGATCACCCGAGGACGCGAATGCGCTGACGGCCTGGGCCATATCCTGGCGGCGTTCAATGTACAGGCCCTTGACCAGATCCCAGCCCTGGTCCCTGACAGCCCGTGCTGTATTCAGATCCTCCATGGTCGGAACATGGTCCTGCAGCAGCAGGGCCCCCAGTTCCTGTTCCACACCCCTGAGTTCTTTTTGGGCATCCCCAAGCCGGGTCTGCACGTCTTTGCGGGTCTCGTGCAGGTCTTCAAACCTCTTTTCATACATATCAAGGGTTTCACTGACAGGCAGAGGAACAGCTGCCAATTCGTCCATGGTTCCGGCAAACCGACCCAGCGAGGCAAAAAGGGTTTCCAATGCCTGCTGTGCTTCGTGTACCCGCTGCTCCGTATCGTCCAGACGCGGTTCAAGATCCCCGGCCTTGCTGGCAGCGGCAATAACAGCCTTTACTTCCCGCACATCCAGGTGGACCGTTGGAATATCTGCCAGTTCCCTGGAAAGGGCGTCCCGTTCATCAACAATTTCCTGCACAAGATTCCTGGCGCTCTCCTCTTTCTGGACCAGCGCCTCGTGCTTGCTGGCCAGGGTCGCCACCCATTTCTTGTTCCCCACAAGGGGGCGCAACTCCTGATCAGCAGCATCCAGGGACATATCTGGACGAACGCTCTTGAGATGCGCTCTGGCCTCATTGCGCAAAAGCCGTTGCTGGGCGGCCAGACCAGGTCGGTCTTCATGAATTTTTTCCACGGCACCCATGGCCTTGAACAGGCGGACAATCTCGGCTTCATGATCCAGCAGATCCTGCCGGACATGAAACGACCTGACCTCCTGTTCAAGCTGATCCAGTTTGGCCAGGGCCTTGTTGCGATCCTTTTCTCCGGTGCTCAGATCTTTTCTGGCCAGGGCGCAGTCTTCTTCAAAATGTTCCGGCAACAGGGGAACATCCCTGAGCTCTTGAAGACGTTGCATAACGGTTCGACGTTCGGCCAGGGCCCCCTTGACCCGGAGAAGACGTTCCAGTCGGCTCTTTTCCTCGCTCAAACCGCGGATAACCTCTTCAACCTCCCGGATCTGCCCAAGGGTTTCATCCCATTGCGCATGCAGCCGTTTCCACTCGGCCACAGGAAACGTGGCCTCCCTGAGCTGCTTTCGAGCCTCCTTGTAGCGGATCAGGGCCTGGTTGATCACCTTGGTCGAAGCCCTGGGCTTGAACAGGTCTTCAGCTTCGGCCCGCAGGTCGGCAACCACCTTTTTGAGTCCTGCCGTGCCTGCAGCAGCACTGAAAAGCGCCTGGCCCACATCCCCCGACTGATCCAAAAGTTCCCGACCTCCGGCAACGAGCCGATCATGATCAATGCCATACAGGTTCTTGAACAGGGTCTCATCAATGCCCTGGGGCAAAAAAGAGGCAAGAAGGCCCTCATCCAGGGCCTCACCACTTGCGGGATCGAGCATGGTTCCCTTGTTGCCCTTCCTGCGCACGAATTCCAGAATCCGGCCATTGGTCAACCGAAGCCGGCCCCCGATACGCAATTGGGCGTTGGAATGGTTAAAATTATCCCTGGTGCGGGCAGGGATACCAAACAACCAGGCAACCAGGGCCCGAAGAGAGGTGCTTTTTCCCGCCTCGTTGTCCCCGTAGATAAGATGGAGTCCCTGCTCGCCCCCGGAGAGATCCAGGGAGGTATCCGAGAATCTGCCAAAGGCGATCAGGTCCAGCCGATCGATCCTCATCCTTTTCCTCCCATGTTCATCAATCGTCCCACAAGGAGCTGCTTGGCCTCATCCACCAGCCGGTGCACGGTTTCGGGATCATGAACATCACATCCCGAATCAGGGTCAACAGCCTCCACGGGAAGTTTCTGCACCAATTCGTCTACAACAGCAGCCACCCCGGGAATGGCTTCAAAATCACAGGGCGTGGCTTCGATTTCATTGAGCATATGCGCGAAACCGGAATCTTCGTCCCGGCGGGTCTCCCGATCGGGTTGCTCAGAAGTTGCCAGTTGCATCCGCTCCACCCAGATATCGCCGTCTCCGATCTCCGCCCCGAGCATCCGGATCCGCTGCAGCCACGTATGGGATCGCGCGGCCAGTTCCTCGGCCATCCGGGTAGCGCCCTGCAAGCAAACCCGCACGGCCAGGGGTCGTCCTTGGGCATGGCGCTGTTCTTCCTGAAGGGCCGTACGAATGCGCTGGCTTATCTCGTTTGCATCATGGGCCTCGTTTAAATCAACAGGGCATACCGCCCAGCGAAAGACGTCCAGGGCAACAGGTTCAACCCCGATAACGGTTGTATCTTCCACCGTGACCAGCATGCACCCCTTGTCGCCGGTTTCCCGTATATGCCGTCCCTGAATGCATCCGGAAAACACCACCCAGGGATCATTGCTCACTATTTCCCGCTTGTGCACGTGTCCCAGTGCCCAGTATTGGTACCCCCTGGCCCGCAGGTCATCCAGGGAACAGGGCGCATACACGCCATGCCCTTCACGCCCATCCAGGCTGGTATGCACAAGGCCGATGTTGAACATGCCGGGCCGGGCAGCGGGATAGTCGCGCACCAGATTGTCCTGAACATGCCGGTCCTTGAAACTCTGGCCGTGGATGGCCACATTGCACTCATCCAACACAACCGTTTGGGGTTTGCGGGAAGCAAGCAGGGTCATGTTGGCCGGAGCGGCCAGGGCCCTGGTCATGGTATTGGCCGCATCATGATTGCCGGCCACACCAATGACCCGGATACCCTTCCGGTCAAGACGCCCCATCTGACGGCTGAAAAAAATGCCCGTGCTGTAGTCCTTCCAATCCCCATCATACAGATCCCCGGCCAGAAGCACGAAAGCAACCTGTTCCTCAATGGCCAGATCAACCAGATTTTCCAATGCCCTTCGACAGGCATTGCGAATGGAGGCAACAGGAGCCGACTCATATCTGGACAGACCTCGAAGAGGGCTGTCCAGATGGATGTCTGCGGCATGAATGAATTTCAACATGATGACCTCATCACCTGCATACTGTTTTCAGGACATGGGGGTTCTTTTCCCTTCAGGCAGCCGTATCGCCACTCGGTGCAACTTGGTCCCAAAAGGATTTTTTTGCAAGACATGCCAGGATGATCCCCTGCACCATTCATGAAGAGCACCTCCCGACCATGACCCGAAAATGCTCCGGAAAGTCAGTGCTCATCTGATTGTGTACGGTCTGTTTGACAAAAGGCGGCCTTTTCGGAGAACCTCTCTTCATGTAATGAGGCACATTCATTGTCCAACAACGGGCCTCACAGATTTTTTGGCATGAAACCAGCTTGGAGCTGCCCATGAGTCGGTCTTTTGTCTTCAAACTCGCATCCATCCTGCAGTATCGTCTCCAGCAGGAAGAGCAGGCCCAGCTGGCCTTTTCCCAAGCCAAGACTCGCTATGAACATCAGGGCCGACTGGTCAGGCAGCTTATGGCCCAACAGCAGACCTGTGATGCCCAGTTCATGCAGCAGCAAAGCATGACCCAGGCCGAATTGTGGCTGTGGGGCAACTACAAGAAACGCATTGAGCAAGACCGTGCACAGGCAGAGACACTTCTGGGGGAATATGCCCGGGACGTGGAAAAAAAACGATCGCACCTCATCGCCTGCGCCAGAGACCGCAAGCTTCTTGAAAAACTCAAAACAAACCAGGCCAGAGAACATGCAAACAAGGAACGAGCCCTTGAACAAAAGGAATTCGACGAAACAGCCACCCTCCGCTTCGACAAAGCGGGTCCCCAGACTGTTTGAAGCGTTGATTGCCGTAGGCCTGATCAAGCTTTTCCTGTTGGGTTGTTACGGGATGAACCACTGGTTCGCCCCCAGCGGATCGTTTCTGCCCCGGATCCAGGCGACCCGGGTGGTGGAGGCCCAGGCGGCCCAGCCCCCCCAGACAACCCAACCGGGCAGCACGGCTTCGTCCAGCAACACGGATTCCAAGTCCGGCAGCCAGCCTGAGACCACCAAGCCAGGCTCAGCCCAGCAGGAAGATCTTGGCAGTGCCCTGCAGAAATGGACGGAACTGCGTGAAAAACAACAGGCCCTCGACCGCAAGGAAGAAGAATTGCGCCGTCTGGAAAAAATCCTGGACGCCAAACTGCGCAAGGCCCAGGAGATTCAGGACAGTATTCGCAAGATGCTTGACGAGGCTGACGTCATGAAAAACAAGAAAATCAAGCACTTGATAGATGTCTATTCCAACATGAAAGCCAAGCAGGCCGCTTTGGTCCTGGAATCCCTTGAAGAAGACATTGCCGTCAAAATTTTGTCGGGCATGCGCGGCCGCAAGGCTGGCGAAATCCTTTCCTATGTCACTCCCAAAAAAGCGGCATTGCTCTCGGAACGGTTGACGGATCTGCGGATTCCCTTTGCCGAGTAGTCAACCTGCCGTACTGGCAGACCAGCACAAACGCCGGGTTGAATGCACACAACAGCATTCAACCCGGCGTTTTCACTGGCACCGGTCACCAAGGTACAAATAAAAGGGGTTATTCCTTTTCCAGAACAAACCCCTTTTGCCGAAAAAGTCGCAAACACGCGGCTGCTGCGTCACGATCATATAACCGCCCTGCATTGGCCTCGATCTCTCCCAGGGCGATATCAAGGCCCAACCCCGCCCGATAGGGCCTGTGGGAGGACATGGCCTCCACCACATCGGCAACAGCTATGATCCTGGCCTCAAGGAGAATCTCATCCCCCTTCAGGCCGTTGGGATACCCGCCGCCATCAAGGCGCTCATGATGCTGCAACACGATGTTGGCAACCGGTTTCAGAAAATCCACCGTTGAAATAATATCATATCCAAGCTGGGGATGATCCTTGATCAGGGCAAATTCAGTGGGCCGCAACCGTGTTGGCTTGGCCAGGATATCCGAAGGAATGGCGATCTTGCCAAGATCATGGATCATTCCGGCAAGACGGATGGTCTCCACCTTTTCATAGGGCAGACCCATTTCCCGGCCAATGGCTGTGGCCAATTCCGACACCCGCTGCTGATGGCCGGCCGTATAGGCATCCTTCATCTCCCCGGTGAGGGAGATGACATGAACGATGTCGTCAAAGGCCCGCCTGAGATCGCTTAGGGTCTTGTTGAGCTTGCGCGTGCGCTCGGCAACCTGGTCCTGCAAGATTTTCTGATGACGCAGGCTTTGCTGCTCAAGGCTTCTTCGCCGCAAGGCATTGCTTACGTTGATCAGCACCTCGTTGACCCGCACCGGCTTGACCAGATATCCATAGGCTCCAAAATCAAGGGCAGTCTCGGCCAAACCGGAATCATCAAGACCCGTGACCATGATAATGGCCGTGTCCGGATAGCTGCTCCGCAGGCTTCTCGCCAACTCCATGCCATTGTCGCCCTTGAGATCAATGTCACACAGAACCAGATCAAAGGCCCTGTGATCACATGCGGCCACGGCTTCATCGGCATTGCTTGCAGCAACGCAGTTATAATGGAATGACTCGAGCAAATCCTTCATGAATGTGCGGATTTGCGGATCATCATCCACCACGAGGATATGCACCAGGGACGGATCCGTTGGCTTCATGTCTAGCTCCTTTTGATTCAATAAACACCGGCTTGGAACACGAGAAGTCAAGGCGGGCCATGAAAATGGCGACCATGCCTGCCAGACATGATGCACTGCCGGGCAGGCACCTCCGACCGGGAAAGCCAGCGCTGATCCTGCCCTGATTGCGTGCTTCCGCCCTTCATCGCGAAAGCCCCTGGAGGTCACGTTCTGCTATCTCTAAGGGGATCACGCAACGCGCTATCATCCCCGCCGTACGTTACGACGTATAGACCCACTCAAGAATGGCCTTTTGCATGTGCAACCGGTTCTCGGCCTGATCCCAGACAAGGGACTGCGGACCTTCGAGAACCTCTTCGATGATCTCTTCCCCGCGATGGGCAGGCAGACAGTGAAGGACCTTGCATGACGCATCTGCCAGGGCAAGCATGTCCCCATTGACCTGAAAACCGGCAAAGGCCTTTTCCCGTTTTTTCTGCTCCTCTTCCTGTCCCATGGACGCCCAGACATCGGTGTTGATGTAATGGGCTCCCTCAACGGCTTCCCTGGGATCATGGGTGATCCAGATCTTGGCTCCCATTTCCGAGGCCCGTTCAAAAATCGCCTGATCGGGCTCGTATCCCTTGGGCACGGCAATGTTCAGCTGAAAGGGAAAGTACACGGCTGCGTTGATCCAGGAATGAGCCATGTTGTTGCCATCTCCCACCCAGGCAACCACCAGGTCGGCAAAATCAGGAGTCCGCTCGTACATGGTCAGCAGATCACTCATGATCTGGCAGGGATGATATTCGTCGGTCAGGGCATTGATCACCGGAATGGAGCCGTATTGCACAAACTCCTCCAGTTTTTCCTGACCAAAGGTCCGGATGACCAGGCCGTCCACAAAACGGGAAAGGACCCGGGCCGTATCCTTGAGAGGTTCGCTGCGACCAAGCTGACTGTCGCGCGGCGTCATGAACATGGTCTGCCCGCCAAGATGGCGGATGGCCACTTCAAAGGAGGTGCGGGTTCGGGTGGAGGCCTTTTCAAAAATGAGGGCCAGGGTCTTGCCGGCCAAAAGATCGCTCCGGAATCCGGATGTTTTCATCTCATGGGCACGGCGAACCAATGCCACAGCCTCGGACTGTTTGAGGTCCCTGATACTTAAAAAATGATTCATAATTAATGGGGTAGACGTAGAAATGTTGAAAAAACAGAAACATGCACAACGACAAAAAGCCAAGAAATGGCCATATACGAGAGCATGGGATATTGTAAAGCAAAGAACTCCTGGTTTCCTGACTCGCCCGGGAACGCACCGGCAAGCACGTTGAGGGGGTTACCCGTGAGCACCTGACGCATGGCCCGAAGATGTCGGAGAGGGCCTTCCCAAACCATGCAGCATCCCCGTGGACTCAGGACCGGACCAGGCTGGATCGGAAGTCCAGGCCTTGAGCAACCGACCCAGATCCTTGGCCAGGGTTTCGACAACCAGATATTCCGGGGCCTGGGGCATGCGGGTCTTGCTGGTCAGCACCATGTAGTCCCGGTCAGGATGGCCTTCCACCCGTCCGGCCAGGGCCACGGACCAGAGGAGCATACCGGTTTCTGCCTCGTACATTCTGAACGTGAAACCCAGGGACGTTGTTCCGGTCGCCCCTCCCTGCATGAACCGGGTGATCTCTCCCATGGCCACAAGATCAACGCCCTGGGCCCGGGCCTGTTCACAGGCATGAGCAACTCCGGTCCAGGGGGATTGCCCATACACCATGAGTCCGAAAACCTGCTGGCCAACGAGATGATCCCAAACCACCCGGCCCAGCTCGGCACCAATACGCCGGGAATTGTCAATTTCTTGTCGGACCTCAAAGGGATAGCAGATGCACCCGAGGGGTCGCGCCGGAGGATTCAGGGGCGCCACCATGACCCGTGGTTCCGCCCGCTCCACCAGGGGATCCACATAAACAATCTGGGGACCCACAACAGGTTCCCAGGCAATGCAACCGCTCATGACCACCAGGAGTGCCAGTGCAACAGCAAAACGTTTCATGGTCTGATCTCCATTCCTGAAATGAAAAAAATGTGTGTACCAGCGAAACAAGCGGAAATCATTGCATACAACCGCTGGCCGACAGGACTCATGCAAAAAAACAACCAACATGTACCACAAACAGATTTTGAGTCCAGCCGGGATTTCTGCTATGCATGGCCTTTATCGAACACTTGTTGTCGAATCTGCCAAAAGGTGCCGCGAACATCATGCCCAAAATCCACTACATTCTCAGTCACGTCCTCAGTCACGCCAGCGTGGCCCTGTTTGCTCCCCGCCCCCTCAAGGAACCGGATACCCAAGAGCTCATGACCCTGCTGGGCCAGCGCCCCCAAGACAGCTTTCTCCATGCGTTTGCGGTCAGGAAACTTTTGCCCCTTTCCCGGAAAGAGATCCTTGCCCTGCACAAAGATTTTGCAGATGACCAGATGGTCATGTCCCTCATGTTCACCGTGAGCCTTCTGAGGACCGATCTAAGCGATCTTCTGGAGACGATACCCAGGGACACCCGCCAGGAACTTGCCCGGCTCTCTCCTCTCAACTACAGCCGCGTTCTTATGCAGGAGGACCACCCGCAGCACCAGATCCTGGTTCAAGCCTTTCGCACAAACATTGACAACCACGTGCCCCTGGATGCCCTTGACATCCAGGCCACAGCCAAAGACCTGGCCCTGGAGTCCAGGGAACCACCACAGGCCCCCTCCATTGCCACCATCAGACAGAGCCTGGACAAGGTCACGCCGATCCCCCCGCCCCCGCGCATGCAGGTTTTCAGGGACGCCATGCACAAACTCTATTCCATCGGGGCCATCTCCGGACAGGAGATGCGACACCAGGCATCCTTGAGTCCCTGGGCCATCCAGCGCAACTGGACCCTGGACGTGAGCACGGCCAGCGGTGCCAACCATTTCCGGCTGTCAGGTCCGCAGACAAGCTACGGCCGGGGGCTGGACCTTGAAGGGGCACGGGTTTCCTGTGCCATGGAAATCGTGGAACGGTTTTCGTCCTACGCAACCGTCAGCGACGGCGTGATCACCGGGTGTGCCCGACGCTATCCCCTTGTACGAGGAAGCTACAAGGAGCTGCGCGACCAGGGCAAACATCCCC
The DNA here is from genome assembly GCF_001748225.1 of Desulfoplanes formicivorans. Lineage (NCBI taxonomy): Bacteria > Pseudomonadati > Thermodesulfobacteriota > Desulfovibrionia > Desulfovibrionales > Desulfoplanaceae > Desulfoplanes > Desulfoplanes formicivorans. Next base: position 65,829 of record NZ_BDFE01000004.1, read on the forward strand.
TTGATCCGGGCAAGCTCTGTCTTGAAGCGCCCTACGCGGGAGAATCCCTGTACTGGATGGAGGGCCACTCCCACGCCGGACAGGATCACGAAACCGTTCATATTCCTGTCCAATGCGCCTTTTTGTTTTCCAACCTGGACGAACCCGATCTGTTCAGCGGTCTGAGCTCCACAGGCCTGGCCTCGGGAACGGATATGGACCAGGCCAAGACCAATGCCATTGTCGAGGTGATCGAACGGGACTGCAAGGGAACCCAGCTCTTCGATCCTTCCAGGTGTTTCAGGATCACCTCGGACGAACCCGAATTGAACAGACTGCTCAAACGGTACGCCAATCTGGGCATTGAAATCCAGTTCCAGGATATCACCGGCCACCTGGGTGTGCCCTGCTACCGATGCTATGTCATCGCACCGGACGGGCAGATCATCATGGGCACGGCCGCCCATCTTGATGGCAACAAGGCCTTGGTGGCAGCCATGACAGAGACCCCCTACCCCTTCCCGGGCGGACCAGCATCCCGGCGTGATCCCAGGGACCTGCCCGTCAGAAGGGTCGAGGACCTGCCAAGATATTCCACCGGATCACCCACAGGCGACAGGGTACTTCTGGAAACCCTGCTGGAACACCATGGTCTCAAGGCCTATTATGCGGATCTCACCTGCCGCCGACTGGGCTTTCCCGTGGTCCGTGCCATCATCCCCGGCCTTGAAATCATGACCGATTTTGATGATTTCTCAAGGGTCAGCCCACGTCTGTACAATCAGTACCTGCACCTGACCCCAAACCGGTAACAGCCAGATCCCCCCAAAAACCATCAGCCCACCGTCCGCCAGCGACATTGCATTCTGGCAGACGGTGGGCTGTTTTCAGATCGGGTCGGCCTATTTGTCAGGGGAACAGCCGGAACCAGCCGAACCCGCACAGGGGCCATTCCTGTCCCGAACAGATCAGAACCTCGACTCAATCAGCAGGGTTGCAAACGTCCGCAACAACCATTTCCGTGAGGGAATACATGGTTTCCCCGTGATCGTAGCCGGCCAGATGGAGGATACCGTGGGCAAGAAGACGAACAAGATGCTCTCGTGGATCCTGACCATAGAGATGGATTTCCCGGGTCAGGGTATCAATGGACAGGGCAAGCTCGCCGAGAACGGTTGCGCTGTCTTCGGGAGAAACGGGAAAACTGAGGATATTGGTGGGACCGGTACAGCCCAGAAAGGCTTTGTTCAGGGCAGCTATGCGGCGATCATCAACACACTGGAGCACCAAGTCCCGGTCCTGCAGACCAAGGCATGTGAGAATCGAGGTCAGCAGCGGCAACAATTCCGAACGGCAAAGAGGAAGGGTCGGGTTCAACCGTGCTTGGGTTTCAAGATGGATCATGTTCTGGCTCCTCCGGGTCGGTGCGGGCAAACCGGTCGTAGGCATGAACGATGCGGCCTACCAGGGGATGCCGGATGACATCGTCGTCCTTGAAACGGACGAATCCGATGCCTTCTATGCCCTGCAGGATCCTGGCCGCTTGGACCAACCCCGAGGGGGCACGGCCCGGGAGGTCGATCTGGGTCACATCTCCGGTGACAACGGCCCTGGCCCCAAAGCCCATTCTCGTCAGAAACATCTTCATCTGTTCGGGCGTGGTATTCTGGGCCTCGTCAAGGATGATGAATGCGTTGTTCAGGGTTCTCCCACGCATGAAGGCCAGGGGCGCCACCTCGATGAGCCCGGTCTCGAGCATTTCCTGAACCTTGCTCACCTCAAGCATGTCGTGCAAGGCATCGTACAGGGGGCGCAGATACGGAGTGATCTTTTCCACCAGATCCCCGGGCAGATACCCGAGTTTTTCGCCCGCTTCCACGGCCGGGCGGGTCAGAATGACCCGTTTGACCTCCTTCTTCAGAAACGCGGACACGGCCAGGGCAACGGCCAGATAGGTCTTGCCCGTTCCGGCCGGGCCAATGCCGAAGGTCAGATCGTTTGTCCTGATGGAAGCGAGATAATCCCGCTGGGTCACGGTGCGGGGACTGATGGTCTTTTTGGGAGAAACCACAAACAGATTCTTCCGGAAAAACTCCCCAAGGGAGGTGTCAGGTTCCCTGGCCAGGATGCGCATTGCGCAATCCACATCCTGGGTATGGATGCGATGCCCCGTCCGGGCCAGTTCGTACAACTGGATCAGGGTGGAACGGACCAGTTCGCCCTGATCCCTGTCGGTGAACGCGAGGAACACGGATGTCGACCGTGTTTGAATATCCACGCCGGTTTTGTCCCGAAGATAGCGGATATTCTTGTCCCTGGGGCCAAAAAGTTCCCGGGCGCTCTGGGCGTCCTCGAAATGAAGGGTAAAGGATGCTTCCATGAGATCACGTGGTTGAGTTGAGAACAGACAGCAAATACCGCTCAGGTCGCCTTGCTGACCCGTGCCTGGGACGCTGTCTATCCGGTTTGTGCCCACCCGTCCAATGGTCAAATCAATGCTGGCAAGTGCAGATCAAATCCGCTACGAGGACGTTCAATGCGACGTAAACAAGACGCAACCCTTCAAACCTCGACAACCGCTCAATGGATCTCAAACTCTTTCTGACCACATTCCTGACCCTCTTTATCGCAGAAATCGGCGACAAGACCCAGCTGGCCTGCATTTGTCTGGCAGCCAAAACCCACAAACCGTGGACCGTCTGGCTGGGCGCATCAGCTGCACTCATTCTGGTCAGCCTGATAGGCGTACTTCTGGCACAGGTCATCACCGAGTACGTTCCGGAAAACATTGTCAAGAAGGTGGCAGCGACCATGTTCGTGGGTATCGGGTTGCTCATGTTTGCGGACAAGATCTAACCTCCCACTCCTTCCGCATACCACCAGTCAGAGGGAACTCTCCACATGGATATTTACGACATATTTTTTTATCTTTCCCTAGGTGGAGGCTTTCTCATGGCCTTCAATCTTGGCGCCAATGATGTGGCCAATTCCATGGCCTCTGCCGTGGGCGCCAAGGCCATCTCGGTCAGGCAGGCCGTGCTCATCGCGGGCGTTCTCAATTTTGTCGGAGCTGTTTTTCTGGGTTCCCATGTCACGGCCACGGTGAGCAAGGGCATCATCAACCCGGCACAGATCGCCGATCCCAAACTGATCATGATCGGGATGTTCTCGGCCCTGCTTGCGGCCGGGATATGGGTACTCATCGCCACCCTGACGGCATTGCCGGTCTCGTCCACCCACTCCATTGTGGGAGCCATCATGGGATTCGGGCTCGTGGCCGGTGGTCCCGACGTGATCAACTGGCTCAAGATGGGTGGAGTCGTGCTCTCGTGGATCATCTCTCCCTTTGCCGCGGCAACCATCGCCTTTCTCATCTTCAGCCATATCAGACGAACCATTTTTTTCAGCCGGCGATTCATCCACCAGGCCAAGAAATGGGGACCCATATGGATGGGCTTCACCGTGTCCCTGGTAGTCCTTTCCTTTTTGTACAAGACGCCGGTGGGCAAAAAAATGGCCCTTCCCGTTTTCGTGGGCCTGACCATTACCGCCATCGTGACCCTGGGCGTCTGGGCATTGGGCAGGATCTGGGTCAACCGGATCGTGCGCGACGAAAGCGAAGGGGCCGAAGGCGTGGAGCGGATCTTCCGCAAACTCCAGGTAGGCACGTCCTGTTATGTGGCCCTGTCACAGGGGGCCAACGACGTGGCCAATGCCATCGGTCCGGTGGCGGCCATCTATCTCATCGCACGTGAACACCAGCTTCTGGCCATGGCCCAGATACCCATGCCCGTGCTTGTTCTGGGCGGATTCGGCATCGCCACGGGCATTGCCGTACTCGGGCATCGGGTCATGTCCACGGTAGGGGACAAGATCACCCGTTTGACCAATACCCGCGGATTTGCTGTTGATTTTGGAGCGGCCAGCACCGTACTGGCCGCCTCCAACATGGGCCTTCCGGTTTCCACAACCCATGCAACGGTTGGCGCGGTTGTCGGTGTGGGACTGGCCAGAGGATTTTCTGCTGTTGATTTCGGCGTGCTGGGCAGAATTGTTATCTACTGGCTGCTGACCGTTCCCATTGCCGCGTTCACTTCGATCATCATATTCCAGATGCTTCGTTGGACCATTTATTGATAGAGAATCGAGACCTTTTTCCAGCAAGGAGTACAACATATGTCCAAGCTTCCCTTTTTCGGCCTGTTGTCCCCCAAATCCCCCATGGAAGGGCTGGTCGAGCACTACGACAAGATTGCAGAATGCATCTATGTCATCAGCGAATCCCTGGAATGCTACGTTTCCGGCGTGGGCGCCTGCCGTGAATTCACCGAATTAACGAGGGAAATCGACGCCATTGAGAATCATGCCGATTTGATCAAAAGGAATATTCGCAACCACCTTCCCCGACGCCTGTTCATGGCCGTCGACAAGACCCTGTTCCTCAACTACACCAAAAGTCAGGACAATATCCTGGATTCGGCCCAGGAAGCCCTGCAATGGCTTGGCATGCGCCAGGTGGCCATTCCTGAAGGAACCTTCCAGAAAATGCTCATTGACCTTCTGGAAGAAGTCAAAAACACCACCGAACTTTTGGGACCGGCCCTGCGGGACACCATTGGTTTTGTTCACGGCGAAACCGTGGACAGGATGGCCATCAAGCAAAAATTCCAGGCCGTACGCAGGCAGCACCACGATGTGCAAAAACTGAGCAGAAAGCTGACCTCGGCCATCTACAACTCGACCATGGACTTCAAGGACATCTACCAGCTTATCCATTTCGTGGATTGCCTGGTGACCATGAGCCACGACAGCGAAAATTGCGCCGATATCCTGCGGACCATGATAGCTAGGTAAAAGGGAAGACAGAACCAGCAGGGGATTGAGGCGTCTGCCTTACCCCTGGAGCGAGCACAAGATCCTGTCACCCGTGTGTTTCAGGGCCTAATCCTCAAACGTTCTTCCAGGGACGCGTCCATGTCCACCATCAGGCTTTCTTCGACCTGGTCGACAAGGACCTGACCCAGAGCAGCCCCCTTGATCTTGCGAACGTTCTTCACCAGGGCGCACATGACCTGCGCCTTGGCGGCGTTTTTTTGCCAGCTGGACAGGGCCGCGATGATGGCGGCCTGCTCCAGGCTGGTTCGGGGCACTTCCTGGGTACTGAAATCCCGCTTCAGGATGACATGGGCTCCAGGACCATCCTGGGCGTGAAACCATAAATCCTGGGAACCGGCCAGCTGGCTGAGCAGGTGATGATTGGCCTTCTGGTTCCTGCCCCGTATGAGCAAGAAGCCGTCGCTGGTTCTGTAGAGATTGACCGCCAGGGAACGATATTTTTTGGGGATGCCGGGAGCCGGACCCGCAACACGCTGGGCCGCCGGTCGGGCGCTCTCCCCGGTCATGCTGGCAGTCCTTTGCACCTGTTCCATTTCGCGAACCAGCACCTGTTTGCGGGCCTCGACAAGGGGCAGCCCCCGTTCCCCCTTTCTGGCCCGGGTGAAAAACCGGGTCATGTTTTCGCGCACCGTCAGGGAGGGATCAAGATCTAGCCTCACGGTCTTGCCGTTCCCGTCGTCCAGACAGACAGTGTCCAGCCGGGCCGAACCGTCCACATGATACAGATGGGCCTGCAACAGACGCCCCAACTCCTTGCCGGCCACCATTGCTTCAAGCCTAGCCCGATCACGCTGGATCCGTCCCAGGGCCTTTTTGAGATGCCGGAGTCGCTTGGTCACAATCCGCTTCTGCTCCCGGTCTCCATTGATCATCCCGGCAACAACATACGTACCATAGCTCTCGGCCGCAGCAAGGGCGGTCTTGAACGCCCTGCCCTTTGGGAAACCATCGGGCCAGAGACTGAGGCGAGCCGTCTTGGGATCGCCCAGAATCCAATAGGAGGAGGGAGGCACGGCCTTGCGCAGCCGCTCAAGGAACTCCCGGGCATCCTTGTTACCCATATGCTGCAGGCGATGACGAACAGGAGGCGTTATCTGAGGGTACGTCTCCCAGATGCGCTCATGGGATCCGATGGCCTCCACGTCCGGCCAATCAGGCTCCTGCCCAAAATGCGGATCCAGTTCGCTGACCAGCGAGACCCCCTTGCGCAGATCAAGGAGCAGGTACATGGACGGCCGACTGCCCAAAAGCCAGGCCATCCTGCGGGAAGGCCAGTCAACAAGAACCTGTCTGATGCGCCGGGAACGGGTCCGCTTGCGCAGCCACATGACCTGGCCGGAAGGCTGCTGTTTGTTATCGGGTTTGGTCGACGAGAGAAAAAAAAATCCCCGTGAAGGGGAGGCGTGAAGGATGAGATAGCCGGGGGAGCCCAGGTCAATGGTCAGGATGCCCCGAGCGGGATCGAAAATCTTTTCGATGCGCATGCCGGTAATGCGGGGAGCAAGTTCCCTGGCAGCATACCGGAAAAAATTGGCTTCCATAAAAGTGTGTTGTCCTTAGATCCCCAAAGGGGACGACCACGACATGGAGACGGCTCTCCTGCGGACAGCACGTCTCTCTTGTCATGGTTTCATGTTCAAATGCAGACTAATCGCCCCGCATCCTTTCTTCTTCCTCCTGCTTGCTCTTGCACTCGATGCAAAGAGTTGTCACAGGCCGCGCCTTGAGCCGGGCAATGCCAATGGCTTCGCCACACTCTTCACAAATGCCGAAGGTCCCGTCCTCAATGCGCTGCATGGCTTCTTCGATCTTTTTGATCAGCTTGCGGTCACGATCCCTGAGCCGGAGGGTGAAGGTACGGTCGGATTCGGCCGAGGCCCGATCCGCCGGATCGGCATAGGATTCACGGTTTTCAGACATATCCTCCAGGGTATCCTCGCCCTGTCGCAGGATTCCCTGAAGCATCTCATTGAGATGATTGCGGAAAAATTCAATATCTTTTGCATTCATGAACTTGACCTCCCCTATGTTGTAGACGCGAAAACGTTCAATCCGGGCGGGTATATCCCAAGACATTGAAAGAAGTAAAGTAGATGCTCCCTGTAAGACAAAGGGCACAACAACCATTTGCCAGCATCAGGGAGAGGAGACCTTGCCAGACCGCCGCAAACCAACCCCCACTGGCAGCAGTCGCTGTGTGTATACCCGCCAAGACCTGCTGCGTCTACGCCCAATTTGGTGCCCGTCTGTCAGCATGCCTGGTCGGCACCCCAGAAACGATCGTCCTGGTCCCTCCCAAACAGGAAGAACGGTCACCCCAAAAGGCCATGGTCGAACCAGACAAGCTGTATGATCTTGCTGTCATGCTAACGAATTGTGCGTCACTCCCAGGCCAGTCCGGATCCGTCACCCTGTTCCCGCCCCGAGGGATTGGTTCGAACCGGAATCAGGTCGATTTCAGGGCCACGCATACGCTCCGCAGGCCTCCCTTGGCCACAGTGCGTCCCGGAACCCGGCAGTGACCGTATCCAAAAGCTCTCTCTTTACGGATAGTTACCTGCCAGACAACAAATTTACACATTTTTTCATTTTCCCTTGACACCCAATACGCCCTTGGATAGAAGGTCTTCCCTGTTGAGCGGGAATAACTCAGCGGTAGAGTGCAACCTTGCCAAGGTTGAAGTCGCGGGTTCAAATCCCGTTTCCCGCTCCAACATCAGGCGGCATAGCCAAGTGGTAAGGCAGAGGTCTGCAAAACCTTTATTCTCCAGTTCAAATCTGGATGCCGCCTCCAAGCGCGGGAATAACTCAGCGGTAGAGTGCAACCTTGCCAAGGTTGAAGTCGCGGGTTCAAATCCCGTTTCCCGCTCCAGGAAAGCACAAGGCCGGATTGTATCCGGCCTTTTCCTTTTGTCATGTCGGGGACGACCAGTGGAGACGCGCTCTCCACCCCTGACAAGCCCTGCAACAGCCGACACGTCGTACCGGCATTCTTGCACGAGGACACTCCCATGGCCACCACATCCCCCCTGTTTGCCGATGCATCCCTTGAAGACCTGCTGGCCCGAGCCAGACAACGTTTTTCCATTGTCTTCAAACCCGTGCGCATCGGGGAGCATACCCTTGAGATCACCCATATCGAAAATATGACCGACTATCTGGACCGGCTGGCGAATCAGTCCAGACAAGGCGAAACCATTGAACTGCCCTTGTGGGCCAAAATCTGGCCAGCCTCCACGATTCTGGCCCTGTCCATGACCCAGATCCCGGCAACCGCCAGCAAACGGATTTTGGAAATCGGAGCGGGACTGGGCATCCCCGGACTGGTTGCTGCAGCCAGAGGATTCACCACGGTCATTACAGATACCAATGAAGACGCCTTGCTCTTTACCAGGATCAACGTCCTCAAAAACGGTCTTGAAAAAAACGCCACGGTCCAGCACCTGGATATCCTGACCCAGGACACGGACCAACCGTTTGATGCCATCCTGGGCTCTGAAGTGTTTTATCTCAAGGACAGCGCTCCACAAATTGTCCGCTTTCTGCGCAACAGCCTGGTTCCCGGGGGCATGGCCCTGTTTGCCCGGGACGCCGCCCGCCAGAACACCCGTTTCCTTACCCAGGCAGCACCCTTTTTCGAAATCGGCATCAAACAGGTCGGGTACAAGCAAGGCGAGGAAGAACACCCCTTCAAAGCCACGCTCTATCGTCTCACCCCCAAAAACGAGGTCAATGCCCAATGATCACCCTGGGTTCCTGCCCCAAGGCGTATCACAAGGATCTGGACAAAGCCTGCTCGCCGGCACAAACCATTGCCCGGGTGAAACAGGCCCTTGCCCGAAGTGGCCGCAACATCCTGGCCGAAAACAGAAGAATCGATACGGGACGCCTTGGCATTCCCGTATACATGAGCATCTGCGGAACCGATGCCAAGGCGGTCATGCCCGGACGGAAACAAATGGGCAAGGGAACCTCTCCGGAACAGGCCGAGGCCTCCGCGCTCATGGAACTCATGGAACGCTACGACTTCTTCACCTTCTGGAAACAGAAATCGCGGTTTTCCTCCATGACCTGGGGAGAGGCGGCCAAGGCCTTTGGTCAGGACCTCATTCCCATCGAAGAGATCCTGCATTCGGTCGGCGACACCTGCACGCCCCAGCAGGCAGCAGCGGCCCTCGACCTCATTCCCTGGCAGTTCTGCAAAATCCTTGACCTGACATCCGGACGCGAGGTCATGGCTCCCCTGGACTGGTTCAGGCAGCTCAACGAGTACAACGGTTCGTCGGCCGGGAACACGGACGCCGAGTCCATTCTTCAGGCCACCTGCGAACTTGTGGAACGCCATGTCAGCGCCCTGGCCGACAGAGATCACCCCACCCTGCCGACCATCTCCATCCACGAACATGACGATCCCGTGCTTGTGGATCTTGTGAACAAATTCGTGGCCCAAGGCATCAAGGTCATCCTCAAGGACATGACCTGCGGCATGCCGTTGCCCACCGTAGCGGCCCTGGCCTATGATCCGACAACCTTTCCCCAACAAAGTGAAATCGTCTTTACCGCGGGTACGGCCACCTCACCGGCCAAGGCCGCCATTCGTGCCCTGACCGAAGTGGCCCAGCTAGCCGGCGACTTTGAAAGCAAGACAACCTATGAACCCTCCGGGCTTTCCAAATACAACAGTCTCGAGGAGATCGAATGGATCACCAAAGGGCCTTGCTGCACCCTTGCCGACTTGCCCGTCATGGCTTCCGATGACATTGCCCAGGAGCTCGAACATACCGTCAGGGCCCTGGCCCAACAGGGATTCACGGTCTATTCCGTGGCAACAACCCTCAAGGCCCTGGGCATCCCCACCCACTATACATTTATCCCGGGATTTGCCTTCAGGGAACGCACACCCCACGCTTCCGTGGGCATGCTCACAGGCAAAAAGATTATTGCCACCTCGCCCCTGGATGAGGCTGCCGCCAAGCTGGACCGGCTGGAAGAACTTTTTCCCCAAGCCCACTTTCTACCGTTCTACCGGGCGCAACTGTCCCTGAATCAGGGCTTTCCCGACAAGGCCCAAGCCTTGTTCGCCCTTTCCGAGGAAGTCCAGCCCGATGATGAAACCCGGGCCATGTCCGCCTTTTATCAGGGACATTGTCTGACCCTGCAGAACCAATGGACAGAGGCCATTCCTCATTTGAAACGGGCCATCTCATTACAACATGATGTCAAAGAGTACCACAACCTTTACGGTGTTTGCCTTTTCAAGCTGAACGAGTTTGACAAGGCAGCCCTTTGCTTCCAAAAGGCCCTGGCCCTGGATGCCGGTTCTGCCATGGACATGGCCAACCTGGGTCTGTGCCATGTCAAAACAGGGAAGACCGACCAGGCCATTGCCTGTCTCCAAGAGGCGGTGACCATGGATCCGACCATCGAATTTGCCTGGAAACACTTGGTGGACCTGACTTCCCAAAGCTGAGACCCGGCCTTTTTTTATCACGCAATCGAGCCCAAAAGTCGTTGACAAATCACGTCGTTGACATCTATTGGGTTGAAGTCATTTTTATGCGATCTTTTTTCTTTCAGGTGGCATCGGATGACGGAATCCGGCATTATCCTCTTGCAGGAAACAGATTCTTCGTCTATACACCTGAAGCGAAGATGCATGAAGGGCTTGTGAACTGACAGTCCTATTGGACATCCATCACAGGCCTGGCGTTACATAACCTTAAGAGAGGAACTTGTTACAGCAGATTAGCAGTACGGTGATACTCGTTAATCTCACTAATCATTTAAGGAGGTTATTCGTATGGCAATGGTCGAATATGAGGGCAAGCAGTTTGACGTCGATGAAGATGGATTCCTGTTGAACTTCGAACAGTGGTGTCCTGAATGGGTTGATTTTGTAAAGGAAAGCGAAGGCATCAAGGAAATTACCGAGGAACATCAGAAGGTCATCGACTTTCTCCAGGACTACTACAAGAAAAACGGTATCGCTCCCATGGTTCGTATCCTTTCCAAGGTCACCGGCTTCAAGCTGAAACACATCTACGAGCTGTTCCCCTCCGGACCGGGTAAAGGAGCTTGTAAGATGGCTGGTCTCCCCAAACCCACCGGCTGCGTATAATCGCACCTTACGGGTGTTGGAACACAAAAAAAAGGACAATCTTTTGATTGTCCTTTTTTTGTGTTCGCAACAAGGCCTCAAGTCTGCGGTTAAGGAGGGCCACCACCTGCTCCTTTATTTGATATGCTTAGCAAGATATTTATTACGTTTCTTCTCAAAGCTAAGAGTCGTCCAGATGGCCGATCCCCCAATGGCACAAATGGAAACAACAATGACAACAACCTTCTGAATCACCCACTTTTGCGCATCCAAAATATGACCCCACGGCTGACCGGTTTTAAGCCCCCACATGGTCACCAAGGGCACCACTGCAATGGACGAAACCAGGCAAATCAATTCGATCCACAAAAAATTTTTCCCGAACAGGAGCAAATACAACGTGGCGTCCCGGATAAACACCAAACTCTTCAAATGTTCCCGTAACCGTTCAAGGGCCTGAGCAGCCAGAGTCATGGCAGCATGCCCCTTCTTGAAACTTTCCGGGTGATACAAATTCATCCTGCCAACGGCATTTAACTCGCGGATACACAGATTGAAATCCCTGTTGAATCCGCCCATGAACCGGGAAAAGGGAAACCATGCCGCCTCATTCTGAATGGTTGCCAATTCATGATACATGGTTTTGCAGTTTCGGCGCAAGCCCCTGATATCCTTCTCAACCCTTTTCTGAATGTCCTTGCTCAAGACCTCGCATCCCTTGGCAAGGCGGACCAAATGGGCATAATTTTCCTTGTCCTGAAGTTTAAGCATGTCTGCCAAACGCTTTTTGAACTCATCATGGGCGGGATGATCCACGGCAAACCATTGTTCCACGGTTCGAGTCAATCCTGCACTCTCCTCAATACAGGCCTTGGCCGCTTTGCTGGCTTGATTCCAGGGTTTCCAAAGACCAGACATGAGATGCAGATGCCCACGCTCGAGCTCGGGATCAATCAGGATCAAATTCATAAAGCGCGGATCTTCCTCGAGGAGATCCATGAAGATACCCAGCCCCTGTTCAGTAAATCCCATTTTGAGTAGACAGGCTGCTTGACGATACACGGCCTCAAGCATAGCCGGGCTCGTGTCCACGGCAGCTCGGTATAATTTCAGGGCGGCCTCGTATTCCTGCATGACCTCATGCAGCCGAGCGCGGAGGTACAAATGGTAGGAACGATGTAACGAGGTAAAGCAGAACTCCTCGGCCTCCTTCCACAACCCGAGAGCCGTCTTGTACTGCCCCTTTTCCATACTGATGAACCCGCCAAGGGTTTTGGACTTGTAATGCCTCGGGCTTGCCTGAACAAAGCGTTCAAGATGCCGGAGCGCCGTTTCCATATCCCCATTACGGAACCGGTGCAAGGCCGACCAGGAGGCATCTTCTTCCTGGGGCGCTAAATCCCTGAGGCCTCGGGGCCAATCCTTTCCCTTACTCCGCCACACCAGGCGTATGGTCCGTAGCTGACTGGGCGCATTGGTCTCGAACATTGCGGCCAGAACAACAGCTGCATCACCCTGGCCCTGCAACACGGCCCTGATTCCATCAACCCCGTTTTCCCCTATTTTGGCGTCAATATCCCGAAGAGCCTGCTGCATCCTTTCCAGATCCAACTCGGCAAGGGCATCATGAAGCGTTTCATTGAGATTACGTAACACACGTGTGGGACAGGCACTGGGAGGATGGTTCCGCAGGCCACAATAAAAGCAAGGTGAATAGTCTCCATCCAAAACATGATGCGGCAAGAGCACCTTTAGCAGTCCCATGTCACTGCTTGTTGCACCATGTTTCAGGGTTGTTTTCACCAGGCTGTCGATACTGCTTCTTCCCTTGAAGGGAGAAAGGGTGCCAAGGGGCATAAAAGACGCCCCCAGCTGGTAAACAGTTTTCAGGGGAAGATGAATAAAATCAGACTCCAATTGATCCCAAGGAGCGTTGACCTTTTTGGGCAATTCCTTACCAAAATGAAGATGTCCCTTTTCCAGACCAAGATAAATACAAGGCCAGGACGACGCATGTTCGTCCTTGTCAGCCATGAGCCCCATGAGCTCCATACACACGGCCTGAAGCATTTGGTAGGTTTTGCAATACAGTACAATTTCCATATTGTCGGTATACAGGAAATTGACCTTGATTTGTTCAAAAAGCTTTTTCAGGCGTGCGCTGTACATCCTCCAACCTTCGGCAAAAGCTCGGTCCAAAGCATTGCCCACGGGTTTGATGATCAAAAACCAGGACAAGGCGGTGGAATAATCCAATCCGATATCAGCTTGGAGTCTGGTCCACTCTCCCGAGGGCAAGCCCGCGCGTTGCACAGGCTTGAAATGCAAACCCGGCGCACGGCGAAGCCCCTGCCCCACTTGCGGAGCAACCAAGATATCCAACGTTTCGGGAGTGCCGACCTTTTGCTGGACAATTTCCGGATCAATGGCCACGCTAAAAGAAAAATCATGGGCGATCAAAAGGTTGGCTGAAAATACCTGAACCATCATGGCCAGGGGATGGATCTGGGACCAAGTAAATATCTGGGCCAGACTTCGAAGGACATCCTCTCCCGGAAAAAACCACAAAGCCTGTTTTTTTTCACGGGCAAGTTCCCAACCGCCATAGCTGGACAAAGTGAGAGTCACCGTGTCCGAAAGACTTTCGGCCCAAACAATCCACACGGCATGGCCATTGGCAACAACAACGGATTGCTCCGCCTTCTTCAACTGGGAGACAAGGGAGGAAAGCTGATGCACGACCAAGCATCCTTGATTGAAAGTGAAAAAACAGTGTCGGCCGACCGGAGGCTCACCCCGCAGCCAGCCTTGGCCCAAGGAGTTGACGCAAACGTTGGGCTTCGGCAAACCGCCCCCGTTTCAGACACCCCTTGATATAAATCATCGCCTTCATGCGTAACATCCGAACCAGCTCATCCTTGTCCTCGTCGTTGAGGACCCCCTGGTCCAACACATTGCGCATGGCATATATCCGGTACAAATCAAGGCCGATGATCTTGCCTGACAGCTGATCAGCCCGCCCCCCGGTCTTGACCACCAGGGCCTCGGGAACCAGACCCACCGGAACACGCAAACAGGTTTTCAGCCAGAGATCATAATCCTCACACGCGGGCAGGGCTTCATCAAAAGGCCCGACTTCATCCCACAGAGCGCGGGTCAACATGACGCACGACGGACTGATCAGACAAAGGGCCAGGGACGGGGCAAACATCCAACCCGCCACCTTGGTATGAATATGTTTCGGGTTGACCCGCTTGCCCCTGCGTATCCATATTTCCTCGGTCTGGGAAATATGAAATCCGCCTTCGCGCATGAATCGCAATTGACGTTCGAGTTTGGTGGGCAGCCAATAATCATCGGAATCGAGCAAGGCGATATAACGGCCGCAGGCATGAGCCGCCCCCAGATTCCTGGCCGCGCTGACCCCTTTATTTTCCTGGCTGAATACCCTAAGACGTGGGTCCGCGATGCGTGCTGCACGCATGAGGGTATCGTCATCTGACCCGTCATCCACCAGAAGAACTTCCACATCCTTCCATGTCTGGGTGAGCACGGAGGTGACCGCCTTGATACACAGGCCGGACCGGTTATGGGTGGGGATGATGACGGAAACAAGAGGCATGGGGTGTACACGCGTTACAGGCTAACAGGTTTTTTCCATGAAGATCATTCAGGTTGTCAATGTTCGTTTTTTCAACGCCACGGCTTGGTACGGATTGTACCTGAGCAAGTTGCTTCTGGAGGCCGGACATGAGGTTCTCATCCTGGGACTCCAGGATACCGAGTCCTTTGAAAAGGCTCGTTCATGGGACCTTCCCATTAGCCCAATGGATCTCAATACGCAAACGCCCCTGGGAGTGATCAGACTCTATCGCGATCTCGGCAAGGTGATTGACACGTTTTCCCCAGACATTGTCAATTGCCACCGGGGGGAATCCTTTATCCTCTGGGGACTTTTGCGCAAGCACAAGGGGACCTTCAAGCTGGTGCGCACCCGGGGGGACCAGCGTCTGCCCAAGGCCAACATCTTCAACCAGATTCTTCACCGCCATGTGGCCGATGCCGTCATCTCCACCAATACCCGGATGAGCAACCATTTCAAGTCCCGATTCCATCTCGGCCCGGAACGGCTGTTCCAGGTCATTGGCGGAGTGGACAAGGCCAGGTTTACCTATTGTCCCCAGGGACGCGCCAGGATTCGACGGGAGTTCGGCTATGATGATCAGGACCTGGTCATCGGTCTGCTGGGACGATTTGATCTGGTCAAGGGGCAAAAGCAGACCATTGAAGCCGTGGCCAAGGCCAGAAAAATGCTCGGGGATGCTTCACCCATCCGGCTCATGCTTCTGGGATTTGAAACCGATACCAGCGAGGCGCAGGTCAGACAATGGATCAGGGACAACCACATCGAGGATATCACCGTCATCACGGGTAAACGATCCGATGTGACGGACTGCATCAGCGCCCTGGATCTTGGAGTGGTCTCTTCCCTGTGGTCCGAGACCATTGCCCGTGCCGCCCTGGAAATCATGGCCTGTACCATCCCCCTGGTGGGAACCACCGTGGGGGTGATGCCCGATCTGCTGCAACCCCATGCCCTGGTACCTCCCGGCGACGTTGACGCTCTGGCCGCATGTTTTGTCCGCTGCGCCAGCGAACCAGCCTTTCTTGCCCTCCTGCGCAGGGAACAGGCTCAAACCATGAGCCACCTTTCGGGTCAGGATTTTCTTCATCAAACCCTGGACATCTACAAATCCATGCTTGATCAGCACCCCCCACACAACCGGACAACTATTTCCGGCACATAAGCATTTTGCACTGTCCACCGGATCGGCATGCCCGTGATCCCCTCACAGGAATGGACATGAACCTTCGAAACGATACCTTTCGCGCCTACCGGGCAAGCTATGCCCACCAACAAGAACACATGTTCCAGGTGGTGGTGGAACAAACCGATCTGTGCATCATCTGCAACCAGGATCTCCGCGAACCCATTTTCGACCATGTGCACGCATTGCGCGGTCACATCATGGCCTATGCCCAGATGCATCCGACCTTTCTGACCTCCCTGGTTCCCCTGCACGTGACGTCACACCAGTCGACGCTGGTCACGGCCATGCTCAAGGCCGCCCAGGCCATGCACGTCGGGCCCATGGCCGCTGTAGCCGGGGCCATTGCCCAGGACGTGGCTGACACCTTTGGCCCGGAATGCGGGGACATTCTGGTGGAAAATGGCGGGGATATCTATATCCGCTCGGCCGTTCCCCGCACCATCGGCCTGCTCCCGGATCCGACCCAAGCCATGACCCTGGGTCTGTCCCTGCAACCCGAGGACTTTCCCTGCGCCATCTGCGCTTCATCAGCATCCATCGGCCATTCCCTGAGTCTGGGTCAGGGCGATCTGGTCGTAACCCGGGCCCGCTCGGGCGCACTGGCCGATGCCGCGGCAACCCGGCTGTGCAATGAGCTGCGAACGCGCAAGGACCTGCGTAAAATTCTCGAGATGGCAGACGCCTTCCGTGCCCAGGGACTGCTGGGGGTCCTGGCCCAATGCAAGGGCCAGATAGGCATCAGGGGGGAAATGGAACTCATCGGTTTGGGCTAGCCGATCCCGAAAGCCCCCATAGACAGCCCGTTGACACAAAAAAGCGCCAACGCTCGCCCCAAAGGGATGCGTTGACGCCTGCAATCACGGTACAATGGGCAAGGGTTGCAAAGCAGCAAAGCCCTGCCACCACTCTGCCCGCCCCTCTCACCTACACCTGCGCCATGTCCTTGCGAAAGGTCGCGTACACATCATCGAAGACCACCGGAATCCGCTCGTGAAAGCTGGCGAGCATGGGCAGCATGATCTGGCGGATCTGGGGGTGGGCAGCCGAAGCACAACGCAGTTTGAAGATATGCCGCCATTCCCGCAGATTGGCTGTCACCACGATTTCGGTCTTCAAGCTGTTGGGCAGCACGGAGCGCGCCTCCTGAGGTCTGGCACCGGCTTCAAGCAGGGCCATATAGACTTCTTCGGCCTTTTCCATGGCCTCAAGCCACAAGGCGTACTCCCTGGAATCCTCTTCCCAGAAAAAAGGTCGAATTACGGTAATTTCCTTGCCGAATTTCTCCTTGCCATAATTGGCATACCGGGTGGACTCTTGGGAAAAGGAGGCCAGACGATGCCTGACGATCTCATGGGAAATGCCCCGGTCACACACGATGCGCACGCTGACGCTGGCATGCTCGAGCACGCTTTCGTGATTGACCTGCAGGATACGGGCAATCAGTTTTCTGGCCGACCCTTCGGTAATCTTGTCTTCTGATTTGTAGCAGGTCCTGGCCGCCCGCTCCAGATGGGCAAGAATCTGTTCCCCATCGGGCATCTGCAAAATGGTATAGGAAGGTTCAACAATACGCATGGCAATTGGCCTTTGATAAAAGGTGAGTGACTATCCGGGTAATGACGATCCGATCATGTGTTCCCCTGCCAAAACACCGAGGCTCTGCGCGGCAAGGTGTCTGCCAAACACCAGGGGAACATGGACAAAGGCAACCCGGGCATACCGGAGACTTGCGCCCTGCCACCTGCGCCCTATCTTCTCTTCTCCCGGTCACCAAACGGTACGCCCAGATGACGGTACGCCTTTTCCGTCACCACCCGCCCCCTGGGAGTCCTTTTGAGCAGGCCCGACTGGATAAGATAGGGCTCATAAATTTCCTCAATGGTCCGAACCTCTTCGGAACAGGCAACAGCAATGGTTTTGACACCCACAGGCCCCCCGGAAAAATGGGAAATGATGCACGAGAGGATCTTGCGATCCATCTGATCCAACCCGTTGGCATCCACATCCATCATGTCCAGCCCTTGGGCCGCCACCTGAGCATCAATCACCTGGCATCCCTTGACATGGGCGAAATCGCGCACCCTGCGCAACAGTCTGTTGGCAATACGCGGAGTACCCCGAGAACGCCGTCCGATCTCCAAGGCCCCGTCCGGGGTAATGGAGATACCGAAAATGGATGCTGCACGGGTGACAATGCGCGCCAGTTCTTCCGGAGAATAGAATTCCAGACGACAGATAACCCCGAACCGGTCCCGAAGGGGCGAGGTCAGCAGACCGATTCTGGTGGTTGCTCCAACCAGGGTAAAGGGTTCCAGATCGATCTTCACCGTCCTGGCGCCTGGTCCCTGCCCGATGATCAGATCCAGCTTGAAATCCTCCATGCCCGGATAGAGAATTTCCTCCACATTGGCGGGCATGCGGTGGATCTCGTCAATAAACAGCAGGTCGTTCTTCTTCAAGTTGGTGACAATGGCTGCCAGATCGCCCGATCGTTCAAGAACCGGCCCCGACGTGCTCACCAGATTGACGCCGAGTTCCGAAGCCATGATCTGGGCCAGGGTGGTCTTGCCCAGCCCGGGATTGCCATAGAGCAGGACATGGTCCAGTTGCTGTCCCCGTTCCCTGGCGGCTTGCAGGTAAATGCGCAGATTGGCCCGGACATCGTCCTGGCCAATGAAGTCATCCAGACTCCCGGGACGGATATGGTCATCCAAGGGCACGTTTGAAGTAGTCATCAGGCTGATGCAGCTGAAGATAAAAGTTTGAGGGCCGCGCGAATGGCGCCACCCACATCCAAATCGGGCTCCTCTTCAAGAACCTTGCGCACAACGGGCGAAGCCTCCCGCTCACTGTAACCCAGAGCGAACAGACCGCCCAGGGTATCGTCAAAGATTCGATTTGCCGTCACGGGTACGGCCCTTGTAGCCGCCAGGGACGTGAAGCCGGAGAGTTTGTCCTTAAGGTCCAGGACAATTCTTTTGGCCGACTTGGCACCGATCCCCGGCACCCTGGTCAGGGCATGGACATCGTCGGCAGCCACCTTGGCCGCCAGATCGCCGGGCTCGAAACAGGAGAGCATGGCCATGGCCGTCTTGGGACCAAGCTTGGGGACACCGATGAGGATCCTGAACAGTTCACGCTCTTCCCATGTCGCAAATCCGTACAGGGCAAGGGCATCCTCGCGAACAATGGTCTGAACGTACAGGGCAACCTCATCCCCGGCATTCCCCAATCTTGTCACGGCCTGGGCGCTCATTCCGACTTCGTAGCCAACGCCCGAATCGGTCAGGACAACACACCCGCTCTCCATTTTCTGCAGCACTATTCCCTTGAGATAGGCGATCATTCTTCTCTCCGAAGATTCAAACAGAGGTAGCTCCTCAACCGACAGCAAGGGGCATGCAAGTCCTTCTCACGTTGCCGCCCTTTTGTCTTCTGACCGCTATACCCGGCCATCAGTCAGGCGTGGTGTACAGCCGTTGCAACCGCCGGTGGTTGAGGTGACAGATGGCAATGGCCAGGGCATCACTGGCATCCTTTGCCCAGTTTCCCTTGCACCCCAGAAGCCGGGCCACCATGAACGCCACCTGGGATTTATCCGCCCGGCCGGAGCCCACAATGGTTTTCTTGACCAGGGTCGGTTCATAGCTGTGCACGGGAACATCCCGGTAGGCACAGGCCGTGAGGGCAGCTCCCCTGGCCTGCCCGAGCTTGAGAGCGGACGCTGCGTTACGGGCGAAAAAGGCGTCTTCAACCGACGCAACATCCGGCTCGTGCAGCTCGATAAGTCTCACAATGGCAGCAAAGATATGCCCCAACCGGGTGCTCAGCGGCTTGTCCAGGGGAGGACGGATGGTCCCGGTAGCCACAAGGGACAACTGGCCCGAGACTTCCCGGACCACTCCATAACCGCAGCAGCGCGATCCCGGATCTATGCCGAGAACAACCATCTCCTCACCGGCCAAAAACGCCTCCCCGACCCGGACATGCTTCCCCGGAACACATCATGATCAATCCTGCATCTCTGCCAACAGCTCATCCGGCAGATCAAAATTGGCATACACGTTCTGGACATCCTCGTTCTCGTCCAGGGCATCGTAGAGTTTGAGGAGTTTGAGACCGGTCTCCTTGTCCACGGCCACGGTATTTTGGGGGATCATGGTGATTTCACTTTCAGCCGGTTCAATCCCGGCGGAGACAAAGGCCTCGCGCACAGCCGTAAAATCCTCGGGTGCACACTGGATCTGCCAGGTTTCACCGTCATCCACGATATCTTCGGCACCGGCTTCCAAACCGATTTCCAAAAGCTCTTCATCCGAGTGTTCGTCCTTGGGAAAGGCCAAAACGCCCTTCTTGTCAAACATCCAGGCAACACAGCCCGAGGCGCCCATGGAGCCGCCCCCCTTGCTCAGGATATGACGAACCTCGGCAACGGTCCGGTTCTTGTTGTCCGTAGCCGCATCAATCAAAATGGCCACGCCCCCGGGACCGTACCCTTCATACATGACCTCTTCAATGGCCTCGGCAGCCAATTCGCCCGTACCCTTCTTGATGGCGGTCTCGATCTTGTCCTTGGGCAGGTTCACGGCCTTGGCCGCTTCAATGGCACTTTTGAGCCGGTTGTTCCCGGTGGGGTCTCCCCCGCCAGCCTTGGCCGCGAGCATGATCTCCTTGGTCACCTTGGTGAAAATCTTTCCACGCGCAGCGTCCTGCCGACCCTTCCTGTGCTGGATGTTGTGCCATTTACTATGTCCGGACATATACTGCTTCCTCCTTTATTTCGTATTTATTCATAAAACGTCATGCGTTACGCACAAACGCCTGTCAGGGGTTCACATGTTCTCGGGGAACACTCACTCCGACACAGCTGCCGGCAAGGCTCCCGAAAAGGACCCGACAAAAAAGCGCATTCCTGGTTCGTTCTTGTGGTTTCCTGCGGCAGGGAAAAGGCGATTCACCGCGTCCTGCTCCTGCATACCCGGCAGAACATCACTCCTCTGCCCGGGTACCGGGCTTAAATCCCTTGCCCACGATGAAGATCTCCTTGCTTTCGGACCGGGAACTCTTGGGTTTGAAGGTCTTGACCTTGGCAAACCAGGGTCTGATGCTCTGTGTAAATCCGTGGACATCGGGTCCTTCGAAAATCTTGACCACAAAACATCCCCCCTCCGCAAGATAGATCCTGGCCAGGGCAAAGGCCTCTTCCACAAGCTCCAGAGACAGGGCCTGATCCTTGAATTTGATCCCCGAGGTTTTGGGGGCCATATCGCTGATGACATGGTCAAAGGGAGCCCATTGTTCCAAAAGCTTCTGGAACCGGGGAGAACGATTGAAAACATCTTCCTGAAGAAAGGTCACCTGCGGGGGAAAAGAGGTATTTTCCGGGTTGAGATCAACCCCCAGAACCCGGCCTTTGGCCCCGACCTTTTGGGCAGCGTACAAGGTCCATGACCCAGGGCTGGCGCCCAGATCGAGAACCTTTTGCCCGGGCCGCAAGAGGTGAAAATTCTTGTCCATCTCCTGCAACTTGTATACGGATCTGGCTGGATAATTTTCCTGCTTGGCCCGTTTGAAATAGTGATCCCTGTATTTTTTCATATGCGTCCCTAAAAAAGAGCCAAATAATGCCAGCCCGTCCCACGCGTGTAAAGACCCAAAATGAGCTTGGAAAAACCCGGACACTTCCCGATGCTGCCTCCGGATTTTACCGCACGGGTCAGGGGCAGGAACACCTTTTTCTGGGACTGGGCCCCCAACCGGAACAATTGCCCGCCCTTGCCGGTCATCCCCGCAAGGTCTGGTTCGTGGAGTCCGACACGTTTTGGCGCAACATGGATCAAACATGGCACGAAAGCATCCCCCACTCCTGGACACGCATCCCACCTGAAAAACTCACTTTTCAGCGATTGGCCGCATCCACCCTGTGGATTTACACCCCCAATGAACGTCTGTTTCCGTCGTTTTGGGGACCGATCATGGCAAAAGTCCGCCTTGCCCTCAGGCAATATACCCCCACGCGTCCAGAAAACGTTGTCCTGCTTCCCTGGGATGCCAATGCGTTGATCCTTCCGGAATTGGCCAGGGCCTTTAAAAAAGTCGGACTCAGGCCCGTCCCCATACCGGAGCATCTCACCGTTGACCAACTGACCGATATCCTCTCCCGCCTTACCCCCAAATTGTTTGTCAGCCTCAACCTGGCCGGGCTCGACAGCCATGGAAGCCTGTACCATCTTCTGCACGAGGCAGGCACCAGGGTGGTGGCCTGGATGGTGGACAATCCGTTCCATGTCCTGGGAAAATGCAAAAGCCCCTTTTGGAAGGACATTCCCATGGGGGTGACCGACAACTGGTTTATCCGCCCCCTTGAAGCCCTTGGGGGCAAACCCTTTCATCTTCCCCTGGCAACTGATCCGTATTTTTTCACACCTTCCGGTCACCAGGACGGCCAGCAGACACTTTCCGGAGTCACCTTTGCGGGCAGAACTGCTTTTCCCCGCAAACAGGGATTCTTTGCCGGTGCATCCATGGACCAACATCTTCTTGAAATTGCCTGCCAAGACATGGTCAAGGGCAAACGCAGAGATCTTTCCTGGTGGATCGACCAACTCGGCGTGACAGATTTCTGGCCCGGCCACGCAATCCGCAGCGCCGGACTGGGTGCCGAAGAAACATCCCTGGCCTGGCGACGGACCTGCCTTGAGATTGCTGCAGCATCCGCCCATCTGACCATTGTGGGTGATCTGGCCTGGCGCCAGCACCTGACCCATCCCTTTACCCTGCACCCTCCCGTGGACTATTACGGGCCCTTGGCCACCTGGCACGCCCGTTCCCCCATCACCCTCAACATGACCAGCATGCTCCTTCCCCACGGGTTGACCCAGCGGCATTTCGATGTCTGGGCCGCAGGTGGATTCCTCCTCACCGACACCACACCCGGGCAGGCCATCTTTCCCCGGGAGCTCTGTGCACCCATCTCCTTCAAGACCCCGGCAGAACTGGAATCCCTCATCCAGCGATTCACCCCTGAATCCCGTGCCAAACAGGACCTGCGCAAAGCATGGCGCAACGAGATCCTGGCCCATCACACCTATGACCACCGTGTCCAAAAAATTCTTGATATCATCGACAAATGATCGTAAAGGCTCATCTTCACATCCGGGGACGTAGCTCAGCTGGGAGAGCGCAGCGTTCGCAACGCTGAGGTCGAGGGTTCGATCCCCTTCGTCTCCACCACAAGGAATCAAAAGCCTGACGGCGTAGTACACGCCGTCAGGCTTTTTGTCTTTTCTGTGCCATCTGTCCGCCCTGTTGCACTGTCTGCAAACCAGCGCGGTTGCCCCACCATTTCGAATCCTGTACATGGGCTCAGTCTGAACCCCAACAAGCAAGGAGAAATGTATGCTGGAACACCAAACAGAGCTCAAGGAAAACATCGGAAGGGATTTTGACACCTACAAACGATTGCTTCCTGACGTGGCCCGGGCCTACGAAGAGTTACCTGCCGAAGTGTACAAGGACGGTGTGTTGCCGGGAAAGATCAAACGTCTCATGGCCCTGAATGCTGCCCTGGTCAAAGGCTGTCGGGCCTGCATCCTGTATCAGACCGACCTTGCCCTGAAGGCCGGGGCCACCGTGGAAGAGATATTGGAAGCATCTGCCGTGGCCATCTCCCTGGGCGGGACCATGGCCGCCGGAGAGGTCACCCGCGTCGTACGCTTTCTTAAAGAGCAAGGATTGTTGCCTGAATCAGGGAAAGGATGAGAACCAGGGCCAATGTATCCTATGTATCCTGAAGAGGATATGGGGACAGGCTAAAAATCGAAAATTTTGACGGATGGGGCAAGCTCTTCCTCAACTCCTCTCTCAACGAATGTCTCTTGTCTTGCATTTTCATATCCGGAGATGCCAGATGCCCAGAATAGCTCGGTTTGTCCGTTCGGATATTCCTACCATGTACCATGTCATTTCCAGAACAGCGCTCCATGGTTTTCCCCTTGGAAAACCGGAAAAGGATTACCTGCTGGGTCGTACGGACATGTCGGCCAGGATCACGGCAGACGATCTGCTCAAACTCATCAGGGAAGAGGGGTAGGCAGAACCCGCTTCTCCACAGGGATGAAGACAAAAAAAAGGGAGAGGCGGCACCCGTGCAGGTGCCCCCCTCCCTTTTTCTCATGAAACCGGTCTGATAATTTAAAACAATCCTTTGACGCGGCCCGTTGCCGTGTCCACGTCGATCCTTCTGTACGAAGGATTGGACCCGGTCCCCGGCATGAGGGAGATGGACCCGGCCACGGGCACGATGAACCCGGCCCCCCCGTACGTGAGCACGTCGCCGACCTTGAGCCTCCATCCCTTGGGCACCCCCTTGAGAGAGGGATTGTCCGACAGCGAGAGATGGGTCTTCACCATGCACAGGCCGAAATCAGCAAAAGCGGGATCATTTTCGATCTGCTTGAGCCGGGAAGACGCCTCGAAAGAATAGTCCACCCCGTCAGCCCCGTAGATCTCCCGGGCAACGGTTTCGATACGCTTGCGCATGGACATGTCCCATGAGTACAAAGGCGTGAACCGGCTTTTTTCCTCGCAGGCATCCGTAACCGCATCAGCCAGCTCCAGCGCCCCTTCGCCGCCGCATTCCCAATGTCTGGAAAGAGCGACCCGGGCCCCCGCTGCTTCGCAGAGTTCCTTCACCTTCCTGATTTCGTCTTTCGTATCCGAAACAAAGGCATTGATGCACACCACGGGAGAAACCCCGGACTTTTTCACCACCCCGATGTGATGCAGAAGATTGGCGCATCCCTTTTCCACCCATTCCACGTTTTCACGGGTATATTCGTCGGGAAGCTTTTTTCCGGGCCGGGGGACGGGGGCACCACCATGGCACTTGAGGGCGCGGATGGTGGCCACCACAACAGCCGCATCCGGGGCCAGCCCGCTGTAATGGCACTTGAGATTCCAGAATTTTTCATACCCGACATCGGCCCCGAATCCCGATTCCGTCACATGGTAGTCTGAAAGTTTGAGTGCGACCCTGTCAGCGATGATGGAACTCTGGCCGATGGCTATATTGGCAAATGGCCCGGCATGCACCAGTACGGGCTGGCCTTCCAGAGTCTGGATGAGATTGGGCTTGACGGCCTCGACCAGCCACGCGGTCATGGCTCCGGCCACTTCGAGATCCGAGGTGGTGACGGGATTCCCGAACTTGTCGAAGGCCACGATGATCCTGCCGATGCGGGCACGCAGATCGGCCAGATCGGCGGCTATGGCCAGGATGGCCATGACTTCGGAGGAAACGGTGATGTCGAAGCGCGAACGCATCATGTACCCGTCGCGCGAGCCGTTGCCCCCGTCGATGCCGATGATGATGTTGCGCAGGGCCTGGCAGCAGTAATCCATGGTCCAGCCCATCTCCACCCGTGTGGGATCGATGTTCAGGCGATCCATACCCGACATGGCCAGCAGCTTCTCGTCGCTGTAGTTGCGTTCATGCTGCATGCGTGCCGTAAGAGCCACCATGGCCAGATTGTGGGCGTTTTGAACGGCATTGATATCTCCGGTGAAACCGAGGGAATATTGAGAAAGGGGAATGCACTGGGAACGTCCCCCTCCTGCTGCAGAGCCTTTGATCCCCATGGTGGGACCGCCCGAAGGCTGGCGGATGGCCGCGGAACAGCGTTTTCCCCGTCTGCCCAGTCCCTGCACCAGGCCGATAGTAGTCGTGGACTTGCCTTCTCCCAGGGGGGTGGGGGTGATGGCGGTCACGTCGATATATTTTCCGTCAGGCTTTTTTCCCAGCCGATTGAGAACAGGAGCCGCATCGATCTTGCCCATGTAGTGACCGTAGGGAAGCAATTCCCGACTTTCCAGCCCCATCTGATCGGCAAGTTCGTACACGGTTTTCATCCGCTTTTCCGCATCCATGGCGATATCACCGTCCGGATACTTTGTGGGGTCAAGGGTTTTGATTCCGGCTTCCTCAAGGACAACCTTCCTCTCCCGAAGGGAACAGCGATCAGAACGACTCATACAGCCTCACGTTTCAGCATGAAAATATGAAAGACAAAGCCCGTCTCGGGCAGAAAAAACAAGATTACCAATATATTGAGCGCGAATTTTCCAGGGACAGGGGGCAGCCCCGCTCGAGAAACATCCTGACCATGTCAGGGCTCACCTGGGTGCTCCAGTGGCCTCGGGATGGACGGACGGGGCAGAAAACCTTCGCCCAACCGGAAAAGACCGTCGGAAAAAAGGCCTATGGGGCAGATGTAGCCGCAGAAAGCCCTGCGAAGCAGCAACGCGGAACCCACGGCGGCCAGAAGGATCACCAAACCCGCAGGATGGATGGAATCGAAGACGCCGGTTACCAGAAAGGATTTGAATCCCAGAAGAGCGCTGATGGGGAGAAATGCCTCCACCGAAGGAGGTCTTACGGCCGCAACCGTGGACGCCCCGGTGAGCCAGAGAGAGTACCTATAAAAACGCCAGCCCGTGAAAAGACAGAACAGGGCGAATACGACCTGCACACTGCGTCGGACACAAGAAAAGGAAATACGCATAGTTACTCTTTGAAAAATTCACAATCCCCGAGATATGCACAGAAGCTGTTCTCCCGCGCCGGGGAGTGAGGCTGTATCGCTCTCCCTTCCGAAAGGCCAGAAAAAAAAGGACCGAATTTCGTCGGTCCCAGCTTTGTTATTCCTGCGCACCTGCATGACGAGAATGAAACGCGAACCCTCCTGTGGTCATGACAGGGCAAAGAGAAACGTTTCAGCGACCCTTCCATATTTCCCGCACCACTTCCCGAAACTCCCGCATGGGTGAACCGTACTCCTTGCCCACGGTATAGGGCAGGAAAGGCGGCACGCTGAGCTGTTCCGACCAGAGCACCCCGAGACAGGGAGAATACGGGGACAAGCTATAAGTTGCTTCAGGCCCGGCTGGTGAATCCGGGCATCACCTCCCTGTCGGGCATATGGTCACAGCTTCAGACCGTATGAACATTCTGATTGGAAATAACGGCTCACAATGACCCCCTTGAGTTGTCAAACATATCGTTCAACTGAGCGGATTCTTCCTTTGTTGACAAGGAATCCACGCTGGTTATCATCCTTAATTCTCCTGTGATATGAAGGCACGGGAAGGATGATGACCGTTTGCCGGAGGTCAACGCTCACGACAGTTCTCATCTCGAATCGACCATGTGTAAAACATCATCGCTGGAACGCAATATCAGGACCGGATCATCTCCTCAGCAATGCCTTTATGCATCCTCTTCCCAAAAGAAAATATATGAAAACAACAGACCATCTCAAAAAAGTTCTCCTTTTGTCTCTCCTTGCAACATTCCCACCCCTCTCCACCGACATGTACCTTCCCGCCCTGCCCTTTCTGCAAAAAATCTGGCAGCAGCCCATGTCGACCATGAACCTCACGTTGGTGGTTTTCTTCGTTAGCTATTGCTTGACTCTTGTCATGTACGGCCCTCTCTCCGACAGGTTCGGTCGTCGCAAACCCCTGTTGCTCGGTATCGCAATCTATATCCTCGCAAGCCTGTTTTGTGCTTTTTCCGGGAATATATACAGTCTGATCATATTCAGAATATTGCAGGCGGCCGGAGCGTCATCGGCATCGGTGATCTCCATGGCAATTACAAAAGACCTTTATGAAGGATACGAGCGTCAGAGATTACTGGGATACATGGGAGTCATCATGGCTCTGGCCCCCATGCTGGCTCCTGTTTTGGGAGCATGGATCATGACATATTTTTCCTGGCCGTGGATCTTTATCTGTCAGGGAGCCATCGGTTTTGTGGCATGGGCCGGGGTCTTTTTCATGGAAGAGCCCCTCAAGGAACTGTCCGTCAGTGGCGTACGAGCCACCGCAGGGATGTATCTGCAGCTTCTGCATAATAAAAGCTATCTTGGCATGGTTGTACTTTTTTCTCTCATTGTTTTCCCTCACTTCTCCTTCATTGGATCCGCCGCCGACATTTACATCAATACCTTTGGTACTTCAGAGCAGGTGTTTGGCTACTTCTTTGCTTTCAATGCGTTTTCAATCATGGCCGGTTCATTTGCCTTTACTCGTCTGCATAAACGCATTGAGAGCAGAAAACTGCTGACCATAAGCTTTGCAGGGATTCTACTGGGAGGCTTGCTCATGCGCTCCGCTCTCTTTTCCGGTCCCTGGACCCTGGCTCTACCCATGGCCCTTGTATCCTTCTTCTTTGGTTGCAGTCGCCCCCCCAGCAACAACCTGATTCTCGAACAAGTGGACCATGGCGCCGGAACCGCCTCCTCTTTCATGATTCTCGTCTACTTCATGATCGGGGCATTCTCCATGTGGTTCATTGCTCTTGACTGGATAAACAAAGTCCATGTGATTTCCCTTCTTGCCATTTTCAGTGGAGGGATAGTCCTGAGTTTCTGGCTCCTCGTGTCCACAAGGAGCCACCCTGACACGAACCCAACGAAAAGCGGACGAGAAAACCGGTGAAGTTACCGAGCAAATCGTCAGCCCTAACGCTCCCGGAGTATCGTGCATGAACCGCTCTGAATCACAAAAACGCCCCCCAAAGGAACGCCAAAGTCTTTATCTGTGGGGCAAACGCTATCCGATGCATATGGATGAAACAGGCAGGGTCCTGCATGTGGAGAGGGGACATTCCATCCTCACGTTGGAGCTTCCACCGGATGCACCGATTCCCAAACCAGAGGAAGGGTTGGACGCCTGGTATCGGGAGGAACTCAGGAACCGGGCCATGGGGTTGATCCCGAAATGGGAGAAAATTATCGGCGTGAAGGTGAAGCGGCTGGTCATCACAGCAATGGAAAAGCAGCGAAGCAGCAAACCCGAATCCGGTACCATTCGGCTGAACACGGATCTGGCCAAAAACCCTCTGGACTGTCTGGAATATGCCCTGGTTCGCGAGATGGTCCGGCTGCTGGAACCGATACGCAGCGTCTGTTTCGAGGAACTGATGGACAGGTTCATGCCCGGATGGAGAGCGCATCGTGACCGGCTGAACACATTGCCCGTGGGGCACGAGATGGGGCATGAGAGGAATTTGTACAAAAAAGCACAAAGTCGTTGACACCCGACCCGAAACGTGTTTGCCAGCAGGCATCACGAACCCATGTTGTGTATGAAAATATATTTAAGGAGGATGCGGACATGCTGGTACCGTCTGTTTTTGCCATGGCCCTTGTGGTCACCTACTCAGCCATTGTCTGGGCGTTCAGCCCCAACGGGGACGTCTTTTTTTAGCCCATTGCAGGCTGCTGTTTCTTTTTGCGACAAGGGCCCGGTGCGGATTTTCTGCGCCGGGCCCTTGTCCTTTGCATGATCTCCCGAAGGATTATCAGAAGGTGCATTTTCTGCCTCCCCCGGCAGGTCGGGAATCCCGTAGCCCAGGGCCATACATCCCATGATAACGAGTACCGCGATACACACCATGCGCATGTCCATTCCTTCATCCTGATTGTTGAGGAGAAAAGGCGGATATGGAATCCCCCCTCCATTCCCAAAATAGCGACATTGAAAATACAATGGTAACACACGGGCAACCCGTTCGTCACCGGGGTTGGTTTACATGGAATGAATTCCACGTAACAAACCAATTTCCGGAGGACATGTATGAAACCCGCGCTCAAGCACGATCTTCACGTTCATTCCAGACACTCTTCCCGCCCCTCCCAATGGTTGCTGCAGAAAATCGGATGTCCGGAAAGCTTCACCGATCCCCTGGCCCTTTACCAACGAGCCCGGGAGCGGGGCATGGATCTGGTGACCATAACAGATCACAATTCCATTGCCGGATGCCTGGAAATCGCCCACCTGCCCCATACTTTCATCAGTGAGGAGATCACCACCTATTTGCCCGACGACAAGTGCAAACTGCACATTCTGGCCTATGACATATCCCAGGAAGATCATCGGGAGTTCCAGAGATTGCGGTCCAATGTCTTTGATCTGGTGGCCTATCTTCGGGCCCAGTCCATTGTCCATGTGCTGGCGCACCCCCTGTTTGCAGTCAACGAACGGCTGACTGTCGAACATGTGGAACAATGTCTGATCCTGTTCAACCTTTTTGAACTGAACGGATGTCGGGACCGGACCCAGAACCGTTCCATACAGGCCATTCTGGCCGCCCTGACCAAGGAGGGATTCTACGATCTTGTTCAGAAACACGCTCTGCCCCCGTGGGGCAAAACACCGTGGATCAAGGGACTGACAGCGGGATCGGACGACCACTCCTGCCTGAACATCGCCAGCATGTACACAAGGGTGGAAGACGTCACGGACGTACACGGCTTTCTTCAAAAAATCGCGGACAAAAAAGGATGCCCCCAGGGAGAGCCGGCCACTCCGGAAACCATGGCCCGCAAATCAGTGTTCCTGCGCTTCGTGCACGGGTGCCTGGCCCCCCAAGGCAACGGCACGACATCGCTCATGGAACGCGTGCACCGGTTGTTCGCTTCTTCCACAACACGCATGACCACCCGGCTGCTGGACTCGAAAACCGTACAGGATTATCTCCTGCGCGAGGCCAGCGCGATTGTCATGAACCACAGGGAATTCCTGGATGTGGCCGAAGGGTGCCCCAAAGACCAGAAAGATCTCGACAGGATCTGGGCGACCTTTGTGAACAGGGGAGCGGACAACATGATCCCGGGAAAAACCGGGCTCGTGTGTACGGCCGGGGATGCCGACGAGCTCTGCCAGGCCATGATCCGGCTGGCCAATGATCCCCATCTTCTCAAAACCATGGGCGCACAGGCCAGGGAATACATTCAGACCCGGGATTTTGACGCCGCCTTTTTGGACATGTGGGAGATGTTCAAGAAAGGGGTGCGGGGTAGCGCGGCCTGATGAACAGCCTGCACCCGGATGCTTCAAAACAAAACGCCCCGGAACCGATCGGTTCCGGGGCGTTTTGCGTGGCTGGCATGTTTACGCTCAGAACGTTTCCACCAGGTTCATTTTGGCAGGAACGCGCTGGACCGTGCGGTGATACTTTACGGCAGGCCGACCAAAAACCATGCAATAGCCGATCTTGTGGGCCTTGGGTACACCGAGCCGTTCGGCCAGATCAGGAAAGAATTCGGCCAGACACCAGGTGAGCATGCCGTCCCATACCGCACCAACGCCCATAGTCTGCGCCATGAGCTCGAAATGGGTCAGGGCGATGACGCAATCGACCATGGGAACGGCGATCTTGCCCGGTGCGCTGGCAATGAGAATATGCGGAGCTCCACGCAGGATGACGTCCGCGCCGTGTTCGGTGTACGCCCCATAAGCCATGCGCATGTACTTGTGGGCCAATGTATCCTGTTGGGGATCCAACTCGGGAAGCATCTTGCCCAACCGGGCATAGATCTCCTTGCCCAGGGCCTCGGTGGCCTCCCGGGTCATGGTGGCGGTAAAGAGCACGCCCTGGGCGTTGGTGCCGGTGGGCGCGTGCCAGGCGATCTCCAGAAGCTTTTTGATGGTTGCCGCTTCCAGAGACTGTTTCCTGTAGTGCCGCACGGACCGACGCCCCTTGATGAGGGTCTCCAGAGAATGTGCCGTGGGCATCTCGTACTGCAGGTCCATGCTCTCATCCGGATCAACTCCCAGGATGGAAATGGCCCCGGTGGGACATACGGCCAGACAATGCTGGCAGCCGATACACTTCTTTTCATCGGGGATGACAGGCAATGCGCCCTTTTCCATGACAATACATCCGGCCGGACAATCGGCCACGCAATGGCCGCATGCGATGCAGCGGTCTTCATGTACTTTGAAATCAATCATAGTGTATCCTGTTGCTCATTCATATTAAAAATCCCGGCAGGCAGACCCGTGTCTGCCCGTCATGATCCCGGGTTCATCTGTCAGCCTTTATCGAAAATTTCGGACCCAAGTCGGTTGCCAACACGCTGACGAGCTATACCACCAGTACCTGCTTGCCCACCATGGCCCCGCTTTCCTGCCTGATGTGCATGGCCCGAATGTTCTCCACGGTCAGCCCGGTCAGGGTCTCGCTGAGGGTGGAAACAAGGGTGCCGTCCTCGAGCAGTCCGGACACCCGGGTCAGCAGTTTGCCCTGCTCAGCCATGTCCGGAGTCTGGAACATGGAACGGGTGTACATGAATTCCCAGACCAGGGTAACGCTCTTCATCTTGAACACCGTGAGATCCAGGGGATGTTCAGGATCATCGATAAAAACCACTTTTCCCTGCGGCCGGATGCTGTCAGCCATGGCCTGCCAATGACGCTCCAGGTGGGTCGTGCAAAAAATCGCGTCCACCTGCCCGGCTCCGGCAGCCGCCAGTTCCTCGGCCAGATTCTTGCGATGATTGACGATACCGTCAGCACCGAGTTTCTTGCACCATGCGGCCGTTTCCGGGCGAGAGGCAGTGGCATAGACCGTCAGTCCGGCCCAATGCGCGAGCTGGGTGGCAATGGAACCCACGCCTCCGGCCCCGCCGATGATCATGATGCTTTGTCCCCTGTTGGCCCCAGGTTCGGGTACGAATTGCAGACGTTCGAAAAGGGCTTCCCAGGCAGTGATGGACGTAAGGGGCATGGCTGCAACCTGTGCGTCTGAAAGGGAAGCCGGAGCCTTGGCAACAATACGTTCGTCCACAAGATGGTATTCAGTGTTCGTGCCGGGGCGGGTGAGATCGCCAGCATAGAAGACACGATCCCCTATGGCAAAACCCGCCACCTCGCTCCCCACGGCTTCCACAATGCCGCAAGCGTCCCAGCCCAGTACCCTTTCTCCTTCCATGCCTGTGCGGACCTTGGTATCCACCGGGTTCATACCCATGGCGTTGATGCCAACAAGTATATCCCGCCCCTGGGGCTCGGGAACGGGCTGATCCTGAAGAACAAATGCCCTGGGGCTGTCAGCAGCCTCTCCACATGTGGCTACGATCATTTTCATGGTCGTTCCTTGCGTTGTACGCGGATTAAGGGTGTTTTTGAAATCATTATTGCGTACCACCATACACATGAAATCCCGTTTTGCAAAAGGCCCCACAGATCGTCCCTATCAAAAGCAAGAGGCGAACACTCAAATCCGTCTCAGATTGCCGTCACATGTTCGGACTCTGGGTATAAAAAGAGAAACTTGAGCACCGCCAAGACCGCCCGTTTCACATGGTTTCCGATACCTCGATGGCCTCCACCGGACAGACCTGGATGCAGCTGCCGCATTCATCACACCACTCACCCTGTACGCGAAAGACATTCCCGTCCTCTTCAATGGCCTTGAAGGTACAGGTCTCGAAGCATGCACCGCAGCCGATACATGCGGTTGGATCGATGTGCACCCCTGCCTCACTCACGCTTTCCCCTCCAAAAGCAAAGCGGGTTCGCAACAATTTGTGGTCGCGATTCTCCATCTCAAAATCGTAATCAAATATTTCGCCTTTGCCCTTGAAAATACAAAAAAGACGCATGGCCGGATAACGTTCGGCGTCTTCTAGTGCGTACTGATGGGGTTCACTGCCTGCCTGGGCCTTTTTCCTGACTTCCTCGTCAGTAACTTCACGCGCCTCGCCCGTAAGTCGTAGAAAAAAGCCAGGTTCCAAGTAGGGCTGCCCATCCTTGTTCTTTCCTTCTTTGCGGCCGGAAGGATAGATGCCGCACAGGGCCACCTGGGGATTGGCTTTGAGCTGGCGGTAGAACGGCTTCACGTTCATGGTCAGAAAATAGATCCCCTCGTCATCACCACCGCACACGCTGATAATCCGGCTGTGCATGGTGTCCCCGTCAAGGGTGGTGAAGGTGGGGCAGCCGATCTTGGCAATGGCTTCATGAATCTCTGCAAGTGGTATTGATTGCATACTCATCTCTGGCTTATTGTTGATCCTACACTGAAAACACAACACCGGACAAAACCCAATTTTCAAGGCACTCCCTGCCGGGGATATAGTTCTTTTGGCCATGGGCTGCCCATAAATCAAGGGAGCCAAGACGCCCAAGCAACGTGACCATGCTCCCTGCCGATCAGACTAAAACCGAGAAAGCCCTTTCCATAGTGAAAAGGGCTTTCTCGGTTTTTTGTCTCAATTCAATACGAAGGAACCGAATCTACTCCCCGCACCCGCAGTCACCGCAGCAGCTGGAACAGCCTCCGCTGGAGCACGAGGATGCCTGCTGGGTTGCCGATTCATTGGAAATACCCACCACCTCGATGGCAAAGGTCAGGGACTTGCCAGCCAGGGGGTGATTGAGATCCAGGGTCACCTTTTCGTCGTCCACATGGGTGATGAGCGCCGGCATCTGCTGGCCTTCGGACGTGGACACACCGATGGTCTGGCCCACCTGCGGATCCATGTCTTCAGGGATCTGCTCGGCCGGGAAATCCATGATCCGTTCTTCCATGTGTTCGCCATAGGCTTCGTCAGGGGCCAGGGTGAAGGTCTTCTTCTCCCCCAACTCCATTCCCACCAAAGCGGCCTCGAATCCGGGAATCATCTGGCCTGCACCCATGGCCACTTCCAGCGGTGCTCTTCCCTTGCTGGTGTCGAACACCTGCCCGTCTTCGAGTGTTCCCGTGTACTCCACCTGCACGAACAAACCGTTTTCTACCTTTTGCATACGTCTCCCTTTCTGACTGCTTGCGATGAACCGAACATGACGACCCGCTCAAGAAAGGGGACGGTTCGGGAACACCGAGTGTTCATGAGTACGGGTTCCCTATTCCCCCGTTTCGGCATGACGCCGTCTTCGGGGAATAACAAACCATAAGCCCCGTAACCGGAATCGGTTTCGAAGCGCCGAATGCACAAATTACGAACGAATCGGAAAGTGTCAACCCGTTCGGATCAAAAACAGTCCATCCAGGGACATCATCCTCGATAAAAATGCGTGATCACATATTCCAGATACCGGGACTTGACCTGTTTCAAAGCCATGACCTGCTTGACCCCGGGCAGCTTGAGCACCACCCCGAGGACCGCTGCCAGGGCGCGATGGCTCCAGAGGACCTGATTGTCAAAGATCAAATTCTGGAGCTGGCCACGCTCAATGGCCATGACCACGCACCGGTGGGTCGAGTTAAGGGGAGTGATAACCCGTTTTTCCCGGGATCGCATGGTAATGGCCTGCTCGGGACAATTCCTGGCACAAACGCCGCACCCCAGGCAGATATCCGCATGCACATGAGTCTTCTTGCGTTTGGGATTGTTGGGATCATTGGCCGAAACCAACCCCATGGCCTCAACCGGACAGGCAATCACACATTGGCCGCAGGTGGTACAACGATCATAATCAATAACAGGCATGAAATTGGTCGTGTGAATGGGATGGAGCAGACCAAACCGCTTGGCAGCCAAAAGGGCTTCACAGCAACATCCGCAGCAATTGCAAATAAAATTAACGCCTTGCCTGCAATTCTCCCCAAACTGAACCAGATTGTGCTCATAGGCCTGATCCAGAAGATCAAGCCCCTCGGCCACATCCACAGACCGGGCAAAACCGTGCTTGATGAGTGAACCCGCTGTAGCGTTAAAGGTCATGCAGATGTCCAGGGGGGCGTCACAGGCACGGTCCATGTGCTGCATCTTGGACCGGCAATAACAGGTTGATACCCCCATTTGCGGAGAGGTCCGGATAACTTCGGAAGCCCGCTCGTAATCCAGGACATGGCTATCATCCTCCTTGGCCAGGACGGACTCATTCACAAAGACCCTGCCAAGCTGGGTTTCCCCCTTGACGAACAGGTTCTTGATGAAATCCTCTTCCTCATTGCAATACTGGTAGAACAACTGGGCCAGCAAATGCTGGTCAATATCCCCACGGGTGCGCATCATGGAGAATTCGAAAAAACCAGCCATGGGCGGTGGAAGGACATACACGGACTTGCCGTTCTCGTCTTCGATATCCACCAGCAGGGCCCGACCGGCAAGCTCGTCCAGAATGTTTTGGGTCTCGGCCAATGGCTTTTGCCAGACCTGGGCGGCCCGGTGAACATCAAAAGGCTTGATGGGCAGCTTGGCCACCAGTTCGGCCTCCTTTTCCGAAAACAGAATATTCAGGATCTTGTACAGCAAGGGTGAAGGAGGCGCCCCCTGGGGAAAACGATTAATGCGGTCCACAAGACTATCATAGCCAGGTCGTAGAGTTTGATGTGCCATGCTGCAGAGCCCCTTTTTTGTATGACATTTTTTTCATGAAATGCGTTGACTTATACAAAATTCCATGTATGTTTTCAAGCATTGTTAGTAAACGTTTCACAGTGTGACACTACCGTATACCATCATGATCACCATTCCCATCAACAATCCCCTGCGCATTTCCGTCCCGCGCATTGAAGGGTGCTGGCTGCAAACCGATGCCCAGGGTCTCAACCTGAACCTCAATTTTCCAGGAACCACCCTGGAAGAAATGCACGCCTTCACCCAGGGTGTCCGATCCGTCGGACTGTTTGCCGCCGACACCTGCCCGCCCATCCCCTTTCTCATCCTCACCTTCAACGACAAAGTCTTTGGCCCGGTTGAAGGGAGCTTTGATGCCCGTTCCCAGTACGGAGAATATCTCAAGCATTTCATGAATCTTCCCCTCCCCGTACGCATGGGTATCTTTCTGTCGGACATGGGCCGAATCAAGGGCATATGCCATGTGCCCCTGCCCCCCAAGGTGACATTGGCCTTGAGAACGATCATCCGACGTCAGCTTGAGACCGAGTACACGACCATGGACTTCGCCCGGGTCAAACTCAATGTGCAGACGGCCTACACCACCAGACAGCTTCTCGAAAACGCTGCCTATATTGACGAATAATCAACGGGCACACCAGCACACATACGAATCCGGGCCACCTTCTTGCGAAAGTGGCCCGGATTTTTGTATGGACTTCACCGCGTGCCCCAGGCGGATGAACCGGCGTGCAACGCGGCATGCTCCAGGATGTATCACGTCGGACTACTCGGTTCTCTCGGTCACCTCGATAAGGTGAAACCCGAACTGGGTCTGCACGGGTCCGTGAACAACTCCCACATCGCCGGTAAAAACCACCTCTTCGAATTCCGGAACCATTTCTTCCTTGCCAAAGGTACCCAGATCGCCACCCCGCCTGCCCGACGGACACGTGGAATGGGCTGCAGCCACTTCGGCAAAATCCTGACCGTTCATAATATCCTGTTTGAGTTGTTCACAGGTTTCACGCGTGGGCACGAGGATGTGCCTGGCCCTTGCTCTCATCATGGGTCTACTCCCTGTTGCTGGATGCTGGTTGCTGATTTCGTGGGGCCTGATTCGATCCTGAGGCCGAACCGGAACCTTCTTTTCTGGCGGCCGGGCGCTTTTTTCTGGGGCGACGCCGCGGACGCTTGCGGGATTCGGACTTCACCGGATCCTTGCCCTTTTTCCCGGTATCCGCAGGTACTGCAACGGGCTTGGACACGCAGCTCTGATAAAACTCATCCAGAAGCATGGCCATGAGGGGACGCAGTTCCTCGTCCTCTCCAAGGGCCTTGGCCAATGGACCGAACCGTTCCTGGCGTTCCTTCTGGAGCAGATCCCTGGTACGCATTTTGGCCTCAAGCAGGGCGATGGCCCGTTCGGACATGAGTTCCTGGACATCATCATCTCCGGGCAGATCCCGCTCCTCAATGGGAACGCCGAACTGCCTAGCAATGGATCGCATCTTGAGTTCCTCGATCACGTCCACCAGAATGATGGCCTGACCACTGGCACCGGCCCGGCCGGTTCGCCCGGCACGATGGATATACACTTCCGGATCTTCAGGGGGCTCGTACTGGATGACATGGGACAGCTCGGGAATGTCGATCCCCCGGGCAGCCACATCCGTGGCCACCAGAAAACGGAGGTCTCCCTTGCGCACCCGCCCCAGAACCCGATCCCGGGCTCCCTGGGAAAGATCGGAGCTGAGTTCGTCGGCGTCATAGCCGAATCGTTTCAGAACAACCGTGACATAATGCACGTTGGCTTTGGTGTTGCAAAAAATGATCGCCGAGGCCGGGTTTTCCATTTCCAGGATGCGGATGAGGGCCCTGTCCCGCTTCATCCCCGGAACCTTGTAATAGACATGCTCGACTTCGGTGACGTGCATGTGGTCGCTGCTCAGACTGAGCACCTGGGGCTTGTGCAGGAACTCGCCTGCCAGGCGTTTGACATGGGGGGGGTAGGTGGCGGAAAAAAGCGCTGTCGTGATCTTTTTGCGGGGAAGATACCCCTGTACGGCCTTCATGTCCGGATAAAATCCCATGGAAAGCATCCGGTCGGCCTCGTCCAGAACCAGAAAGGACAGGTGGTCCAGATTCAGGGCTCCCTTGAGAAGGTGGTCAAGGACCCTTCCCGGCGTACCGACCACGAACTGGGCCCCTGCACGCAAATCCGTCAACTGGGTCGTGTACGAAGCCCCACCGTACAACGAGGCTGTTTTGATCTTCCCGCCATGGCCAATGGCTTGAGCCTCGGCAATGACCTGGCGGGCCAATTCCCTGGTAGGAACAAGAACCAGGGCCTGACACCCGGGACGGGTGACATCAATCTTTTCAAACAGGGGCAGTACATAGGCCCCGGTCTTGCCGGTTCCAGTCCGGGACTGGACCATGACATCCCGACCGGAAATCAGATAGGGAAGAGTCCGGGCCTGGACAGGAGTCAGGGATGTCCACCCCATTCGGGCGCATGCTTCCTGGAGAAACTCCGGAAGATCGTTCAGACCGGCTTCCGGAATCCGGGGTGTTGCTGATTCCGGCTCGTCCGCTTGTGTTGTTTCGTTCATGTGTTCGTCGTGTTCCACGTATTTTTTCCTTATCAAAGTGACATCACCCGGGAACATGCTCCGGGCATGGTTGGATTATTATTTTCCAGAAGGATACAGACATGCTGCGTTCTCCACAATCAAGGGCCTACGGGTTCGGCCTGGCCTCGGTTCTTATCTGGTCCACAGTGGCCTCGGCCTTCAAGCTCACCTTACGGCACATGGATCATGTCCAGCTTCTGGCCTTTGCCTCCATGACTTCGGTGGGCGTACTCTTTGTCATGCTCGCCTTGCAGAAGAAGCTGCCCCTTCTTGCAACGCTTACCCCACGCGACATCCTTGTATCCCTGGGCATGGGCCTGCTCAATCCCCTGCTCTATTACCTGATCCTGTTCAAGGCCTATGAGCTGCTTCCGGCCCAGGAGGCCCAGGCCCTCAATTACACGTGGGCCATCACCATGACCCTGCTGTCCATTCCCCTTCTGGGACAACGGGTGGGCCTGCGCCAATGGATGGCCATCCTCATCAGCTATCTCGGGGTTCTGGTCATTGCCACCCACGGCCATGTGCTTGAACTCCGGTTCACCGATCCCCTGGGAACGGGATTGGCCCTTGGCAGCACCCTCATATGGGCCCTGTACTGGATTCTGAACACCCGTGACCGACTCGACCCCTGCGTCCGTCTGTTTGTGAACTTCTGCTTCGGGACCCTTTACATTCTGGTCCTGACCCCCATGACATCTGGTTTTGCCGTGGATTCACCGGCAGGCCTTGCAGGCGCCATCTATATCGGCGTCTTTGAAATGGGCATCACCTTTGTTCTCTGGCTCCTGGCCCTCAAGCACGCCACCAATGCGGGCAAAATCAGCCACCTCATCTATCTTTCCCCGGTCATCTCCCTGGGACTCATCAAGGTCCTGGTGGGCGAACCCATTCTCCCCTCCACCGTGGTCGGATTGGTGTTGATCCTCGGAGGCGTAGCCCTGCAGGGGAAAGCGACAACGACCTGAGGAAGCCGACTCATGCCAGGCTCCATGCTCCGAGATGCCCAAACGGTCAGCACGGGATTCTCGGAACATGCCTGCCATGAGCACGCCGGCCGTTTCTCCCCTATCCGGTTGTCTTGTGCAAAAGGGATCGGCCAGTCATCTCCGCAGGCTGCTTTATACCGAGCAAGCCAAGGAGCGTCGGGGCCACGTCGCATAACGCCCCGCCACTTCGCAGGGAATATTCCGTTGCCTCCGAACCCACCAGCACGCAGGGGACCGGATTGAGACTGTGAGAGGTCTTGGTCCCGCCGCCTGCGTCAAGCATGTCCTCGGCATTGCCGTGATCCGCTGTAATCAGACCCGTACCGCCAGTCTTGTCCAACGCCTTCAAAACCCGGCCCACGCATTGGTCCACGGCCTCACAGGCGGCAACAGCCGCCGGGATGACCCCCGTATGCCCCACCATATCCAGATTGGCGAAATTGCAGACAATGAGCCGATATTTTCTGCGATGAATCGCTTCACACAGGACATCGGTCACCGCGTTCACGCTCATTTCGGGTTTTTGATCATAGGTTGCCACTTCACGGGGTGAAGGCACGAGCAACCGCTCCTCGCCTTCAAAAGGCTCTTCACGGCCGCCGTTGAAAAAATAGGTTACATGGGCGTATTTCTCGGTTTCAGCAACCCGAAACTGGCTGGCCCCGTTGCTGGCCACCACCTCGCCCAGGATATTGGTCATGCTGACAGGTGGAAAGGCCGCCGGAAGTCCGAAATGATGGTCATATTGCGTCATGGTGGCCATGGCGCAAAGACGGGGGATCTTTGTGCGCGTAAATTCCTTGAAATGCGGATCAAACAGGGCCTGGGTCAGCTGCCTGGCCCGATCCGCCCGAAAATTGAAGAAAAAGACCGCATCCCCGTCTTGGATCGTTCCCACGGGGCCACCAGGTGTCCGAATCACCTGCGGCTTGACGAACTCGTCGTTATCCCCCTGATCATAGGCGGCCTGGATGGCAGCCAGAGGATCGTCGGCAGCAACGCCCTCGCCCTGGGTCATGGCGTCATACGCCAGTTTAATGCGATCCCACCGTTTGTCCCGATCCATGGCATAAAAACGTCCGCTGACCGTGGCAATGCGGCCCACACCCAGGGCGTCCATATCTGCCATCAATTTGCGGACATAAGCAAGCCCGCCCTTGGGAGGGGTATCCCGCCCATCCAGAAAAACATGGATCAGAACATCCTTGAAATGCTTCTCCTTGCACAGGGCCAAAAGGGCCGCAAGATGGGCCTGATCACTGTGCACGCCGCCATCCGAGACCAAGCCCATGAAATGAATGCGCCCCCCCCGCGCCCGGGCCGATTCAATAAGGTCCTCAAGCACCGAGTTGCTGCGCAGGGAACCATCCCGGACAGCCAGGTTGATGCGCATGATGTCCTGATACACGACCCGACCGGCCCCCAGATTGAGATGCCCCACCTCGGAATTGCCCATCTGCCCAGGGGGGAGGCCAACGGACTCGCCCATGCATTGAAGTTCCGTGTTCGGGCAGGTAGCAAGCAAAGCATCCAGATGCGGGGTTTTGGCCAGGGAAATGGCATTTCCCGGTCCGGGAGCACCCTTGCCCCATCCGTCCAGAATCAACAGGAGTACGGGATGATCAACCATCAGCTTCCTCTCCTGGAGTTACAGCAACCCGGGGCACATCCGCGAACAATCCTTCAAGGTTGTAAAGTTCCCTGACATCTTCCTGAAAAATGTGGACCACCACATCGTTGAAATCCACCAGAATCCATTGCCCGATGTCCATACCTTCGGATCCCATGGCCGGAGCACCGTGCTGCTTGCCCTGTTCCAGAAGCCACGCACCCAACGACTTGGCCTGACGTGCGCTGTTGGCCGTGGCAATGATCATTCCCTCGGTCACCGAGGAAAAATTCCGTACATCCAGGCCAACGACATCCCGGGCCTTTTTTTCATGAAGCCATGCGATGATTTGTTCCAAACGATCGTGTATAGAGGTACTGCTCTCTTCGGACATGCTTTCTCCTTAAGCGGGCCGCACGGGGCCCAAATGAAATCAGTAACGAAAACGGGATATCCCGACATGCGGAATCTGTCCCGCGCTGGTCGCTGCTGTCAACCAGATATGCATACGTCAAAGTTACCTGCAGAGCAAATCATTCTCCCGGCAAGCACCAATGATTCCGGGGCCCCATGGTTTCAGGCCCAAAAAACAGCTTGACACCGCGTCCGGACTTTGCAACATGTTTTCCCACCATGAACCAGACTTTCACCACTTTTTCCCTGTTTTATTTTTATTTTTTTACCTTTGCGCACAAAGGGGAATCCGTGGTGTCGGCCTAGGCACATACAATAGCAAATCAAGCAACCAAACCGCGGACAGCCTCATCTGACCGCGGTTTTTTTATTGTTTTCAGCCACCGGGGCGGAGCCTTTATTCAGCCGCCCCTTCATTCAAGATTCCAGGGAGACGGACCATGATGTACGATGTTGCACGCGAAACCATGCCGCGGGAAGAACTTGAAGCCTTGCAGACAAGTCGCCTTACCTATCTTGTGGACAAGCTGTACCACAACGTTCCCTTTTACCGGGAAAAATTCAGGGAACTGGGGGTGAGGCCCGAACAGATCAAATCCCTCAATGACCTCAAATACCTCCCGTTCACGGAAAAGCAGGACCTGCGCAACAACTACCCGTACGGCCTCTTTGCCACCCCCAAGGAGAACATCGTCCGCATCCATGCCTCTTCGGGAACAACAGGCAAGGCCACGGTAGTCGGATATACCCAGCGTGACGTGGAAACCTGGGCCAAGCTCATGGCCCGTTGCCTCATGGCCACGGGCGGCTCCCGCCGGGATATGGTCCATAACGCCTACGGATACGGACTGTTCACCGGCGGTCTCGGCATGCACTATGGTGCGGAAAAACTCGGGGCAACCATCATGCCCTTTTCCGGAGGCGGAACCAGGCGCCAGGTCATGCTCATGAAGGATTTCGGGTCGACCATTTTGTGCAGCACGCCGTCCTATGCCGTCAAATTGTATGAAACCATCATTGCCGCCGGCATGGCTCCCGAGGATCTCAAACTCAGAATAGGCGTCTTTGGTGCGGAGCCCTGGAGTGAAGGCATGCGCCAGGAAATCCAATCCAAACTGGGAGTCAAGGCCTTTGACATCTACGGCCTTTCGGAAATCATGGGCCCGGGCGTGGCCATTGAATGCGATACG
The DNA here is from genome assembly GCF_001748225.1 of Desulfoplanes formicivorans. Classification (NCBI taxonomy): domain Bacteria; kingdom Pseudomonadati; phylum Thermodesulfobacteriota; class Desulfovibrionia; order Desulfovibrionales; family Desulfoplanaceae; genus Desulfoplanes; species Desulfoplanes formicivorans. Next base: position 108,606 of record NZ_BDFE01000004.1, read on the forward strand.
GCCCAAAACGGTCTGCACATCTGGGAAGACCATTTCATTCCGGAAATCATTGATCCTGCCACAGGCGAGGTTCTACCCATGGGCGAAACCGGCGAGCTGGTCATCACCACCATCACCAAGGAGGGTATCCCCCTCATCCGCTACAGGACCCGGGACATCACGGCCCTGAATCCGGTTCCCTGCAAATGCGGCCGGACCCATGTACGCATGAGCAGGATCAAGGGGCGCAGTGACGACATGCTCATCATCCGCGGCGTCAATGTCTTCCCCACCCAGATCGAATCCATTCTTCTGGATACCCACGGCCTGACGTCCCACTATCAACTGATCATCCGCCGTGAAGGGGCCATGGATACCCTGGAGGCCCGGGTGGAAATCGACGAAAAACTCTTCTCTGACAAAATCAAACATTTACAGAAAATTGAAGCCAAGCTACAACGGGACATCAAGGAATTTCTGGGTGTCACCGCCAAGGTATCGCTGGTCGAGCCGCAAACCATTGAACGTTCCCAGGGCAAGGCCAAAAGGATCGTTGATCTGCGTTCGTAATCCAGTCAGGCGAGAGACGTCGGCCCCTTCGATCCAAACCGAACAACCTACGAGGGAATAGTCATGAAAGTCGAACAAATATCCGTATTCCTGGAAAACAGAGCCGGAAGACTGAGCGAGGTCACCCGGGTTCTGGCCGATTCCGGCATCAACATCAGGGCCCTGTCCCTGGCCGACACGTCGGATTTCGGCATCCTCAGGCTCATTGTCACCAATCACGAAAAGGCCAAGCAGGTTCTCAAGGAAAACGGCTTTACCGTAGGCCGGACCAATGTGGTGGCTGCAGAAATGGAAGACAAACCGGGTGGACTGCACCACATCCTGAACATCCTGGGCCAACAGGGGGTCAATGTGGAATACATGTACGCCTTTGTGCAGCAAAGCGGCAAGAACGCCGTGCTCATCTTCCGCTTTGATCGCACGGATCAGGCCATCGAGATTCTTCAGGACAACGGCGTCCGGATCCTGTCGGGCGAAGAAGTCTACAACATCTGATACACGGGGCAGGCTGCGGTAGCCCAGACAAAGGTACTGCAGCCTGCCGGAACAGCCTGTTTTCCGGAAATTTCACGCGGACACCCAAGCCACTTCAGGGCCACGGCCAGGCACCCATGTATTTCCTTGATCCGTCTTCGAAGACCTTGAGTTGCCCTTCTTCGTGACTTTCGCGTCCTTGCCCACCGCCCATGCAAACCTCTTTGCGCCCAGCATTACGGTGATTCCCGTACACACCTTCAGGAGATTTTCATGAGCCACATGTTACGCCTTTTTTGTCTCTGTCTTGTTCTTGTCGCAACCACGGCCTGCGGAACCAGCGACCAGGAATCCGCCTCCAGCACACAAGATACCTCCTCCAGTGAGGCAACCATTAAAATCGGGGCGGTACTGCGTCTTTCACGCGGGGCCTCGGACGGCCTGCCCGCCCGACACGGCATGGAAATCGCCGTGAACCAGATCAACGCGGCCGGCGGGATCAACGGCAAGCAACTGGAAATCATCTTTTATGACAGCAAGGACGACTCGACCACAGCCGTCAATGCCGTGCAAAAACTCATTTCCGTGGACAAGGTCCAGGCCATTATCGGTCCCATGATGAGCGGCAACGTCCTGGCTTCGGCCCCCCTGTGCAACCGCAACAAGGTGGTTATGATCACTCCGTCGGGGACTTCGCCCAAGATTTCCCAGGCTGGCCCCTATGTCTTTCGCCTGTGTACCCCCATTCATACCCAGGCAAAGGCGCTGGTTGCCAAAGCCGTGGCCCTGAGCGGCAAAAGCAATCCCAGCGCGGCCATCGTGTACAGCAATGATCCCTATGGCAAAGGCTGCAAGAACCTGTTCACCAGCTATCTTGGGGAACTGGGCATCATCCCGGTGGGCGTGGAGGCCTTTCAGCGCGGGGACAAGGATTTTCAGGCCCAGCTGACAAATATTGCAGGCAAAAATCCCGATCTCCTCTTTTTCCCCGGCTATCTCCAGGAAACAGCCCCCCTCATGAGCCAGGCCAGGCAGATGGGTCTTACGGGTCTCAGTGTGGGTGTATTCGGGGACATGGCCCCCCTGTACATCGAACTTGCGGGCAAGGCGGCCGAAGGCCATCTGAACGCCAGCGAATACGACGAAGCCAACCCCTCGGCAACCAACAAGAAATTCGTTGCCGCCTACAGGAAGATCCTGGCCGAAAATCCCCAGGCTTCCAACAACATCATGTTCGCCTCGCTGACGTATGACGCAGTCCAGCTCCTGGCAGATGCCTTTTCCCGGGGAGCCTTTACCGGGGAAGCCATCAGAAACCACCTGGCAACCGTAAACGCCTTTCCGGGCGTGACCGGCTCCCTGTCCTTTGATGCCAACGGCGATGTCCAGAAGGGAGATGTCTATCTCTTCCAGGTCAAACAAGGAACCTACCAAAGGATATGAAACACGACTGAAGGACGCAGGACCTGCAGGAATCATCCCGGATTGCATATTCTGCGTCCCGATGCCTTGAAAAAACCATGCTCACCCAACAAATCGTCAACGGTCTTGTCTCCGGTTCGGCCTATGCATTGGTGGCCCTTGGCTACACCCTCATCTACGGGGTGCTCGGTCTGATCAACCTGGCCCAGGGAGAATTGTACATGGCCGGAGCCTTTGGCCTGTGGGCCGGCATGGCCTGGCTCGGGCTGCCCTTTCCCGTGGCCGTACTCTTCGGCCTGCTCCTGACCGGGATCGTGGGCGTGTCCATGGATCGGTTCGTGTTCCGCCCCTTGCGCAACCGACACCCGCTCATTCCCATGCTCGCGGCCATTGGCCTGTCCATCATGCTCCAATCCCTGGCCCTGCTCTGTTTCGGTCCGGAAACCAAACCCTTTGCCCTGGAACTTCCGCCTGCCCATCTGAGCCTGGGGCCTGTGCGCATCTCCCTTATCCAGATCATGCTCATGGGAAGCGCCCTTGTGGTCATGATGGGACTCATCTGGTTTGTGCACTTCTCCAGAAACGGCAAGGCCCTGCAGGCCGTGGCCCTGTCACCGGAAGCGGCCAGAATCGTGGGGATCAAGCCGGATGCCTGCATCGGCATGGCCTTTTTTGCCAGCGCCCTCATGAGCGGGGCCGCCGGCATGATGATGGCCGCCTATTACAACGCCACCTATCCCTACATGGGCGTGCTTCCCGGACTGAAAGGATTCTGCGCGGCCGTTCTGGGCGGTGCCGGGTCCATTCCCGGAGCCATCCTGGGCGGCCTGCTCCTTGGTCTGGCGGAAAACCTGGGGGCAGCCTATGTTGCCTCGGGATTCAAGGACGCCTTTGCCTTTGGCATCCTCATCGTCATTTTGCTTGTCCGCCCCTCCGGTATCCTGGGCCGTCGAAAAAAATGAACCTGCCGGTCTTGCCCTTTGAACGGGAGATCTTTATGTGCAGGGTTTCGTGTTGGTTCACTCCCCATGTCGGACTTCCAGGATGAATGGGTAATTCATGCACCCCAAGCGATATTCGACTCCCATTGCATCAGCTCTCAGCCGTTTCTTCAAGGATCAAAACGGTTCGGACAACCTTTCCCTGGCCCGCCTCTGGGAGCAATGGGACACCCTTTTGGGTCCGGACATCACCGATCTGATCTGTCCATTGGGACACACCAGGGACACCCTGCTCCTGGGGGCCGAGGATGCCATTGTCATCCATGAATTCACCTATTTTTCCGACCAGATACTGGAACGGGTCAATGGTTTTCTGGGCCGAGAGGTTTTCAAGCACATTCACATAGAATTGCTCAGGGGACGAACCCCGTTAAACAAAAAATTGCTGACCGAATCAGGTTCCTACCCCCATCCAGACAAACCCGAAAATCTGGGTCAGCCAGGGGCCCTTCCTGACGACGGATCACCCGTTGCCAGGGCCTACAAAGCCTATGTCAGACATTTTCAGGACCAGTCCAAGTCTGAGTCTGCCCCTGACTCAACCACCAACAAGCCAACCCCATCATAAGATAAGGAGGATCTTTACATGAGTGACACATTCAATCCCGAAGCAGTACTGTCCGGACTCAAAAAGCCTCTGGACAAGATGACGGTCAAGGAACTCAAGGAACTGGCCATTTCCAGCTTTCCCCAGATTGTTGGTGCCTCGGGCAAACAAAAGGAAGAGCTGCTGGCAGAAATCAAACAGGCCCTGGGCATTGTCGAGGAAGAGGGGGGAGCTTCTCCGTATGCTCCGCAAATAAGATCTCTCAAAAAAACCATTGCCCAACTCAAGACCAGAAAGAACCAGATTCCCAAAAGCCAGCGCACGGAACGGGAAAAGCTGCGCAAACAGATCCACGAGCTGAAGAAAAAAACCCGCCGTCTGGCTGCTGTCTAAAAAATTTGCCCTCAATGAAAAAAACCTGTTGACAGCAGCATACTGTTTCCCTAAATAGGGCTCTCTCTTGCTGGGCGATCGTTCAACGGCAGGACAGCGGACTCTGACTCCGTCAATCAAGGTTCGAATCCTTGTCGCCCAGCCACAGGCTGTCCCCATCGTCTAGCCCGGTCCAGGACACCAGATTTTCATTCTGGGTACAGGGGTTCAAATCCCCTTGGGGACGCCAAACGGCACCAAGCCCCGTTCATCTTTTGATGAACGGGGCTTTTTTGCGTCAATGGACCTGGCTACATCCACTTCTTTGTCCATGCGTGCCGTGCAGGAACAGCAGTCACCAGCCACATCATCCCCGAACAACCCGGGCCCCAACCTCTCCCCTTTCCTCAACATGGCCATTGCCGCGGTTTCCCCCTGCCAGGAGAGATGTTCAACAGGATCACCACAAATACGTATTCTCCTGCCGACACCCTGATCCCCCTTTCCCCGTGCTCCACGCCCCCTTGTCCCGGGCCGCAACATGATTTTGTCACAAAAGATTACCCGGCTTGTCACATATCCGTAACACTCTTCACCTAGATAAGGTCCATCAAGCACGTGGACATCTCATCCAACCTTTCGGAGGTTACTCATGAAATCACGTTTCAAAGCTCTTGTTGCTGCTCTCTGCCTTTTTGTCGCCCTGCCCGCCTGGGCCGGGTCCGTTCAGATCAAGGGTTCAACCACGGTTCTGCCCATTGCCCAAAAATGCGCCGAAGCGTTCATGAAGATCAATCCGGACATTGCCGTGTCCATTTCCGGGGGTGGTTCCGGCAACGGCATCAAGGCCCTTATCGACGGGACCACAGACATTGCCGATGCCTCCCGCTTCATCAAAAACAAGGAAGTCAAGCGGGCCGTGGAAAACGGTCGCTATCCCGTGCCCTTTGCCGTTGGTTACGACTGCATCGTTCCTGTTGTGCACCCTTCCAATCCCGTGACCAACCTGACCCTGGATCAGCTCAAATCCATCTACAAGGGGGACATCACCAACTGGAAGCAAGTAGGCGGTCCCGATCAGAATATCGTGGTCATCTCCCGCGACACATCTTCAGGCACCTATGAAGTCTGGGAGAAAAAGGTCATGAACAAGGAGCGGGTTTCCAAACGCGCCCAGCTTCAGGCCTCCAATGGAGCTGTGGCCCAGACTGTTGCCAAAAACAAACGGGCCATCGGGTATGTGGGTTTTGGCTACCTGAACAGCGAAATCAAGGGATTGACCGTCAATGGGATTCAGGGAACCCCCTCTTCCACCTTGAGCGGCACCTACCCCATCTCCCGCGCCCTGTTCATGTTCACCCAGGGATGGCCCAAGGGTGACACGGCCAAATTCATCAACTTTGTGCTCAATCCCAAAACCGGTCAGCCCCTGGTCAAATCCGCCGGTTTTGTCCCCCTGTACTAGATGTTGCAGCCATGAATGCCCGGGCGGGCCATGGAGCCTGCCCGGTCTTCACGTTTTTGTGCTGATGCCGCACCCAGGTTTTCCTGTTTCGGGATCAAGGTAAAGAGGTCAAACCGGCAGGTAGCACATGGCTGCCATGGCAATGGGCACTATCCGGCAGGCCACAGGGGAGTGTTCACCCCTTCTTCAGCCATCCAAAACGTATCGAGGTGTCATGCAAACACCCAGAACCTTTCGCGAGACGTGCATCAAAACGTTTTTTCTGTTTACCGCATGCATCTCCATCCTGGTCCTAACCCTGATCATGGTCTTCCTGGTCATGGAAGGGCTGCCCCTTTTCAAAACGGTCCCAATAACGGACTTCCTGTTGGGGAGCGACTGGTATCCCACTGCGGATCCGCCTGATTTCGGCATCCTGCCGCTCATTGTCGCCTCCCTGAGCGTGACCGTTGTGTCCTCACTCATGGCCATTCCCCTTGGCGTCATGACCGCCATCTATCTGGCGGAAATCTGCTCCAGGCGCATGCGCAACATCCTCAAGCCCATTGTGGAACTTCTGGCGGCGTTGCCGTCGGTGGTCATCGGTTTCTTCGGCATGGTCATTGTCGCGCCCTTTTTGCAAAACTACCTGGATCTGGACACGGGTCTGAACCTGTTCAACGCATCACTCATGCTCGCCTTCATGTCCATTCCGACCATCTGCACCGTGTCCGAGGATGCCATCTACTCGGTGCCCGGCGAACTCAAGGAGGCCTCCCTGGGACTGGGAGCCACCCATTGGCAGACCATAGCCAAGGTGATCCTGCCGGCCTCCCTTTCGGGCATCAGCACGGCCGTGATCCTGGGCATGTCCAGAGCCATCGGCGAAACCATGGTGGTGCTGATGGTTGCAGGAGGAGCAGCCCTTATCCCCGTCTCCATCTTTGATCCGGTCCGGCCCATGCCCGCGTCCATTGCCGCGGAAATGGCCGAAGCCCCGTTTCAAAGCGACCATTATTACGCCCTGTTTGCCACGGGCATGGTCTTGTTCCTGGTGACCCTGATCTTCAACATGATCGCCGAACACATTGCTCACAAACACAAGCAAACCGGTGCGGCAACCCTCTAAAAAGGTGTACAAGGCATCATGAAGTATTCCACCAAACGCAGGATAATGCAGTCGGGAGTCTTCTCCCTGCTCCGTCTTTCCGTGGGCATCAATGGACTGGCCCTGGCCATTATCGTCTATTTTCTGATCATCAACGGAGCCCAGGTCATCACCTGGGATTTTCTGACCCAAAAGCCCTTTGATTCCATGACCCAAGGCGGGATCATGCCCTGTATTGTGGGGACAATCATCCTCAGCTTCGGAGCCATGGCCATTGCCTTCCCCCTGGGGGTCTGCTCAGCCATTTATCTTCACGAATACGCCCGTCCCGGCAAACTGCTTCGGTTCATCCGCTTTGCCATCAACAATCTGGCTGGTGTTCCCTCGGTGATCTTCGGCCTGTTCGGTCTGGCCTTTTTTGTCACCTGGATGGGTCTTGGCGTGAGCATCCTTTCGGGGATTCTGACCCTTGGTTTCCTGGTTCTCCCGGTGATCATCGGCACGGCCGAAGAGGCCTTGCGCTCGGTACCCCAGACCTATCGGGAAGCCTCCCTGGGACTGGGAGCCACCAAATGGCAGACCATTGCCCAGGTGGTTCTGCCGGCCGCCCTTCCGGGAATGCTCACGGGTTCGATCCTGGGACTCAGCCGGGCTGCCGGGGAAACAGCCGCCATCATGTTCACGGCAGCTGTTTATTTTTCGCCCAAGATGCCCACATCCATCTTTCACGATGTCATGGCCCTGCCCTATCACATTTACGTCCTGGCCACGGCGGGCACGGCCATCGACAAGACCAGACCCCTGCAGTACGGTACATCTCTCGTGCTCATCCTGCTGGTCTTTGGCATGAACCTCGTGGCCATCTGGTACAGGGCGAACATGCAGAAAAAAGCCAGATAACCGCAATGCACCCTCAACCCAAATCATTTGTCATGCGCATACTCATCGTGGAAGACGAACCCGATATTTTGAACCTTTTGGCATTCAATCTGGAACACTCCGGATTTGAAACCATCAAGGCCGTGGACGGGTATGAGGCACTGGAAAAAATCCGCAGGGATATTCCGGACCTGATCCTTCTTGATCTGATGCTCCCCAAACTCAACGGCTTTGAGGTCTGCAAAAAAATCCGGGAAAGCCCCGGACTCAAGCACATCCCCATCATCATGCTCACGGCCAAGGGGGAAGAAAGTGATACCATCACCGGACTTGAACTGGGAGCCGATGATTACGTGACCAAACCCTTCAGCCCCAAGGAACTGGTTCTGCGCATCAAGGCCATCCTCAGACGGGTCAAGCCGGCCCAGAAGATGGTTTCCCAATGGAAGAACAAGGGGGTGTACATCAACTTCGAGACCTACGAGTTCAGGATACATGGCGAGAAACAGGAACTCACGGCCACGGAATTCAAACTGATCAAGGAACTCATCCTCAACCAGGGCCGACCGCTCACCAGGGAGTATCTCCTGTCCAAGGTATGGGGATATGAATTCGAGGGATATGCGCGCACTGTGGACACCCACATACGCCGGTTGCGCAAAAAAATGGGGCCGTGTGCTCCCCTTCTGGAAACGGTTCGCGGCATTGGCTATCGGATGCAATAGCAGCACACGCCATGGCCTTCTCATCCACCCATGACCCGGTCTGTCAGGTACCTTATATCATGCAAAATCTTTCCTTTCGCGCCAAAATGCTTCTCGCCTTTGTGGTCATCCTCATTTGTGCGCTCATCGTACCCTCCCTCATCTACCGGCACAAAATGGTTGCAACCATCAGAGATGATGCCCTGACCACAGCAAAGGCCCAATTGAACACGGTTGCCTGGCTTCTGGCATCACATGACAGACCCTATACGGAACACGCTCTGGACCAGCGACTTGCAACCCTTAAAAAACACCTCGGGGTACGCATCACCGTGGTGGATATCAATGGAAACGTCGTGGCTGATTCCGATGTACCCCTGGACCAGGTTCACCATCTGGACAATCACGCCTCACGCCCGGAAATCGCCCAGGCCCAGGTCCAACCCATGGGCGTGAGCGTCCGTTTCAGCGCCACCCAGGAACGTGACCTCATCTACATTGCCCGGCAACTCACCCTGCCGGGTATGGGCTCGGGCATGGTCCGCATTGCCCTGCCCTATTCCCATGTACAGGAAATTCTCGACCATATGACCAGGAGCTTTTGGGGCCTCCTGGCTCTGACCCTGGGCATCTTTGCGCTTTTGACAACCCTTCTTGCCAACCAGATGACCAGGTCCATCAACAACCTGGTCTCCATGGCCATTTCCATTGGTGAGGGGAAATACTCCAACCGGATCCGCATAGCCCCTGGCAAAGAGTTTGCCCCGCTCTTAAAGGCCATCAATCACATGGCCCAAAAAATCCAAACCAATATCGAAACCATTACCTCCCAGAAAATGGAACTGGAGGCCATCCTCAACGGCATGAAAGAAGGGGTTGTCGCCCTGGATAGTGCGGGCAACATACTGGAATGGAATCGGAGTATGGAGACCATCTTTCCCCATATCCTCGGGAAAAAAGGACATCGTCTTATTGAGGCCATCCGCATCCCGGAACTGGAAACCACCTGTCAATCCGTCCTGCACAACAAGGTTTCCTCACCTCAAACGGTTTCATTGCAACTGACAACCCATGACAACCGAAGTTACGATGTGAACATTGTTCCCACGGGCAAGGAGGAACCCAAGGTCATCGTGGTTTTTCATGACATCACCGAAATCAACCGCCTTGAAATGATACGCAAGGATTTCGTGGCCAATGTGTCCCATGAATTGCGCACTCCCCTGACCTCCATCAAGGGCTATACCGAAACCCTGATGGATCTCCAAAAGGACCAGGATGAAAACGCCACCCGATTTTTGCGCATCATCCTCAAACATACCGATGCCATGGCCGGAATTTTGAATGATCTTCTCAACCTGGCCCGGCTGGAAAGTTCTTCCGACGGAAATGAAATCTCGGTCCAACCGGTTCAGGTCAAACCGGCCATGGCCATGGCCCAGAAAAGCCTCGCCCATCTGGTGGAATCCAAGAAGATCCACATCAAGGAAGATCTTTCCCCTGGCGACTGCACGGTTCTGGTCAACCCGGCCCACCTGGAACAGGTGTTCAAGAATCTTCTGGAAAACGCGGTCAAATACGCTCCCGAGATGACGGGTTCCATTTGCATACGCATCAGGGATTGCGGGGATGAATGTCTCTTTGAAATAGAAGATAACGGACCGGGCATTCCCCTCAAGGAACAGGACCGGATCTTTGAACGATTTTACCGGGTGGAAAAAGACCGCAACAGCAAAATCGCCGGGACAGGACTGGGACTGGCCATCTGCAAACACATTGTCCAGCAACATGGCGGCAGGATCTGGGTCACCAGTCCGTTGGAAACATCATCCGGCTCCCGGTTCTCGTTCACTCTGAAAAAGGTCTGACGCCCTTGCGCTGCCACCCTGCAATCACCCGGAAAATGACAGTAACACGTCTTGAACCATCAGCAACAAGCCTGCACAACACGTCTTGCAGGCATACCCTTCAACCCCCAAGGTAAAGCAAGAGTATGCAACCCATTGTCAAATGTACGGCAAAACATGTGGATTTTTTTTACGGTGATTTTCACGCCCTCCACGCCATTGACCTGGACTTCCATCAAAACGAAGTCACTGCCCTCATAGGGCCTTCCGGATGTGGCAAAAGTACCTTTTTGCGATGCATCAACCGGATGAACGACCTCATTCCCGGAACACGGATTGAGGGTGAACTGACTCTTGATGGGGAGGACATTTATGCCCCGGGTCTTGACGTGGTCACCCTCAGACGCCGGGTGGGGATGGTTTTTCAAAAACCCAACCCTTTTCCCAAGACCATTTTCGAAAACGTTGCCTACGGGCTGCGGGTCAACGGCATCAAGGACAAGGAATGCATTGCCCAGCGTGTGGAAGAAAGCCTCAAGCTGGCCGCCCTGTTTGACGAGGTCAAGGATCGCATCCACCAAAGCGCCCTGGGCCTTTCCGGAGGGCAACAACAGCGTTTGTGCATTGCCCGGGCACTGGCCGTGGAGCCCGAGGTCCTGCTCATGGATGAACCGGCTTCAGCCCTGGACCCCATTGCCACTCAGAAAATCGAGGAACTCATCCACCAACTCAAACAGCGATTCACCATTATCATCGTCACCCACAACATGCAGCAGGCGGCCCGCGTTTCCGACAGGACCGCTTTTTTCTACATGGGAAAGCTCGTTGAGGTGAACAAGACAGGCAAGATCTTCACCAAGCCCGAAAAAAAGCAGACCGAGGAGTACATTACCGGACGGTTTGGCTGATGGACCTGCCCGGACACCCCAACGCCATCCTCCATGGCCCCCATCTGCCCTTTTCATCCCTTGCAAACAACGAGTACGCCATGACCGCCAAAACCCATTTGCATAAAGAACTGGAAGCCCTGAAAGTCAGACTCCTTGAAATGGTTGCCCTGACCGAAAGGGCTGTACACAACAGCATCCGCGCCTATGTGGATCGCAATCAGGACCTGGCCGAGGCCGTCATTGACCAGGATGCAGCCATCAACGCCCTGGACGTGGAGATCGACAAGACCTGCCTGGAACTTTTGGCCAGAGAATGCCCCGTTGCCCAGGACCTTCGTTTTTTACTCGGGTGTGTGCGCATCTCCATTGAAATAGAACGCATTGCCGACGAGGCCGTCAACATTGCCGAACACTCCCTGACCCTGAGCAACAGGCCCCCTCTGCCCTTTCAGGATGATATCACTTTCATGGCCCACAAAGTATCCAGAATGTTTGAGCTGGCGATTCGGTCCCTGACAGCCGAAGATCCCCAAGGCGCCCTTGAGGTCAGGAACACGGATGACGAAGTGGATGCCCTGCATCACACCACCATCAAGAAAATCATCAAGTTCATGGTCAGCGATACTCCAGCCATTGAACGGTCCGTGTACACCATCAATATTGTCAAACGGCTGGAGCGCATCGGCGATCTGGCAACCAATGTGGCCGAAAGTGTGGTGTTCATCTTCAAGGGCATCAACATCCGCCACCACACCCGGTTTGACGGATTCGACGAATACTCTGCCTGAAGGGCAATCCGCCCGACAGGAGGCAACGCCCCCGATTACACCATGCATCCGAAGTTGCCTGGAGGCATGTCTGTTCCCCTTTATTTGCCAAATGACCGGCCCATGGCTGGAAACGTCCGGTTTTTCCCGGCCAACCATTTGACATTGTCCCGTGAGCGTAGCAAAAAAGTCATTGCGTCACAGCGATGCACGATGATCCTTCCCCTTCACCCCATCCCCTGACTCGACGCACGTTTCCCCTCTTTTCTCAACCATTGTGCATGAAAACCGGGCTCTTTGGCCCATTATTATTTATTTGCAAGGATGTTTCCATGACAAGAAACAAGAAAATCGGCCGCAATGATCCCTGTCCCTGTGGAAGCGGCCTCAAATACAAGCAGTGCTGCATGAGAAAAAACACGGCTCCTGTTGAATCCCTGGCCGAACAATACCTGCGCAAACACAAAATACGGCTCAAATCCCCCAAGGATATCGCCGGAATCCGTGCCTGTGGGGAGCTGGTCATGGCCACCTTCGAAGAAGTCAAAAATATCCTGGTCCCGGGCACGACCACCAACGAGATCAACACGGTTGTTCACGAATTCACGGTCAAGCACGGAGGCATTCCGGCTCCCCTGAACTACAACGGCTTTCCCAAAAGCGTCTGCACCTCGGTCAATGATGTTGTTTGTCACGGGATTCCCAGTGATTACGCCCTCAAGGACGGGGACATTGTGGACGTGGACATCACCACCATTTTGAACGGCTACTATGCCGACTGCAATCAGACCTTCTGCATTGGCACCCCTTCTGACGAGGCCAGGCAACTGGTGGCCATTACCCGGGAATCCCTCAAACGCGGCAAGGCCATGGCCAAGCCCGGCAACCATATCGGCGATATCGGCTGGGCTATCCAGCATTATGCCGAATCCCAGGGTTGCTCGGTTGTCCGGGAACTCGTGGGTCACGGTGTGGGGTTGGCCTTTCACGAACCGCCCGAGGTCCCCCATTTCGGCAAGCGGGGCTATGGCGTCAAAATCGTTCCGGGCATGGTCTTTACCATTGAACCCATGATCAACCAGGGCGCCCGCCACGTACGCACCCTTGACGACCACTGGACAGTGGTTACTAAGGATGGTTCCCTTTCGGCCCAATTCGAGCAGACCTTTGTCATCACCGAAGACGGCTGCGAAAGCCTGACTCCCTTTGACCTGTAGGAACTCTTTCATGCGCCAGACCATACGGATCCTTTTTCTGGGGATACTCATCCTCCTTGTCTTTGCCCCCATGGCCCACGCCTGGGGCATTGGTGTACATATGGCCATTGGCAACCATATCCTCGACCATTTGGGTCTCATTGCTCCGGCCATTGCCGCTGTTCTGACCAAGCACCCCCGATCCTTTCTCTACGGCTGTCTGAGTGCGGACATCTTCATTGGCAAGGGGTGCCGGACAACCTCCACCCACAGCCACAACTGGTCGGTGGGGAATCGACTTTTGGACCTTGCCCCGTCCGATCAGCTCAAGGCCTATGCCTATGGTTATCTGAGCCATCTGGCAGCCGATACCGTGGCGCATAATTTTTATGTGCCCAACATGCTCGCCATGACCCCGGGCAGCGGCAAATGGAACCATGTGTACATCGAAATGCAGGCGGACATGCATGTGGCCTGGAATCCGACCGAGGCCCAGGAGCTTTTCAAAAGCAAACACCAGGGAGCGGACAAGACCCTTCTTGCGGCCACGGCCAAGAAACCTTTTCCCTTTTACCTCAAAAAACAGCTTTTCCGAGGAAGTGTTCTGGCTTCGGGGCAAAAATCCTGGAACGTTTCCCTGGGGTTGATGGGCCAGGTCATTCCCAGAGCCACGGACCCGGTGTATCTTGACCAGATGGTTGTGCTCAGCCGCAATGCGGTATGCGATTTCCTCTGTGACCCCGAAAATGCCGCTGTCCTCGACCTTGACCCCGTGGGGACCAGGAATCTGCGAAGCGCCCATGTGGGGCGCAAAAAACGCAACAAGACTTTAAGACAGGGAAAATCCCTGCCCGTGTTCCCCATTCCCCTCAAACTCAGGGATCTTGTTCCCGGCAGACTCAACCGCCCGACCTGGCTTTTGGCTGCCAACGACAGCTAACCTTTTTCCTGCCAACGCCTTGATGAAAAATCCCGTTCCCCGCACAGCCGCCATTCACGATCTTTCCGGATTCGGGCGGACGTCCCTTTCCGTGGTCATTCCCATTCTTTCATGCATGGGCGTACAGCCCTGCTCCCTTCCCACGGCCGTTCTCTCCACCCACACGGGCGGTTTCCATAACTACCGGTTCGTGGACCTCACCGACCAGATGCAGTCCATTATCGACCATTGGAAGGAGATCGGCATCCATTTCGACGCTGTGTACAGTGGTTTTCTGGGATCATCCAGACAGATCGATATTGTCCGGGAATTCATTGGGGACTTTTCCTGCAAGGATCAGCTCATCCTGATCGACCCGGTGCTCGGAGACAACGGCAAGCCCTATTCCACCATGGACGCGTCCATGATCGCCCAGATGCGCGAACTGGTGAAGCATGCCGACGTGATCACGCCCAATTTCACCGAGGCCTCCTTTCTGCTAGGGGAACCCTATGATCCGTCCATCAGCCTTGAGGAACTCAAGGTCTGGACCAAGCGGCTGGCCGACAAAGGCCCAGGCAAGGTCATCATTACCAGCGTGCCCGTTCCCCAGGGCAAACACGTTTCCTCGGTGCTGGCCTACAACGCACGGGAAGACCGCCTCTGGAAAGTCGATTGCAGCTACATTCCGGCCCATTATCCCGGCACAGGAGACATCTTTGCCAGCGTCATCGTGGGTTCCCTGCTTCAGGGTGACAGCCTGCCCATCGCGTTGGACAGGGCCGTCCAATTCGTTTCCCTGGCCATCCGATCCACCTTTGGCTACGATTTTCCGGCCCGTGAAGGCGTTCTTCTGGAACGGGTCCTCCCCAGTCTCAACGGCCCGGTCATGGCCTCAAGCTACCAGATCCTGGAATAATCCCCATGCCTCATCCCATCCTTGCCAAGCAGTGCTTCATCTTTGATCTGGACGGAACCGTGTATCTGGGGGACCAGCCCATTGCCGGCACGGTCAGGTTCATTCAGAACCATTGGAACTCCAAGGATTTCTTTTTTCTGACCAACAACACCTCCAAAAATCTGCATACCTACCTGGACAAGCTGCACGGTCTGGGCATCCCGGCGACCCTCAACCAGATACTTTCCCCCCTGATTCCCCTGGTGGATCATCTGCACGAACAGGCCATCACCCGGGTCTACCCCGTGGGCAATCAGGAATTCACAGCCTATCTTGCAGAACATCTGCCCGGATGCGTGTTCACGGATGATCCTGCACAATGCCAGGCCGTTCTTGTGGGCTACGATACAGAACTGACCTACGCCAAGCTGCGCACATCCTGCCTGCTTTTGCACAATCCGGACATCGCCTTTCTTGCCACGCACCCCGACAAGGTCTGCCCTTCTCCCCAGGGCCCCCTTCCGGACACGGGCAGCTTTCTTGCCCTGTACGAGGCGGCCACAAACAGGATACCCGAGATCATTTTTGGCAAGCCCAACACGGTTGTGCTGCACACCCTTCTCAAACGCTACGAACCCCACAACATGGTCATGATCGGGGATCGGCTGTACACGGACATGGTGCTGGCCCGCAACGCCGGACTGGACAGCATTCTGGTTTTAAGCGGCGAATCCTCGCAAAAGGATGTGGACTCCTGTTCGGACAATCCCACCTGGGTTCTGCCGGATCTGGGAGGCATCTGATACGCCCCTCTCGGCTGGTCTTTTTCACATCTGCAGGGCCGAGATTGTTTGCAGGGATGCGCTCACAACCTGCCAACATGAACTCCACAGGGTAAACCCATCAAGCCGATCCGGCCCTGTTTCCCCCGACCTGTCTGCAGATCCTGATGCCCCGGGTATCATCAATATCAGTGATATTGCGCCTTGATCTGCCATGCCATAAGACAAGGCCCTCGCGCGTTGAGGACGACCTCATCGCTCACCATGCGAACGGGGACGACCCCATCATCCTTCAAGGAGTAGCACCATGAATTGGACGATTCTCGTCCTTGCCGGCCTGTTTGAAACCGGCTGGGCCATCGGCCTGAAGTTCACCCATGGATTTACCAGATTGTGGCCGACCGTTTGGACCATCCTGGCAATGGTGGTCAGCCTCTGGCTGCTGGGCATTGCAGTCAAATCACTTCCCGTAGGCACGGCGTACACGGTCTGGGTGGGTGTGGGAGCCATCGGAACGGTCATTCTCGGCATCATGCTGTTCGGAGAACCCGCCAATATTGGTCGGCTGATCAGCATCGGGCTCATTGTGGCCGGTATCATCGGGCTCAAGGTCGCATCCTAAAAGGCCCTCTCTCGCCGTCATGAAAAAAGCCCTTGCCGTAAACGGCAAGGGCTTTTTTCATGGAAACATCTCGCAACACATCGAGGTTACCACACAACGCATGCGTCCCTCATGGGAACATCATCTCCCCACTTAATCGAAGCTGTTCCAGTGACCGCAGTTCTCGCAGGAAAAGGACGAGGGGACATAGTCACCGTCCACCTTGCTGACCTCCACCACATTGATATGCCCGCAGTTTTCGCAGGGGATCAGGGCAGTTGCATCTTCCGGGTTGTAATCAAACAGTTCTCCATCAATGGTGATGGATTCCGAAAATTTCTCCATGTCCATGGCTGCCTCCCTGGTTGAGATGGTATAAACGCTGGTTTGCGCGATATATGACCATATAACAAAACCCCCGATGTGGAAATCTCCAAATCGGGGGTTTAACAATCGGGGTTATGGGTGGGGATAGTGTTTGACCCAGCCCTGGGAGGCGAGGGCAAACAGGGCACGGCGCGCCGTGCCCCTACGGGTCAGAGGACAGAGAAAAGATGCCAGTCATTGGCGCGACGTGTTTTTTCTGTGCACTGCGCACTGCGTACTGCGCACTCTCTTCTATTTTTCCGGATCGACCAGCCCTTTGACGAACCAACGTTGCATGAACAGCACCACAAGCACCGGCGGAAGCATGACAATGAGGGAGCCGGCCATGGCCACATTCCAGAAAGGAAGGTCATCAGCCTGGGGAATGATGTTCTGCAACCCGATGACCGCGGTCATCATCTTGGGATTGGTGGTGATGAGAAGAGGCCAGAGGTACTGGTTCCAGCCGTAGACAAACTCGATGACCACCAGGGCCGCGATATTGGTTTTGGACAGGGGGAGAAGGATCTTGCGAAAAAAGGTCATGGCCGAGGCCCCGTCCATCTTGGCGGCTTCGCAGAGTTCCTCGGGAATGGTCAAAAAGAACTGCCTGAACAGAAAGGTACAGGTTGCCGAGGCCACCAGGGGCAAGATCAAACCGGGATAACTGTCCAGCAGACTCAATTCCAGCGTGACCGAAATGTCATGGGTGGCAAACCAGTCCATCAGCCAGCCCAGATGCAACAGGTCAACCAGGGACTGAATCGGTCCCAGCAGATTGGCCGCCATCTCGTAGGTCGGCAGGATGCGCACTTCCACCGGGAGCATCAGGGTACAGAAGACCGAAACAAAAGCGATCTTGCGCAACCGGTAATCGAAATACACAATGGAAAAGGCCCCGAACAGGGACACAATGATCTTGCCTATGGTAATGCCCGAAGCCATGATGAACGAATTGGTCAGCTGGGTCCCCAAATCTCCCTTGACCCAGGCGGCCTTCATGTTGACCAGGAACTGATCACCGGGAATAAGGGGCATGGGAACCCGGGAAACATCCTCGATGGGCAGGGTAGCGGCGATGAGCGCATAGATGATCGGAAATCCGACGATCAGAATGCCCAAAATGAGGAAGACGTAGGTCAACGTATCGAGAATGGGTGTCTTTTCTACCATGATCTATCCCGTATATTGAACTTTTTTCTCCACATATTTGAACTGGAGAATGGTGACGATGATGATAATACTCATGAGAATGACGGACTGGGCCGAGGACGAACCGAGATTGAGTCCGATGAACCCGTCCTGATAGACCTTGTACACCAGAATGTTCGTCGAACCGCCCGGACCGCCCTGGGTCATGGTATGGATGACCCCGAAGGTCTCGAAAAAGGAATAGATGATGTTCATGACCATCAGAAAAAAGAGGGTGGGCGAAAGAAGCGGCAGGGTGATATTCCAGAACCGTCTGAAAGGGCTGGCCCCGTCCATGGCAGCCGCCTCGATGAGGGAAGTGGGAATGGCCTGCATCCCGGCAATGAAAAACACGAAATTGTAGCTGATTTCCTTCCAGGCACTGGCCATGATGACCATGACCATGGCATCGGAACCATGCAATACCGGATTCCAATCCACACCAAAGGTCTTTTTGATGATCAAAGCGACCACCCCGTAAGACGGATGAAGCAAAAAAAGCCACAAGATACCGGAAATGGCCGGAGCCACAGCATAGGGCCAGATGAGCATGGTTCTGATGACGGCCTTAACCTTACATGCCCGGTTGGCCAGGGTGGCAATGAACAGCCCCAAAGAAATGGAGGTCACGGCCGTTGCCCCAGAAAAAACCCCCGTAATCCCGATGGACTTGAGATACAGGGGGTCGGTAAACAGATCGACAAAGTTGTCGAACCAGACAAAACTGGTGTGCAATCCAAAAGGATCGCTCAGGAGCATGGAGTTGATCAGCCCGTTCAAGGCCGGCCAGTAAAAAAAGGTCAACGTGACCAGAACCTGGGGCAGGATCAACAGATACGGGAGATACTTGTTGGAAAAGATGGATCGCTTGATCATGGCAAACCCGTCGTGAAAATACGAAAAAAAGACATACCGCCCCGTGATGGCCGGGGCGGTATGACGACTTATATGTTCCTCAACAAAAACGACTAATTGTAAATCTTTTCAAAGGCACGAAGTTCCTTGTTGCCCCTGGCCACAGCATCATCCAGTGCCTGCTGGGGGGTCTTAGTGTCGTTCCATACCTTTTCAAGTTCTTCATTGACGATGTTACGAATCTGAACGAAATAGCCCAGCCGCAGACCGCGAGAATTCTTGGTGGGAATGGCCCGGTTGAGCTGTTTGATGCCCACTTCCTGATAGGGCTGTTCCTTGTAGTAACCCTGCTTCTTGAGTTCGTCATAAGCGGTCAGGGTGATGGGAAAATACCCGGTCTGCTTATGCCAGAAAATCTGCTGTTCCGGCTGGGCCAAAAAGGCCAGGAAGGCGGCTACGCCTTTGTACTCTTCCTTGGAGTGACCGGCCAGTACCCAGTTGGAGGCACCGCCGATGATGGAATTCTGGGGCCTGGCCATCCAGGATTCCACAGGCAAGGGGGCAACGTCCCACTGGAAGTCCTTGACCGCCTTTTTCAGTTTGGCAATGCCGCTGATGGAATCAATGTATACGGCTGCATTCTGGGCGATGAATTCAGCCTTGGGTCCCTGATATTTCTGGCCGCCATACAAAAATCTTTTGTCCTTCATCCAGTCCTTGAGCTGGGCGATGTGGGCGACAACCTGGGGACTATTGAACTGCAGGACACAGTCCAGACCTTCATACCCATTGGCCCTGGAGGCAAAGGGCAGGTTATGGATGGCACAATAGTTTTCAATCTGGGTCCAGGACTGCCACGCCGCAACCAGACCGGCGGGAGCGATCTTCTTGTCGATCATGGTCTTCAGGATGGTGCCAAGCTCATCCCATGTCATGGGGTCGGATTTAGACGGCAGGGGAATGCCCGCCTTCTTGAACATGTCCGCATTGTAATACATGACTGGGGTGGAGGAGTTGAACGGCATGGACATCAGCTTGCCGTCCTTGTTCATATAATAGGATAACACGGCCTGAAGATAGTCATTCCAGTTGATATCGTACCCGGCATCACTCATGAGCTTGTACACCGGATAGATAGCTCCTGAAAGCATCATGGTCTGGGTACCCACTTCGAAACTCTGGAGAATGTGTGGCTGTTTGTGCGCACGAATGGCCGCAATGCCCGCGTTGAGAACCTCGTCATAGTTACCCTTGTTGGTACCAATGACAACGTACTTGTCCTGTGACTTGTTGAATTTGTCGATCAAGGCCTTGCAGACTTCTCCGCGAGCACTGCGCATGGCATGCCACCATTGGATCTCGATTTTTTTGGCCATGGCATTGCTTCCCACAAGGAGCATGAGACTGGTCAACAGGACCGCTACAATTCGTTTCCCGCGCATCGTTTCTACCTCCGTTTGTAAGGTATCGGATTGGTTGAACACAAATTTGCGTGAGACTATTGTGACACTCTTTTTTGGTCAAGATACTTTTTATATGGGAGGACATGTTAGCAAAAAATGATAACATACTGTTTTTTAAGTTTTTATTTAAAAAAATATCCATTCTTGTCGTTTTTGTGCCGTTGAACTATGAGTTTCACGTCACTTTTGTTCGACAAAACCTATCTTCACCTTCAATGTATTCCGCCTGCAGGAACACATTGATATCACAACATATCGAAATAAAGAGAAATTTATGCTGCGCAACGATTATCAGGTCGCCGTTATCGGCGGCGGCATCAACGGGACCGGGGTGGCCAGGGAAGCGGTCTCCCGGGGATACTCCACCCTGCTGGTGGAAAAAAAGGATTTCGGTCATGCCACTTCCGGACAAAGCTCCAAGCTGGTCCACGGTGGTATCCGCTACCTGGAAAATTGTGATTTCAAACTGGTCCGCGAGGCCCTCAAGGAACGCAGAGTCCTCCTGAATACCGCCCCTCATCTGGTTCATCCCCTGCGGTTCAACATTCCGGTGTACAAGGATGACAAGCGACCGGCCTGGATGGTCCAGACAGGATGCAAACTTTACGACCTGTTTGCAGGACGCAAAAATCTTGCTCCGTCAAGCCGGTTGTCCACCAGGGAAATGCAGGGGCTGTCCATGCTTCGCCAGGACAACCTCTCGGCAGTGCTCCAATACTCCGACGCCCAGACCGACGACTCCCGCCTTTGCCTGGCAACGGCCCTGACCGCCGAAATGTATGGGGCCGACGTGCACAACTACATGACGGCCCGTGACGTCAAGGCCATGGGAACCCATTACCAGTTGGACCTGCATGACGAACGTACAGGGCACGACCATGTGGTCAAATGCAAATATCTGGTCAATGCGGCCGGTCCCTGGGTTCCCGGTCTCGACCGGGAGCTTTCTCCCCAGGCCGGGCATCCCCATCTCAAATATGTGCGGGGCATCCATTTTGTAGTGCCGAAAATGTTCGACCACACCGGCTTTCTGGTCATGCCTGCGGATGGCCGCATCGTCTTTGTTCTTCCCTGGAAGGACAACTTCACCCTCATCGGAACCACGGAATCGGAATTCAAGGGCAACGAATTCGACGACATTCCGCCCAGTGATGAGGAGATCAGCTACCTGATCAATGTGACCAACCACTATTTTCCCTCAAGCAAGCTGACCCTTGATGATGTCCTGCACATCTATTCGGGAGTGCGCAGCCTGGTTTCCCATGGCGAATCCAACATGACCACCATGTCCCGGGAATACACCATTGTGGACGATCACCAGTCCGTTGGTTCCGGCTACCTGGGGGTATTCGGGGGCAAGCTGACCACCTACCGCTCCCTGGGAGAAAAGGTGGTCGACCGCATTGCCGGGGATCTGGTTCCGGCCGGCGCCCGCAATCACCACACCGACAGGGACCCCATCATGGGAGCCGGCACGGTTCCCGAAGGGCTGGCCCATATCTGGACCAGGCGGCTGCAGGATGCCCAGGTATCATCCACAGCCGTGGCAACATGGGAAAAACGGTACGGTACCCAATGGCTTGAGGTAGCCAGATACGTTCTCGCGGAAAAGGGATTCGAACAGGAGATCCTGCCCGGTCTGTGGCGTGGCGAACTCGCCTACATGAAGGAAGTGGAAAAGGCGGTTTCCCTGAACGATATCATCCTTCGCAGAACCAAACTCGTGTATACGGCCTCGCAGGCTGACAAGGATATCCTGCAGGGCGAGCTGGATAAATTATAGCTGACAAGCCGGCACACCCTTCCCGAACCTTCAGGGCCGTATGTTGTTGTGCTGCGCCTTTGATTGTTCGCGGACCATCAGTCTCGTGGAACCGGCAGGGAGAGAACAATGGCAGAAGTCGTCATTTCCGACGTGTACAAGATGTATGGCAAGGTGGAAGCGATTCATGGAATCAACCTTCACATCAAGGACAAGGAATTCATCGTTTTTGTCGGCCCTTCGGGATGCGGCAAGTCGACCACATTGCGCATGATCGCCGGATTGGAAACCATTTCCGCCGGAACCATGCGCATCGGAGACCGCATCATCAACGATCTGGCCCCCAAGGACCGCCGCGTGGCCATGGTCTTCCAGAATTATGCCCTGTATCCACACATGAACGTGTACGACAACATGTCCTTTGGCCTCAAACTCAAGAAGCATCCCAAAGAGGTCATTCAGAGCCGGGTCCAGGAAGCCGCAGAAATTCTCGGACTGACCAGCCTGCTCAACCGGAAACCCTATGAACTTTCCGGAGGACAGCGTCAGCGCGTGGCCATGGGCCGGGCCATTGTCCGCAAACCTTCCGTATTCCTGTTTGACGAACCGCTTTCCAACCTGGATGCCAAGCTCAGAACCCAGATGCGGGCAGAAATCAAAAGACTGCACCAAAAGGTCAAATCAACCATCGTCTATGTCACCCACGACCAGGTGGAGGCCATGACCCTGGCCGACAGGATCGTGGTCATGCGGGACGGGCACATCGAACAAGTGGGCACGCCCAAGGAACTCTTCCGCAAGCCGGTCAACACCTTTGTGGCCGGATTCATCGGCAATCCCCCCATGAATCTGGTCCCATGCACACTGGACAGCGACAGCGCTACCCTCACCTGTCGGGGCAAATTCTCCCTTCCCCTGCCACAGGCCCAGGCTGATGCATTGCGCGCCAACGGTCACGGGAACAAGGACGTCATCCTGGGCATCAGGCCGGAAAACCTGAGCGTGAACGACGGCAAGAATGATCCCGTACCCGACGACTGGAAAGTGGACGCATTGGTCGATTTTGTGGAACCCTTGGGCAGCGAGACCTACCTGCATGTCAAGATCCAGGATATCGCCTTTCAGGCCAGGACCAAGGGCACGACCACCATCACCGAGGGTGACAAGGTCCCCCTTATTTTCGACCTGAAATACATGCATCTGTTTGATGCCGCCTCCCAGCAATCCCTGCTGTAACCCCGCTGATCAACCGGACAGGGGCGGCTGATGCAGCCCCTGTCCGGACCCCACCAAGACCCATCCTTTTCCGATACGACGAACTCCAGACCTCTTTGCCCCCCTCTTTGCGATGCATCCAAGGCCCTTGCTGCTTGCATTATCCAGGCCAAAAGCGTTATCCTCTGCACCGGTCTATGAGCAGTGGAAAAACGAGTTTGAACGCAAACCTTCGGTTACCCGAGTTACCATATGATCATAAGCGCCGAGATGAAATTGCGGGCATCGCTCATGCGCAAGGAAAGCAGATGCAGCCATTACCGGCTGGATTATCCCCACATGGACACCACAAACTGGAATGTCTGGATCAATATCTACCAGGACAGTGACGGAAACATGTGTCTGGAAAAGCAACCCGTTGGTACCTGGCCGAGCTGATACCCGGACAGTGCGCTCCATGGAAGGCACTCCTTGCCCCGACAGGCAATGGGGCGCTGATCATGCCACCACCGGGACAAGCCCCAAGGAGATTGCATGCACATCAACATGCAGTCCACTTGGGGCTTCGTTTAATCACCTCTTTTCCCCGTCACCCCGGGACTGGACCTTTGGCCTTCCAGCCAGTACATTGCCGGGTCACACCCCAACCAATGGTCCGTAATCATGTCATCACAATATCCACACGCACCCACACGCAACGCTGCTGCCCGGGGCATCTTTTTTTCCGACCTGGACGGCACCCTGCTCCGTTCGGACAACACCCTGTCCGCCGCTGACAGGGCCGCGCTGGAAGGCCTTGCCTCCCGCAATATTGTACGGGTCATAGCCACCGGCAGGTCCCTTCGATCCTTCTGCGATGTCATTGAGCCCGATTTTCCCGCGGATTACGTCATCTTTTCCACGGGAGCCGGTGTCGCCCGCATGGCAGAATATGAAATCATCAAAAAAAGCGTGCTAAACCGCGAAGCAATCATGCGCACGGTCCGGATTCTCCGCCAGGCAGCCATTGATTTCATGCTGCACCGTCCCATCCCCGAAAACCATTTTTTCGCGTTTGAAACCAACAGCCCAACAAATCCCGACTTCTCAACCCGTGTCAATCTGCACAAGCAATGGGCCTGTCCCCTCAGGGACGTGGAGACATGGTCCGAGGCAACGCAATTCGTGGCCATTCTCCCCCCGTGGCGGGATGCATCCGTGATTGACGACGTCCGGGCCGAACTGACCGATTTGAGCGTCATCCGGGCAACTTCTCCCTTTGATCATCAGTCCACGTGGATGGAAATCTTTCCGGGTCAGGTCTCCAAGGGAAGCTCGGCCTCGTGGCTGGGAACTCGCCTTGGCCTGACACCGGACACGACCATGGCCATAGGCAACGACTATAATGACCTGGCCATTCTTGAACATGCCGCCCACAGCTATGTAGTGGCCAATGCCCCCGGGGAACTGACCCGCAGATTTGCCACGGTCGCCTCCAACAACGACAACGGGGTCGCCCAGGCCGTGGCAAGATGGCTGCGGGAGTGTTCCTTTGACATTGACGCAACCCCCTGATCCCCGTACCCGGAAGTGCAATTATCTCAACCGTTCACAGGATCATGTCATGCCCAAACCCGATACCAAGCCCCTGTTGCACCTTGTTGCGGCCTGCAGATATTCCTGGAAGGGACTGACTGCGGCCGTTCGTCACGAGCACGCCTTCAGGCAGGAACTGATCGTCGCCGTCATCGCCATCCCCCTGGGCATCTACCTGGGTGAAGGCATGATACAGAAAGTGCTGTTGGCCGGCTCCTGGCTCCTGGTCATGATCGTGGAACTGCTCAACTCCGCTCTCGAAGCAGTGGTCGATCTGGTCAGTCCGGGCCACAATCCCCTGGCCGGACGGGCCAAGGATCTTGGTTCGGCAGCGGTCCTGCTGACCATCGTTCTGGCCGGCCTTTCATGGGGCATGATCCTCACGGAACATATGGGTTAAACCTTGCGACCCCCTGCGCCAACACCCATGCATACCGAAAGTCAAAACACCTCCACCAAACTGCTCGCCTATCTGGGCTGTTACGTTTGTACCGATCTGGTCATCCGCAAGGATGCCGTTGCCCAATGGGGCCTTGTGCAATACGGCGTGTATGCACTTTCCATTGTCTGGGCCTTTTTCCTCTACCGCGAAATCATCGCCAGAATACAGGGCAGGACCTCCAACCAGGCCCGCAGATTTCCGGCCCTTGTTGTTTCGGTCCTGATCACGGCAACCATTTCCATATCCTATGGTTTTTTCCTGTACTTCAAGATATTGCCAAATATTTCCGCCTTTGGAATCCTTTTTTTCTCCCCCCGCGATTTCCTGGGCTCCATTGTGTCCAGAATCTCTCTGGCCAGTGCCCTCATGTTCCTTGTTTTTTGTCTTCTTTTTTACCGTTTTATCCGGTCAAGTGCCCAAAATTACCGCAGACAGCCAAGAAGCCGCTGGGAAAAGGGGCTGATCATCCTGCTTTTCCTGGCGTCCATTCCCCTTTTCCAAAGCCGGACAACGGTTTCCTCGGGGGCGCTGCTTCCTGAAATGAATGCCCTGTTCAACCTGGGCATCGCCACCTATGACCAGCTTTTTGATCAGGAACACTCGGGACGCGCCCTACCCCGGCCCAACCGGCCGCACCTGCCTGCTGTTGCCCGCAAGGCACCCTGCAACATTCTGCTCATTCTCAACGAATCCCTGAGGGCCGACCACATCCCGGCTTTGGGCGGGCCCAAAGGATTGACCCCCTTTCTGACAACCCTGCTCGCCAGGGAAGAGGGGGTCATCTTTCCACGATTCTACGCCGTGGCCACACGGACCATCATTGCCCTGCCGTCCTGGATGACCGGAACAAGTCCTGTTCAATCGGGCCAGGCCCTGGAAAAAGCGCCCATCTTTTCCAATTATGCCAAGCAACTGTCAGGGACAAAAACCTTTCTCATCGCCTCCCAGCCCTACGAGCCGGGGGATGTCTACCGCTTTGTCAACGACGGGTCCTGGGACATGATCGTGTGCGCGGAAAACAGCGGCCACCCGTTCCAGCCGGCGACCCAGTCCATCAGTGATCGCTTCCTTCCCGCCTATCTGGACCGGTTTCTCGAGAACATGCAGCCCGAGGAAACCTTTCTGGGCGTCATTCACACCTTTGGGACCCACCATCCCTATTATGCCGACACGAACAAGGCCTCCCTGCTGGCTCCGGTCCCCGTGCAAACGCGGTACAAGGAAGCCATCCGGGCCCTGGATGCCAATCTTGAACAAATCGTGACTGTTCTCCAAAAGCATGGTCGCTTTGACAACACCATCATCCTGTCCACTTCGGATCACGCCGAAGCCATGAACGAACACGGGTATTGGGGGCATTTGCGCACCTTCTACAACGAGGAAGCCCGGGTCCCTGGTTGGGTGCTCATTCCCAGGGCATTGCGCAGATCACCTGCCTTTGCCGAGATGCACAAGGGTCTGCTGGCCAACAGGAACCAATACCTTTCCAATATCGACATCATGCCCACAGTGCTGGATATTCTGGGACTTTCCCCTTCGCCCGAAGCCCCTCCCCTGCTGGGTGCGCCCCTGACCCGGCCCATACAGGGCCCGCGCATCATCCGCATGCAGAACTATCAGGACGTGGACAATGCCATGTTCCCGGGAACTGCCCTCTTGTATGGACACTACAAATACATTCTGCTTTTGGAAAACGGTCGCAAAAAACACCATCTCTATGACATGACGTCCGATCCGCACGAACAGCACAACCTCTGGCCCCAGGCCCCTGAATCCCTCAAAAAGGCCATTTTCTCGGAAATCGAAGCCTACCCAACGTCCAGGGAGGTTCTCACCTTTCAACCTCCCTCGCCCTGGGTTGATCTCGGCGATCGCCCCTGAGCGGTCTCATGCCCTGAGCCGCACCATACATTGACATCACCTGATGCCGCGCTTATTTTTGCGGCTTGTTGTGCCCCAAGTCACCCATGTTGCCCAATCACCCGACCTCATTGATCTCTCCAAGGAGCCCGCATGCCCTGCCGTACTATCACCTATACCGATGCCTCTTCCTGGCCGGCCATCAGCCAATGGCTGGAAGGACGCAAGGGACCCAAGCAGTCCGTGGAACAACCGGTTCTCGACATTCTCGAAGCCGTCAAAACCCGTGGCGATGAGGCCCTTGCCGAATACACGTCCCGATTCGACTGTCCCCGATTTTCACCAGACGCCATTGCCGTCACTGCCGAGGAAATGGCTGCCGGCTGCGCCCTGGTCCCCGAAAGGGACAAGACCATCATACAGGAAGCTGCCGACAATATCCGATCCTTTCATGAAAATCAGAAACAAAAATCATGGATGGTCACCCAGGAAAACGGCACCATCCTCGGCCAAATGGTCTCGGCCGTGGATCGTGCGGGCCTCTATGTTCCCGGTGGCAAGGGAGGGGAAACCCCACTCATATCCAGTCTGCTCATGAATGCCATTCCGGCCCAGGTGGCCGGAGTCAAGAATATCGTAATCGTTTCCCCGCCCCGCAAGGACGGCACCCTCAATCCGTCCATTCTGGCGGCTGCAAACATCCTGGGAATCGACCACATTTTCCGGGCCGGCAGCGCCTGGGCCATTGCGGCTCTGGCGTATGGCACCCAGACCATTCCCCGGGTGGACGTGATTGCCGGACCAGGCAACATTTTCGTGACCACGGCCAAACGGATTCTGGTTGGCGAAGTGGGCATCGACATGATCGCAGGACCAAGTGAAATCGCCATTTTGGCCGATACGTCCGCCCATCCGGAATGGCTGGCCGCTGATCTTCTTTCCCAGGCGGAACACGATCCCCTGGCCTCTTCCATTCTCATTTCTCCGGACAAGACCATCCTGGAAAAAACCAGGCAGGCCCTGGTCCGCCAGGTGGCCGAGCTGCCGCGTCATGACATTGCAGCGTCATGCCTGAAGGACTGGAGTGCCTGCATCCTGGTACCGGACATGGACACGGGACTGGAACTGGTCAACAAGATAGCTCCGGAACATTTTGAACTCTGTGTGGACGATCCCTGGTCCCTGCTTGGCAAGGTCAAAAACGCGGGAGCCGTGTTCATGGGCCATCACACGCCAGAACCGGTTGGCGATTATTTTGCCGGACCCAACCACGTTCTGCCTACGCTCTCCACGGCCCGATTCTCCTCGGCCCTTTCCGTGGACACCTTTTGCAAAAAAACAAGCATCATCGCGGCCAGCGACAGCTATATCCAAGAACACGGTGAAAAAATCGCCCGCCTTGCCCGCATGGAACAGCTCGAAGCCCATGCCCGCAGCATGGAGCGCAGGATGCGCCCTATGCGATAAGAAACGAAAACAGGAAACAGAAGACAGGAGGAGTCTTTTGCCAGCCTGGTGACCGGCCCATATCCCATTATTCTTTTTCCTGGTTCCTCTTTTTGAAACCGTAAACGTACAACCTCAAACATCTTCCTCTCCGAGGCCATTCATGCAAATCGTTACCCAGACAGATATCAAGGAATACCCCCTTGTCTCCCGCGGCAAGGTGCGCGACATCTATGCCATTGATGCATCCACCCTGCTCATCGTGACCACGGATCGCATGAGCGCCTTTGACGTGATCATGAACGAGCCCATTCCCTACAAGGGCGTTGTCCTCAATCAGATCACCATCTTCTGGATGGAAAAATTCAAGGACATCATTGCCAACCATCTTCTGGCAACGGACGTCAGGGACTTCCCCGCCGACCTGGCACCGTATGCCGACCAGCTCGAAGGTCGTTCCGTCCTGGTCAAGAAGGCCAAGCCCCTGCCCATCGAATGCATTGTCCGCGGCTACATCACCGGTTCCGGATGGAAGGACTACCAGCAATCCGGCAAGGTCTGCGGATACGAGCTCCCCGCCCATCTCATGGAATCCCAGCAACTTCCCAAGCCCCTGTTCACGCCATCCACCAAGGCCGAACTGGGAGAGCACGACCAGAACATCACTATGGACAAGGCCCGGGAACTGGCTGGCGAAGACCTGGTCAAAAAAGTGGAAAACGTTGTCCTGTCCATCTATGAACAGGCCTCGGCCTACGCCCGTGAAAGGGATATCATCATCGCGGATACCAAGTTCGAGTTCGGCCTGCAGGGCAAGGAACTCCTGCTCATCGACGAGGTGCTGACCCCGGACTCCTCCAGATTCTGGCCCGTCCAGGGATACGAACCAGGCAAGGGACAGCCGAGTTTTGACAAACAATTTCTGCGGGACTGGCTGGCAGGAACCGGCTGGGCCAAAACCCCGCCTCCCCCAACCCTGCCCAAGGAAGTCATTGCCAGGACCCAGGACAAATATTTCGAAGCCTTTCGGTTGCTGACCGGCCGCAAACTTGACCTGTAGAGCAGAGCGTGCTGAACTCTGATATCCACACGTTAGATGCAGATCCGAAAACCTGAAAATCCGGAGATGGCCAGACTGTCTCCGGATTTTCAGAGCACCATTTACTGAACAGTCACTCAACCTGCCATGCGCATTCACGAGGAACAACCCATGCTTTTACAAGGCAAAAAAGCCCTTATATTTGGAATCGCCAACGAGAGAAGCATCGCCTACGGCATAGCTTCCCAGATGAAACAGCAGGGAGCCAGGCTGGCCTTCAGCTATGCCGGCGAAGCCATTAAAAAACGCATTGATCCCATAGGTGAAGAACTTGGCGCCGACTTTCTGGTTCAATGCGATGTCACCAGCGATGAGGATGTGACCAGATGTGCAGATACCGTCCGTGACCACTGGGGCGATATTGACATCCTGGTCCACTCGGTGGCCTTTGCCAATCGGGACGATCTCAAGGGCAGATTCATTGACACCTCCAGGGACGGTTTTTTGTTGGCCCAGAATATCTCGGCCTATTCCCTGGTCAGCCTGTGCAAGGCCTTTGAACCCATGATGAACCAGGGCGGATCGGTCATGGCCATGACCTACTATGGATCGGAAAAGGTGATCACCAACTACAATGTCATGGGTGTTGCCAAGGCAACCCTTGAGGCATGCGTCCGCTATCTGGCCGCGGATCTCGGAGAAAAGGGTATCAGGATCAATGCCCTGAGTGCCGGACCCATCAAAACCCTGGCGTCCTCGGGCATCTCCGGGTTCAAGACCATTTTGCACACCATTGAGGAACGTGCTCCCCTGCACCGCAACGTCACCCAAAACGACGTGGGCAAGGCGGCCTTGTATCTGGCCTCGGATCTGTCCTCCGGGACAACAGGCGAAATCATTTATGTGGACTCCGGATACAACATCATGGGAATCTGACCCGACAAGCCATACCCGGATGGCGGCATGCGCAACGTGCCGGGCATGACGCCATCCGGGTAACGGACCTGAAAACGGAAGCATCAAAAAAAATCGCGATTCTTGCGATTTTTTTCTTGCCAAGGGAATCGGTTTTGGATAGTTCCTCATTTCCGTTGCGGAGAGGTGGCCGAGTCTGGCTGAAGGCGCACGCCTGGAAAGTGTGTGTACCCTAACCGGGTACCGGAGGTTCGAATCCTCTCCTCTCCGCCATTTTTTTCTTGATGTTCTCCTTCATTGAATCCCCAAGCACAGAGTGAAGTCGGGCGGCAGGGGTGCTGCCAACCCCGTCAGGCCCGAGAGGGAGCAGCGGTAACAGTTACTTCTGGGTGCCCGGCTTCTCTAACAGGGGCGTCTTTCGAGACGTCCCTGTTCGTGTATAGGGGAGAATTCGCCTTGACGTCTTCCGATTCCTCCTTATCTGATATTTTCGTTCGTCTCCTGCTTTCAATCCTGTTGGTTGCTTGCCGTGATCGTTCCGGCCCGGGCAGGGATCTGGGCCGTTACAACTGACAGCAACGTCTCACGCTTTGCACCAACGCGGTGGGCATTTCCTTGCTGCAACGCGCAGAAATGGTAACACTTCATAGCGCTTGCACATGCCTTGGGGACCTGCATTAGCCAACCTATCCTGCAACAAGGAGAGTCTTCATGCGTCTCAAGCATATCCTCATCCTGCTTCCGATCATGCTCGTTGTCCTCACCGTCATGGCCATGGTCCAAACGGCCGAAGCCAAACGGTTTGGAGGAGGCCGGTCCTTTGGAGGACGGTCGTCCTATTCCAAGAGCTATTCCCGACCCATGCCTTCCAAGAGTTTCGGACAACAGCAAAACACCCGGGCGGGCCGTGTCGGCCAGGCCCCCAACCGAAGTCGCTGGGGCGGCATGTTTGGCGGCCTTCTGGGCGGCATGCTCATGGGCGGTTTGCTGGGCTCTCTCTTTGGTGGCGGCCATTTCATGGGCCCCAATCTCCTTGACCTGCTTCTCATCGGAGGGGGTATCTTCCTTTTGATGCGCTTTCTGCGCAAACGGCGGGAGGCATCAGTGGGCGCCACCTCGTCCGGCGGTTCCCCCTATACCATGGACACCTCCTCCTATCATACCCGTGACGGTTCTGCCTCCGAAACTTCGGCATGGGACAATCTGCAGACAGGAGGGAGTACCCCATCCGGTACATCTTCTTCCTCGGTCGCCATTCCTCCCGATTTTGACCAGGAAGATTTCATGAAAGGAGCCAAAGCCGTGTATCAGCGCTTGCAGAACTCCTGGGACAAACGGGATCTTGATGACATCCGCACCTTCACCTCCCCGGAAGTATACCGGTTTATTGAAGAGCAGTACAAAAACGATCCCACGCCCAGTACCACGGAAATCCTGCTTCTCAACGGTGAGCTTCTCGAAGTGAAAACCATTGGCAATCAAACCGTGGCCACGGTTCATTTTGATGTGATCATGCGCGAAGATCCGTCCAGCCAGGCCACCGAACAGGTTCGCGAAATCTGGCATTTCAGCAAGTACGAAAACAAATCCGGTGACAACTGGGTCCTGGAAGGCATTCAGCAGCTTGAGAACTGATATGGCCGAGCTCACATGCATTTTCTGTGGCGGACCCGCCGAAATCCAGGGGACCTGAGCCCGGGGACGCGTCGTGTGCAGGTCCTGCCACATGGATGTTCCCATGGCCATGTATCGAGACGAAATCGAAGCCTACAAAGAAGCCATGTGCCAGGATGCGGCATCTTCAACGGATTCGAACCAGCCGTCACCCCCGGACAAGCCCCTTGATACGCCGGAAACAAATTGAAAGATAAAGGCCTGCAACAGCATACGCTGTTGCAGGCCTTTGTGTCTGGTATGACTTCTGCGCCTTGCCACGAAGAAGCAGAACCTCTCTCCCATCATGCGTTCTTGCAAAGGGGCTATCGCTCTTCCATCATGTTGGCCAAATCGCGAATCCTGCGAAGGGTTTGTCCCCGTTCCTGGGCCAACCGTTGCCATTTTTTCTTTTCCTTCTTGATAGCCTCCACGGTCTGCAGGAGATCCTGAATGGTATGGGCAGGATAACCGTATTTGGCATATTTGCCCTTGCGGAGCTCTTCATCATTGCGCTGCCGCAGGGCGCTCAACTGGCTGGCGTTCAGAATCATGAAAACAAACTACCTCGTGCAGATAAATGTCGACAGATCTAGAGGCTTCCACCTAGCAGAAAAAACAGCGATTGAAAAATACCGATTACAAACCCCAAAACAGCGCCCACCAGCTCGATAAACCGAAACTCCTTTTGCATGATGGAAACAAGAAGCAGTTCCAGCTGATCCATGGAAAAGCCTTCCACTTTCTCCCGAACCAGCCTGGCCACATCAAACCGGTCTTCCACTTCCTGAGCTCCTCTCTTGAGAAATTGAGGCACGATCTCATCCAATTGGCTGGCCAGCAGGCCGCGTATCTTTTCCATGGTTTCGTCGTTCAGGAACATGCCGACCATGGGATGGATGCCCACGAGTTTTTCCCGAACAAAGGTCTCCAGACCTTCCTGAATCATCTCCCTGAAAGTTGCGGCAAATTCCGGGGAGTCGATCACTGCGGCAACATCCTTTTCCGAGATAAGATTATCCTGAACCATCATGGCCAGATTGGCCGCCAGGGCCTTCTTGCGCTTGGGAAAAATGCCCTGAATGGTCAACGAAAAAATCTTGATGGGCTTTCGCGGGTGAAAGAGCATCTTCACGGCCAGATAATTGGTCAGCCAACCGATAAACGCACAAATGACAGGTGCGGCAACAAACATCATCCATTTCATGAAAAACCATCTCCTTATTTGAACCCAACTACACCGCTCGTCAGGGTTCCCATGATCCAGGGCGAACCTCTCCTGCCGAACGAGGATGATTTTTCTTGCCGATGCCACCGGCAAAGTCAAGACGATGGAACCCGGTGACCTGCAGTTTTCTTGACGGCCCCGGGGATTTGCAATACGCACACTTTTCTGTGCCGAGGGCGATCACCATCCATTGAGACAGCCACCTGCAACCAGGATGGTTCCTGACCCGACCCCCAGAATCACATCGATCACATTCCATTCAGGCCCTTGAACCGTGGCAGGACCACGTCAAGTGGCTCTTTTTCATTGTACCCAGTCATTACGGAGAACGAGCGTTGAGCAAGAACACCACCACTGCTCCCAACGAGAACCAGGTCCTTCGCCATCGCAAGGAAAAAGCCGCGTTCCTTGAGGAAGCCGGCGTACCACTGTATTCCAACACCTTCCGCAGAACCACCCACGTTTCCGACATCTTTGATCAGTATGGGGCCGTGGAGGACGAGGCAACCCTCGACAAGGCAGGAGAAGAGTTTGCTCTGGCCGGACGTATCGTCAGCCTGCGTTCCTTTGGCAAAATCACCTTTTTTCATCTCATGGACCGATCCGGTTCCATTCAGGTCTGCGCCCAGCGGGATGCTTTGGGAGTCAGTGAGTACAAAATTTTCAAGAAATTCGACATCGGCGACATTGTCGGCGTACGAGGCGGGATTTTTCGAACCAGGACGGGTGAGCTGACCGTCAAGGCCGTGTCCATTTGTCTGATCACCAAGTCCATGCGCCCTCTTCCGGAAAAATTCCACGGCCTCAAGGATGTGGAAACCAGATATCGGCAACGCTATGTGGACCTGATCGTCAATCCCAGGGCCAAGGATATTTTTCTGAAACGCACGGCCATTGTGCGCTCCTTGCGCAACTTTTTCGACGCCCGCGGCTTTCTGGAAGTGGAAACCCCCATGATGCAGGCCATTCCGGGCGGAGCAACGGCCCGCCCCTTTGAGACCTTTCACAACGCCCTGGACATGAAGCTGTACATGCGTATCGCTCCGGAGCTCTATCTGAAACGCCTTCTGGTCGGCGGATTCGAAAAGGTCTACGAAATCAACAGAAATTTCCGCAATGAGGGCATTGATACCCAGCATAACCCGGAATTCACTATGATCGAATTCTACTGGGCATATGCCGATTTCAATGATCTCATGGATCTGACCGAGGAACTCTTTTGCACCCTGGCCAAGGAAGTCACCGGTGATACCACCGTGGAGTACCAGGGAACACCCATTGAATTGGGCAAGCCATGGACCAGGATGACCTTTTACGATTCCCTGGAAAAAATCGGCGGACTTACTCCCCAGCAATACGGGGATTACGACACGGCCAAGGCCTTGGTCCAGAAACTGGGGGAGAATGCCCAGGTGGGGGAAAAGCTCGGCAAACTGCAGGCAAAGCTGTTTGATATCCTCGTGGAACCCAAGCTCATTCAGCCCCATTTCATCTACCATTATCCAACAGACATCTCGCCTTTGGCCAGACGCAACGAAAAGGATCCGTCCATTACCGACCGGTACGAGCTGTTCATCACAGGGCATGAAATGGCCAATGCCTTTTCCGAATTGAACAATCCCTTTGACCAGCGCGACCGTTTTGCCGAACAGGTCAAGGAAAAGGAAGCCGGAGATGACGAGGCCCATCGCATGGACGACGACTATGTCCGCGCCCTGGAATACGGCATGCCTTCGGCTGCCGGCCAGGGGATCGGCATTGATCGTCTGGTCATGCTCCTTACGGATTCCTCCTCCATCCGCGAAGTCATTCTCTTTCCCCTGCTGCGCCCCGAAGCCACCGGCAAGGACTAGGATCCGCCACATCGACCTGAAAAAGCGACCCGTCATGTTGTGTCGCCAAGGAAGATCACAGCCCATCACTCATGCGCCTTGAACTGTTCATAGCCCTACGCTACCTGATCGCCAAACGGCAGCAGGCCTTCATATCCGTCATTTCCCTCATTTCCATCCTGGGGGTGGGGCTCGGCGTGGCTGCCTTGATCATTGTCCTCGGGGTGATGACCGGTTTTAGCGAAAATCTGCGGGACAAGATCCTGGGAATAAACGCCCACGTCATTGTGGGAAGTCTGGAAAAAGGCTTTGCCCATTATGACCAGCTGGTGGCCAAGGCCCGCTCTGTTGACGGAGTCAGAAGCGCCACCCCCTTTATCTACAGCGAAGTCATTCTCAGTGCGCCTGGCGGCGCCAAAGGTGCCGTGCTCCGGGGGATTGACCCTCAATCGGCAGGTTCCGTCCTGAGCATTGGCAAGGATCTGCAAAAGGGAAGCATCCAGGCCCTGGGCAGGGACAAGGGATTTCCCGGAGTCATTGTGGGCAAGGAACT
Organism: Desulfoplanes formicivorans; assembly: GCF_001748225.1. Taxonomy (NCBI): domain Bacteria; kingdom Pseudomonadati; phylum Thermodesulfobacteriota; class Desulfovibrionia; order Desulfovibrionales; family Desulfoplanaceae; genus Desulfoplanes; species Desulfoplanes formicivorans. The sequence continues at coordinate 144,401 of NZ_BDFE01000004.1, forward strand.
GGCCAAGGGGCTCGGCCTGACCATGGGCAGCCGGGTGAACATCATGTCACCGGCCGGCAAAAAAACAGCGGCAGGATTCAGCCCCAAGATCATGACCTTTGAGGTCTGCGGCATCTTTGCCACAGAGGTCTTTGAGTACGACTCGTCCCTTGCCTACGTATCCATCCCTGCGGCCCAGAAACTTCTGGGCATGAACGAAGATCTGGTCACCGGCATCGAGCTCAAAGTGTACGACGTATACGGGGTACAGAAGCTGAGCAAACAGGTCCTGGACGCTTTGGGTGGTTTTCCCCTGTACGTGCGCAACTGGATCGAGATGAACAAGAATCTCTTTTCCGCCCTGCAGCTTGAAAAGACAGCCATGGGCATCATCCTCATCATGATTGTCCTGGTGGGATCCTTCAGCATTGTAACCACTTTGATCATGATGGTCATGGAAAAGACCAGGGACATTGCCGTGCTCATGTCCCTGGGAGCAACCCGGAAAAACATCCGGAACATCTTCATTCTTCAGGGGACCATCATCGGATTCATCGGAACCGTTCTCGGATATGTCCTGGGGATCGGCATCAGTCTTCTTCTCAAGAAATACCAGTTCATCAAACTGCCTGCCGATGTCTATTATCTGGACCACATTCCCATCAGACTCGAATGGATGGACCTGACCCTCATCGGGGTAGCGGCCATGGCATTGTGCTTTTTGGCCACCATTTATCCGGCCCGTCAGGCCTCACGCATGGAACCTGCCGAGGCGTTGCGCTATGAGTGATTCCCTTTACCGCCTTACCTCCATTGGCAAGACCTATCAGGGACCAGCCGAAAAGCTGACTGTCCTCAAGGGCATTGATCTGACCATCCTCAAAGGGCAGTCTTTGGCCATCCTGGGGGCATCTGGCTCGGGAAAAAGCACCCTGCTGCACATTCTGGGCACACTGGATACGCCCACCAGCGGCGACATTTTTTTCCAGGGCCGCAACCTCAAGGACCTGGACGAACAACAACGGGCGCACACCAGAAATCGGGAAATAGGATTTGTTTTCCAGTTCCACCATCTCCTTCCGGAATTCAACACCCTGGAAAACGTGGCCATGCCGGGAATGGTTGCCGGCCAGTCCAAATCCCGAGCCATGGATGCGGCCCGCAACGCTCTGGACCTTGTGGGACTCGCGCACCGTCTTGATCACAAGGTGACCACCCTCTCTGGTGGCGAACGCCAACGCGCAAGCATTGCAAGGGCCCTGGTCATGAATCCGCAGGTCATCCTGGCCGACGAACCCACTGGCAATCTTGATGAAAAAACAGCAGAAACCGTTGAGCACCTGTTGCTTCAATTGAATCAAACCCTGCAAACCACCCTGGTCGTTGTGACGCACAATACCGGTCTTGCCCAGCATATGGACCGTCAACTGGTTTTACGTTCTGGAGAACTCTATGAACAATAGATGCCCATCCTTGAAGTTCTTGTACCTTGCAGGAGCCATACTGGTTCTGGGGATACTCGTGGTTCCGTCGGCCTTTGCCAAGAAAACCGTCAAACTGGCGATCCTTCCCTTTCAGATCAACGCCTCCCCGGAACTTGCCTATCTCAATGAAAGTCTTCCGGAAATGCTCAGTCAAAAACTCGAGGAACTGGAGATCCCCACGGTGAACCAGCAGGAGTTGGACCGGATCATTGAAGACCAGCAGGTTACCGAGCTGGATCTGCAAACCGCCAGAGACCTGGCCCTGCTCAGCAATGCCCAATACGCGGTCTACGGAAGTTTCAGCCAGATCGGCGAGAGCCTGAGTCTGGACGTTCGTCTGGTGGAGGCCTTTGGTCTCAAGGAAACCAAGGCCCTGTTCGTGGTCAAGGAGGGGCTGATCAATCTTTTGCCGGCCATTGACGAACTGGCGGAAAAGATCAGCCAGGAACTCTTGAGCCAGGAAAAGATCGCTGCCATCAAGGTTGAAGGCACCCAGATCCTGGAAAAGGATGTTGTTCTCATGCGGCTGCATATCCAGAAGGGAGACATCTACGATCCCAAGGAGATCAACCAGGAGGTCAAGCGCCTTTTCGAACTGGGCTATTTTGATGATGTCCGGGTCAAGACCGCAGATACCATGGACGGCAAGGAACTCACCTTTGAGGTCAAGGAAAAACCCCTCATCCAGGCCATCGGTGTTGTGGGAGCCAAGGAACTGGATGAAGACGACATCATCGAAGTCATGAGCAGCAAGACCGGTTCAGTCCTCAATCCCAAGGTCCTGGTGGAGGACATGGACAAGATCAGGGACCTCTACCGCAAAAAGGGATTTTACAACGCCAAGGTCAGCTACAAACTGGAATCTTCCGAACTCGGCCGCGCCCGGCTGAATATCACCATTGATGAAGGCAAGAAGCTGTATATTGAAAAAATCATCATCCAGGGGGCCAACCAGCTTGATCCCGACGATATTGAAGACGAACTGGCCCTTTCCACCCGAGGCATGTTCTCCTGGCTCACCGGATCCGGTGTTCTCAAGGAGGAACTCCTGGACCGGGATGCCGCAGCCATTGAGGCCTATTACGGCAACCGGGGATTCATGGACGCCAAGGTGGGTCAGCCCGAAGTGGAATACAAGGAAGACGGCATCTACATCACCTTCAAAATCAATGAAGGCAAGCGGTACAAGGTGGGCAAGGTGACCTTTTCCGGAGACCTCATTATTGACGAGGAAACCCTGTTCAAGGTCTGCCAGTTGGACGACCTGGTTGGCGAGGAAGACGGGTATTTCGACCGTTCCAAACTGCGGGCCGACATCCAGAACCTGGCAGATTTCTATACCAATTACGGGTATGCCTATGCCGAGGCCAACGCCGACCTGAAAAGAAACGAGGACAATCAGACCTTTGATGTCAATTACGTCATGACCAAGGGCAAAAAGGTCTACATCCGAAGGGTCAAGATCCAGGGCAATACCAAGACTCGTGACAATGTCATCCGCCGGGAAATGCGTCTGACCGATGGCAATTTGTTCAGCGGAGCCAAGCTGAACCGTTCCAATGTCCGCTTGACCAAGCTGGACTATTTCGAAACCGTGGCCATTGAAACCGTGCCCACCAAGGAACCCGACCAGATGGATCTGGTGGTCAAGGTCAAGGAGAAATCCACCGGCATGATCAGCGCCGGGGCAGGCTACTCCACCCTGGACAAGGTGTTTTTCACCGCGTCCATCCAGGAGCGCAACCTCTTTGGCAAAGGGTACAACACGTCCTTTTCCGGCAGCTTCGGAGCCACGACCACCCGATACGACCTCACCTTCTGGAATCCCCATTACAAGGACTCCAATCTCGGTCTGGGGGCCCAGGCCTACATCACCGACGTGGACTACGACGATTATTATGACAAGAAATCCATTGGCGGCAAGGTGATGTTCGGGTACCCTCTGGGGGAATACACCCGGTTGAGCTGGAACTACAAATTGGAACGGTATACCATTTCCGATCTGGACGAGGACGAATTCGATCATGATGAGATCGAAGAAGGAACCTTCTGGGCCAGTGCCGCCTACGTGGGCGTTACCCGGGATACCACCAACCGGCGCATCAACCCCACCCGGGGAACCAAGAACACCCTGTCTGTTGAGTATTCGGGCGGCCTTCTCCAGGGGGATGACGAATTCATCAAATATATTGCCGACAGCAGCTGGTATCATCCCCTGTTCTGGAGTACGGTATTCCACTGGCATGGCCAGGCCGGATACCTCATGGAAAACGGAGACGACGACATTCCCCTGTTCGAGCGGTTTTATCTTGGAGGAATCAACTCGGTACGCGGATACAAGGGAAGGGATATCTCGCCCCGCTATGACGATGGTAGCGACGACAAGAAAGGCGGGGTCAAGGAGTTCTTCACCAACTTCGAATACATCTTCCCCATCAACAAGGAAATCGGCATCCTGGGTCTGGTCTTTTTTGACGCCGGCAATGTCTGGGATGACGACGAGTCCGTTGACTTCGACCTGTACAAATCCGTTGGAGCCGGCATCCGCTGGTACTCGCCCCTGGGTCCGCTACGCCTGGAATACGGCTACGGGCTTGACGAAGACGATGACGTTTCCGGTGGTGGCCGAGTGGAATTTTCCGTGGGTCAGTTTTTCTAGCCGCCACGATCCATCAGAAGCACCCAACCATCAAACCATCATGTATCATGGACAACTAAAGGAGAACCCAATGCGTCAGACCATTATGCTCACCTGTATCATGCTGCTGTTTACGGCTTCGGCCTTTGCTGCCGGCCCCAAGATTGGTGTTGTCAACATGCAGAAACTCATTGCCACATCCGAACCCGGCCAGGCAGCCATGAAGACCCTTCAGGAAAAGTTCAAAGATGTGAAGGAGAAAATGGACAAACAGAAACAGGAAATCCAGAACATCCGGGAGGAACTTCAAAAACAGGAGTATGTCCTCAGCCAGGAGGCCAAGGAAGACAAGGAACTGGCCTACAAGCGCAAGGTTCGCGACTTCCAGGACCTCTATCGCAGCACCCAGCGCAAAATAAAGCTTGAAGAACAAAAACTGAGTGAACCGGTCATCAAACTCATTGTCCAGGTCATCACCAAATACGGCAAACAGCAGGGCTATACCACCATTACCGATGCCCAGGCCAGTGGATTGATCTATGCCGATGCCAAGGCCGATCTCACCGATGAGATCTTGGTCGAGGTCAACCGGGAATGGCGTGCCACCAACAAGGGCAAGGATGCAAAATAATGTTGCTGACGGACATTGCTCAACGCCTCGGGCTGACTCTTGTTGGCCAGGACCGGGAAATAACCGGGGTAAACACCCTTGCTGATGCCGGTCCCCAGGACGTCAGTTTCCTGGCCAACCCCAAATACGCCGACCAGGTAGCCACGACAAGGGCCGGGGCCATCATAACGGATGAAGTTCATGCCAAACTGGCCCCCTGTCCTGTTCTGGTAAGCGCGCAGCCCTACCTGGACTTTGCCAGACTGGTTCAGATCATGGCCAAACCCCTGGGTCGCTTTTCCGGCCAAAGCGACAAGGCTTTTATCCACCCCGGTGCAACCGTACATCCTTCTGTTGCCATCGCGCCCTTTGTGTATATCGGGGACGGTGCCCAGGTGGACGCAGGAACCCGGCTTTTCCCCCATGTCCATGTGGGCGAGGATTGCCGCATCGGCAAAAATTGCACCATTTATCCCCGGGTAACCCTCATGGACGGCACTCTGGTGGGAGACAAGGTCATCCTGCATGCCGGTGTGGTCCTTGGCAGTGACGGATTCGGCTTTGCCCAGGCAGCACAGGGACTGGAAAAGTTCCCCCAGATCGGCCGGGTTGTCATCGAGGATAATGTGGAAATCGGGGCCAACACGACCATCGATCGGGCCGCCCTGGGTGAAACCAGGATCGGCAGGGGAACAAAAATAGATAACCTTGTTCAGATCGGCCATAATGTTCAGGTGGGGGAAAATTCCATCATCGTGGCCCAGGTGGGTATTGCCGGTAGCGCCAACCTGGGAAAGAACGTGGTACTTGCCGGTCAGGTGGGAGTTGCCGGTCATCTGACCATTGGGGATGGCTGCCGGGTTGCTGCCAAGGGCGGCATCCACGCATCCGTGCCCCCCGGGACCGACCTGGGCGGTGGTCTGCCCTCCATTGAATACAGGCAATATCTCAAAACCGTGGCCACCATTCCCAAACTTCCGGAGATGTCCAAACGTCTCCGAAGGCTGGAAAAGGAACTGGCCCGACTGCGTGAAGCATGCCAGCAAGACAATCCGTCAGGCACATGAACCTTCCCTTTTTTCATCACCTCCAAGTTGTCACGTGGGACCCATCATGAAACAACCAGCACTCGGCGAAATTGTGAGCAAGGATATCCTGGACCTGTTGCCCCACCGGTATCCGTTTCTTCTGGTGGACAGGGTTCTGGAATTTGCCCCCCTGGACCACATCAAGGCCGTCAAGGGAGTGACCCTGAACGAACCTTTTTTCCAGGGCCATTTTCCGGCCTATCCCGTCATGCCCGGGGTTCTCATTCTTGAGGCACTGGCCCAGACAGGCGGCATCCTTGTGGTCAAATCCATTCCCCAGCAGATGCAGGACAAGATTTTTCTGTTCACGGGCATTGAAAAGGTACGATTCAGACAATCCGTCTTTCCCGGAGACCTGCTTCACCTGGAGGTCAAATACCTCAAACACAAACTCAACCTGTGGAAAATTCAGGGCGTTGCCAAGGTTGGAGGGAAAAAAGTGGCCGAAGGGTTGCTTACGGCTGCGGTTGTGGACAGGGAGGACGGATAGTGGCCACTGAGATTCATCCATCAGCCATTGTTGCCAAAAATGCGGAAATCGGCCAGGACGTGATTGTCGGTCCTTTTGCCATCGTGGAAGAGGATACCCGTATTGGTGACCGTTCGGTCATTGAAGCATCGGCTCATATCAAGAAATTGACCACTCTGGGCGAAGACTGTCAGATCCATTCCTTTGCCAGTATCGGGGGCCCTCCTCAGGATCTCAAGTATCAGGGAGAACGAACCGTCCTTGAAATGGGTGACAGGATCACGGTACGAGAATTCGTGACCATCAACCGCGGCACCTCCGGGGGTGGCGGCGCCACCCGCGTGGGCTCGGACTGCTTTGTCATGGCCTATTGCCACATTGCCCATGACTGCCAGCTGGAAGACCACGTGATCATGTCCAACGGCGCAACCCTGGCAGGCCACGTGGAAGTGGCCGCACATGCCATTATTGGCGGTCTGTCTGCCGTGCACCAATTCGTTCGCATCGGGACCCACGCCTTTATTGGCGGCAAAACCGGCGTGGCCCAGGACATTCCCCCGTACATGATGGCTGTGGGAGACAGGGCCCGACTCAGAGGGCCCAATCTCATCGGCCTTAAACGTGCCGGATTCACCGCCGAGGAACTCAAGGCCATCAAGCAGGCCTACAAGCGCATCTGGCGTACCAAGGGCAATCTCAAGGGGGCATGCAAGGACGTTCTGACTGAATTCGGCGATCTTGAACGGATTCAGCATCTTATCGAGTTCGTCAAGAATTCCCAACGGGGCGTGACCTCGGCGGCCTAGCTGACGAGTTGTCTGCCAGCTTCTGGTGATTGTTTCCGGTTTACGATTTCGGTTCCTGGTTCGTGCCCGCCGGAACCGGTCAACGTCACACCCATTGCACCTTTCATGACACGACCTTCTCCCCGACTCGGACTCGTCGCTGGTGGCGGAATCTTCCCGGCTCTTGTGGCCCAAAATGCCAAAAAGCAGGGCTTTAAGGTCATTGGCGCAGGGTTTGTCAGCGATACCTCCAGGGACACACCAGCCACGACCCATGTGTTCACGTGGCTCAAACTGGGCCAGCTGGGTGCGTTGATCCGCTTTTTCAAAAAGCACAAAGTCTCCCAGGTGGTTTTTGCCGGTCCCATTGACAAGCCCAGAGCCCTGGCCATCCGCCCTGATCTGCGGGCCGCACGCGTCTTGTTCTCCCTGGCCTGCAAGAGTGACGATTCCCTGCTGCGCGCTGTGGCCAGGGAGTTTGAAAAGGAAGGCATGGAGGTCGTTTCTGCGACACGGTTTCTCCCCGAGCTGACCACACCTCGGGGCGTTTTGACCCGCAGGGCACCCGACAAACGGGAAATACGCGATATTTTGTATGCCCGCCCCATTGCCAAGACCCTTGGCTCCCTAGATATCGGCCAATGTCTGGTGGTCAGAGAACAGATGACCATTGCTGTTGAAGGCATCGAAGGGACCAATGCCACGATCCTTCGAGCCGGAACCCTGGCCCAAAAGGGCTGCGTTGTTGTCAAGATTTTCAAGCCCGGGCAGGACGCGCGTATCGACCTGCCAGCCATCGGCCCGGAAACCATCCGGAGCATGATCACGGCCCAGGCAACCTGCCTGGCCGTTGACGCCCAAACCAGCCTGCTTTTCAGCCCCCAGGAAACCCTGGAATTGGCCAATCGTCACAACATAGCGATTCTTGGCATGGACGAGAGTTTACTGCAGGAACTTGCGCCCTGATCCGTTGCCGGCCACCCGCATCCTCACCACCAGACTATACGCTGCACACAACCATCATGAACATGCCACGCCAGTTGTTTTTCATGCTTACCCAGGGTTGCAAGGTCAACCAGTACGAATCCCAATCCATTCGCGAGGCATGGACAAGACAGGGGCTGCTCGAGTGCGACGAACCGGACCATGCTGACATCATTTTCATCAATACCTGCGCGGTCACGGAACGAGCCATTTCCGACCTCAAGCGGCATGTGCGCAGGCTGCACCAGAAAAACCCCGAAGCGTCCATTCTTCTGGCCGGCTGTGCGGTCCAGGCCCTGCCGGAACTGGCGCGGCTCAATGGCGTCCGAGCGGCTGTTTCCCAGGCCGACAAGCATCTCTTGCGCAACCACCCGGGGCTGCTCCCATTGACGGACGCTCCCGCCCAAGCAGATCCCTATCCGGATTTTTCCATCACCCGATACCAGCGAACCAGAGGCGTGGTCAAAATCCAGGATGGTTGCTCCCACAGGTGTACCTATTGCATCATCCCCTCTACCCGAGGCAAATCAGTCAGTCGGGAACCCCAGGCCATTCTCGAAGAAATCGGCAGGCTGTTTACAAACGGTGTCCACGAAATTTCCCTGTGCGGGATCAACCTGCGCCACTTTGGCCGAGATCTCCATCCCCGAACCAACCTCTGGGAACTTCTCGAACGCATTGAGGAACGGTTCGGGCAGACATGGCGCTCCAAGGCCCGCATCAGGCTCAGTTCCCTTGAACCCTCCGAATTGACTGCCCAGGGTCTGCAGGCGCTCACCAACTCTTCCCTGGTCTGTCCCCATGTGCATGTTTCGCTGCAAAGCGGCAGCCCCCACGTTCTCCGGCGCATGGGCCGGGGACATTACACGCCCGAGATGGTCATGGAGTTTGTGGAAGGGCTCAGACGCGTATGGCCTGTGTTTGCCCTGGGAGCAGATATCATTACCGGATTTCCCGGGGAAACAGACACGCATTTTGAGGAGACCCTGGACTGCCTTGGCAGGCTGCCACTGACCTATGCCCATGTCTTTCCCTATTCCCGGCGTCCGGGAACAGCCGCAGCCTCCTTTGAGGACCAGGTTCCCCACAAGGAACGGACCCTCCGGGCGGCCAGGGTCCGCACCCTCGTGCAGGCCAAAAAACAGGATTTCATCCGTCTGCTGGCACAACGCGAATCCCTGGAAGTCATTTTTGAAAACGGGCGCAAGGGAATGAGTCAATTCTATGTCCCCTGTCAGCTGACCGAATCCGGCCTCATTGCCTCCGGGGACAGAACCCTGCACACCGTCACCCCCACAGGCCAGAACGATCACGGGCTGCTTGTGACCCCGGCCGTGCCAGGAAAACCAGGAGAACGTTGATGAGCACACCAGCCATTCCCTTGCCTGCCAAACCGGTGCTCTCCATCTTGAGTGCCAAGTGGGACCGGTTCTGGCCCGAGTTGCAAAAGACCCTGGAAAAACGTTTCTCGCCCATGGACCATGTTTCCGAACCGATCCCGTTCACGCAGACAACGTATTATGATGAGGAACTCGGAACACCCATCACCAGGCGGTTGATCAGCTTTGAACAGCTTGTGCCCATGGACGAACTTCCGGCGATCAAGCTCTGGACCAATTCCCTGGAAAAGGCATGGATGGACTCAAGGGGACATCGCCTTTGCAATCTTGATCCCGGCTACCTGAACCAGGAACGGCTGGTGCTGGCAACGGGCAAAAATTTTACCCACCGCATCTATCTCTGTTCGGGCATCTGGGCCGACCTGACCCTCATCTACCAACGAGGAAACTGGGTTGATCTGCCGTGGACATTTCCCGACTATGCCACAACAGCCATCAAGGACCATTTGACCCGAATACGCGCTCTTTATACCCTCCAAGTGCGCGCTCAACGCCAAACCAAGGAATCGCACCAATGCCCAAAAGCATGACCGGATACGGCTCTTCCCTGACCAGGACCGATGATTGGTCCATCAGCTGGGAGATCAAAAGCGTCAACGGCAAATTTCTGGATCTCAAATGGAAGATCCCCCAGACCATGTACGGATCGGTTGCAGAATGGGAAAAAACAATCCGTTCAAAGGCCGCCCGCGGTCGGGTCGAATTGTTCCTGAAAATCCAGATCACCGACCCGGATCGTCTGGGCTTGGAACTGGATACGACCATGCTCCAAGCCATGCTCGGCCAGCTGGACAAACTGGCCAAAGAGCAAGGCCATTCCTTTGTACCCGACTACAATACCCTTTTGTCCATGCCCTCTCTTTGGAAGGACTCCGGCAACGTTCTTGATCCCCAGTTCGCTTCCGACGTGCAGGCAGGCCTTGTCACCGCCCTCAATGACTGGAACCAGTGCCGCACCCGGGAAGGACAGGCCCTCAGGGAGGATCTGCTGGCCCGCATCCAGGTGCTCAAGTCCATTGTTCTGGAAATTCGTGAGGTTGCCAAAGACATCGTCAAGGACCGCTTTGTTCTCATCCAAGAACGCGTCAACCAGCTCCTGGAACAGGTTGATGTTCAGGTGGACGACTCCAGGATGCTCCATGAACTGGCCATTCTCTCGGACAAGCTGGATGTAAGCGAGGAATTGACCCGCCTGGATGCCCATCTCAAGGCCATTGAAAGCATCCTTGACGCTGGTGGTGAAATGGGCCGCAAACTCGACTTTCTTCTTCAGGAATGCTTCCGGGAGATCAACACCTGTGGGAACAAGGTCCAGAAACACGAACTCGGCGCCAGGACTGTTGCCTTCAAGGCTGAATTGGAGAAATGCCGGGAACAGGTCCAGAATCTGGAATAGCTGATCACCTGGATGGACAACGCAGGATAATTCGCAAACAAGGTTTTACGCCATGAAACACCAGCAACTTCTGAATATCGGCTTTGGCAATTTTGTAGTCAGTTCCAGGGTCGTTGCCATTGTCAATCCCAGCTCTTCACCCATGCGCCGCCTGCGAGAGGACTCCCGCAAGGATGGGCGGCTCATTGACGCCACCCAGGGACGCAAAACCAGATCCATCATCGTCACCGATTCAAACCACTGCGTTCTCTCGTCCATCCAGGCCGAGACCATTGCCCAGCGTTTTGGCAGCAACAACGAGGACGAACAGGATGATTGAACGTACCGGTTTGCCTCTGGTCATCAGCGCCCCTTCGGGCACCGGGAAAAGCACCCTGATTGCCAGACTGCGCCAGGAGTTTCCTGCATTTGCCTTTTCCATCTCCTGTACCACCCGTGCGCCCAGGCCGGGTGAAATCCATGGAAAGGACTATTATTTCCTGGACAAAAAAACCTTTTTGCAGCGACGCGACAACCATTTTTTTGCCGAATGGGCCTCGGTTCACGGCAACTTGTACGGCACTCCCCTTGAGGCGACCCAGACGATCCTGGCCCAGGGCAAGGACATCATCTTTGACATTGATGTCCAGGGAGCGCGACAGCTCAAGCAGACCCTTCCCCAAAGCTGTTTCGTGTTTCTGTTCCCTCCCTCCCTCAAGGCTCTGGAAAGCCGGCTTGTCAAGCGGGGCACGGATTCCAGAGAAGTGATTGCCAAGCGTCTGGCCAATGCCAGGGACGAAATCAATCAATGCGATCTCTTTGAATTCTGGATTATCAACGACGATCTCGACACCGCATATGAAGAACTCCGAGCCGTCTATCTGGCAGCCAGGGCCAGGGCTATTCACCGGCCCGGCCTCAAGCAGACCCTGCTTGCGACATGACAACATGCCTGTCCCTTCGCCGCGGGACAACACGGGTATATGTTTGTTAATCTTCAAACCCATCTAGGTAGACCATGACCAGCCAAAAACTCATCGTGGCCCTTGATTTTCCTTCCCGGGAACAGGCCTTGGCCATGGCCCGTACCCTGTCCGGACATGTGCGCTGGGTCAAAGTCGGCTTGGAACTCTTTTGCCGCACCGGGCCGGAGATTGTATCCACCCTCGACAACCTGGGATTCAAAGTCTTTCTTGATCTCAAATTCATGGATATCCCCCATACGGTGCAAGGGGCAGTGACATCCGCCTGCGCAGCCGGAGCGGATATGCTGACCATCCACGTCACTGGTGGACAGGCCATGGTCCAGGCAGCCCTTCGAGGAGCCCGCATGGCCGGAAAAAAACCGCCACTTCTCATCGGTGTAACCGTGCTCACCAGCATGAGCTCGAATGATCTAGCCCTTGTTGCAGGCCGATCACGCAACCTTGAGGACACGGTTTCATCTATGGCTCATCAGGCCCGCACCTGGGGCCTTGACGGCATTGTCTGTTCAGGTCAGGAAGTACAGAGGATACGCCAGCAATGCCCAGAACCCTTTACCATTGTCACTCCAGGCATCCGTTTGAAAAAAGATCTGGATTCAGAAGATGATCAGAAGCGGGTGACAACGCCGAAAGCCGCGCTCAGGGCAGGGTCAAGTTACCTTGTTGTCGGCCGTCCCATCACACGAGCGACCGACCCGGTTGGCACGATACAACGTTATCTTGACACAATCGAGGAACAATCATGATGGCATCTTCATCTGACAAGACTCCGGAACGTGAAAAGATCAAAGGAGTCTTTTCCAGTCAAAGTCTCAAGCAGATCGGAACCGGAACCACAGCCCGCAAAACATTGCAAAAAACCTATTGGTTTGCCCAGGAACTGGACAACGACCAAATAGAAATCCAGCCGTTGAACATCAATTACGTTCCCTCGGGTCCCAAAAAAATCATCCCCAAAGACGAATTCCTGAACAAATTCGCTCCAGAGCCTGAATTTTACACGACCACGGTGTACCCCAAAATCAGAGAGCTTTCACGCACCGTTGCCAGAGCAGAGAGGCACCGCAAGCGGGGCGAAACCTTTAGTGCCGAATTCGAATACGGCAATGCCCTACGCATTGACGAAGAAAACATACGCGCCAACTTCGGGCTGGGCCTGACCTATCTGGAACGGGGAGAAAAAGAAAAGGGAGACGACATCTTCCGTCGCCTGGTAAACCTTGATGCGGCCTTTGAAGAAGAGCACAAGCACCTGTTCAATGAGTTCGGCATCAACCTGCGCAAGAATAACATGTTTGATCAGGCGGTCGAATACTATGGTCGAGCATTGACATTGAGCGCCAATGACGAGAACCTTCACTACAACATTGCTCGAGCCTATTTTGCAAAGGGAGATTACCCCCGGGTTGTTGAACATGTCATAATGTCCCTCAAATTGAACAAAGCCATGCCTGAAAGCAAAAAACTCCTGAAATACATGGCCCAAAAAAATCTCCTGACCCAAGAATTACACGACAGAATAACACAGGATCTGAACATGAACATGGAAGAGCTCGTGCAGTAACCCGACTTCCCCGGGCCCAAGTACTTGCACGCCAAGACGCCCGGCATACGTATGCATCCATTACCAGACAACATTCTGTTCCCCTCTCCCCTTTGCGCTGCCGAGCAGCAGTTGGTCCGCTCCCTTGCGCGTGACCTCGGCATCACCGAACTGACAGCCTCGATCCTCTTCAATCGCGGACTGCGAGACCAGCAAGCCATACAGCGCTTTCTTGACCCGGGACTTCGGCATCTTTCGGCCCTGGAAAACTGGCCGGGTCTGATTCCGGTTGCCGAACGCCTTGCAGCACACATTGCTCAAGGGGAAAAAATTGCTGTATGGGGTGATTACGATGTTGACGGTGTCACGGCTACAGCCCTGGTGACGGATTTCTTTAAACGCAAGAATCTGTCCATAATCCCTGTGCTGCCTTCGCGGTTCGAACATGGATACGGCCTTGATGGATCTGCAATACGTGAACTTGCCCTATCCGGGATTCAAGTCCTTTTAACGGTTGACTGCGGGATTTCTGATCACCAGGCCGTGGATGTTGCCAAATCCCTGGGCATGACCGTCATCATCACGGATCACCACCTCCCGGGGCCCGTCCTTCCGGCTGCAGACGGCATCTTCAATCCCCAACTCCAAGCCTGTCCGTGCCCCCATCTGGCCGGAGTCGGCGTGGCCTTTCTGCTCATGGCCGCCCTCAACCGGATTCTTCCCCCTCCCATTGATATCCGTCCACTTTTGGACTTTGTAGCCCTGGGAACGATTGCCGATATTGTCCCCCTGACCGGCGAAAACCGGATTCTGGTGAAAAACGGCCTTCTTGTTCTCAAATCAGACGATCGTCCCGGTATTGCCGCCCTCAAGGGAGCCTGTTCCCTGGAAAGCGGCGCTTCTATCGGCTCCGGTGATGTCGGATTCGGACTTGCCCCGCGCATCAATGCGGCCGGTCGGTTGGACACGGCCAGGACCGCTTTTGATCTGCTCATGGCCGATTCTGCGAACACGGCCAAGCCATTGGCCAACCGCCTGAACAAGCTCAATGCCCAGCGCAAGACCATTGAACAACACATTGTCGATCAGGCCTTGGAACTGCTTGCAGAAAACGACCAGTCCTTTGGCCATGTCTTGTTCGACCCCGCATGGCATCAGGGGGTGTTGGGCATTGCTGCATCCCGCGTGACCGAACAGACCTATCGCCCCACCATCCTTCTTTCCGATCAGGGAGATGTGCTCAAGGGATCAGGTCGGAGTGTCCCGGGAATTGATCTGTTTACCTGTCTCAAGGCATGTGAGGACCTTTTGGAAGGATTCGGAGGTCATGTCATGGCAGCCGGTCTCAGCGTCCATCCCGACAACCTGGCAGCCTTCAGAGAACGCTTCAATGCCGCTGTATCCGAGCAGTGCCATGGAGCCGCTTTGCCCCGTCCCAAAATCAAGATTGACGCCGAAGTGCCCTTTGACCACATCACACCGGTTCTTCTTGCCGAAATCGAATCACTGCAGCCCTTTGGCCCAGCCAACCCGCGACCTGTATTTCTTTCCCCCGTGGTTACCGTGCGCAGCGTCAAGCCTTTCAGTCGCAACCGCCACCTGGCCTTTGAACTCCGGGATGAATCATCCAATATCACCTTTCGTGCCCTGGCCTGGCGACAAGGCTCTACCCGGCATTATCAACAGCCTCAGGGTGCCCGCGTTCGTATAGCCTTTACACCCAAACTGACAACCTATAGGGGACTGGTAGGCATTGAATTGATCATCAAGGAACTTTTTGCCTGACCCATTTTGTTTCTGTATATTTCCAAACCACCATGCAAGGAGATACCCATGACCATTCGTTCCCTATGCTCTATGCTGATTGGCATCGCCATGATCTGTTCCTTATGTTCCTGTGCGGCTGTTGTGGCAGGAGGGGCCGGAGCCGCAGCAACGTATACCTATTTTGAAGGCAAAGTCTCCATAACCAGAAACGTCAATGTCGATCGGGCCTATGCCGCGGCCCTCAGTGGGTGCAAGGATCTCGGTCTGGTCATTGAAAAACAAAACAAAAATCTTTCCGGGGCCCAGATTACCGGCAAGGATGGCGATCGTCCCTTCTGGATATGGATCAGCACCGACAACAACGTTACTTCCAAGATTTCCGTTCGCGTTGGCCTTTTTGGTGATCGAAACGCCTCTCGCAATATTCAGGACGCCATTGCCAATCATTTGTAACAGCCCATTCATGGTGTGCTCCTAAGCAGCAAGGGGGATACAGACTGTCATGTCTGTATCCCCCTTGCTGCTTAGGGCGCAACTCACTTCTTAACAATACCCAAAGCGCATCTTGGCAACATATCCGCGGGCAAAATCATCCTGAGCCGGTAAATCAAGGCTTTGTACATGTCCTTGCAAACCTTGCACTCGGGTACGGGCATCCTTATCCACCAGCAGATCCCATGCTCCCTTGAGGGCGGTATTGCCTGCCAAACAGATCTTTTTCTCCCAGGATGTGGGGAAAAAACCCAGGTCAACCAGTTCCAGCGGTCGAAGATTCCCACCCAGTGCTCCGGATACAAAGACCTTTCTGACGGCATTTGTCCTGAGGCGACCATGGCCAAGAAGAGATTTCAGGGCGTAATTGCACGATGCCTTGAGTTTCAAGATCTCTTCAACATCCCTTCCAGTTAGAATGGTTTTGCCTTCCAGAACCAAGGCCTTGCCTGAGGCATTGTGCTGGACCATGTTCTCGATGCGCTGGCCCACCAGATGACCTGGTCGGGTGAACAAACCCGTATCATCCAGCACGCCGGTACGCCGAAGCAGACTCACCAGGGAAAGATATCCTGTTCCAGAAATGCCGTGTCCAATACTCCCGCCAGCCGGACACAAGCCGTCCCGGGTCAGTGTAAACCCGGTACAAACCCCGGAAGACGCGATTTTGCCCCGGGTGAGGCCGATTCCTTCCAAAGCAGGTCCCATGGCAACGCTGGTCACCCAATAGTTGTCAGGACCCAAAGCAAGAACAAACTCGCCATTGGTTCCGAAATCGGCAAGAATAAACGGAAAAAGCTCGCTCACTGGATAGTGGCCCAGAATATGGGCCAGGCCACAGGCAATGTCCGCTCCCACAAAGGGCGCCAACAGGGGGGGGATATAAACCTGCAGGGAACTTGATGCATGCTGCCTCGTCAGGGTGGCCATGGCGCCACCTGCATAGGTCAAGGCATAGGGAGACGCGGCCAATCCCTGAAACGAACGTCCCAGCAGCGAGTAGATCATGACGCTGTTACCGGTGACCACAACAGCCGGGCGAGAGATATCCTTCCTCCCGACCAGTCTTTCGATGCTTGTGATCAGGCACTGCTGCAAACAAAGGGACATGGCCGGGCCCAGTTGAGCAAAGGCCATCCGGGCCATGACATCGGCCCCGGCACCCACCTGGGGATTGAGCAGGTGTCCGTAATGTAAGGTAGACGAACCCGGTTGCACACCCTGCCACTTGATGGCAGTAGTTCCAATATCAATGGCCAGGCGGTCCCAACTCTCCGTGTACAAGGAAACATCATCCCCGGACGCAGGAGTGGTCAGGGAATCGTGGGCAATGCGTATACTCGTGCCGGGCACAGGAAGATGTCTGCAGGAAAGGCGCCACCCTGCTGTAAGCTGACGGGTGGAGAGCACGTTGACCTCCACATCGTCAGGAGCGGGAGGATCTGATAGATACAGAACTCGACAACGTCCGCACGCTCCAAGCCCTGCGCACAGGGGACGTCCCTGATACAAACCGGCCGCAAACAGATTCTGGGCAAGGGTGGCTCCCGCATGGATGGGATAGGAATGAGTTTGTTTCCCGCTTGTAACGTATAGCACACCAAATATCCTGTTGCGCGCATCGCATCACGATGCAGACAGCTGAGAAAGGGACAGATCATTGACCAGAAAATCACGCAACGCGCGGGTTGCCGGGAAAAGCTCACGTTTTTGATTGTACACAAGATAAAACGTTCGCGACATGGTGAACCCGGGAATGGAAGCCACTCCCATTTCTCCGCGCTTGACATAGGGATCAACAACCATTCGCGAAGTCACTGAAATACCCATCCCAGCAAGCACACAACCAAGCATGGCCTGGGTGTTCTGCACCTGAATACCGACACGCAGATCGTCAACGCCAAGATCAACACTCTTCAGTGCGGACTCGAGAGCTCTGCGGGTTCCTGATCCGGGCTCACGCATGACCCATGGCACGCTGCACAGCGTGGTGTGAGCATCC
This sequence comes from Desulfoplanes formicivorans, assembly GCF_001748225.1. Classification (NCBI taxonomy): domain Bacteria; kingdom Pseudomonadati; phylum Thermodesulfobacteriota; class Desulfovibrionia; order Desulfovibrionales; family Desulfoplanaceae; genus Desulfoplanes; species Desulfoplanes formicivorans. Next base: position 162,003 of record NZ_BDFE01000004.1, read on the forward strand.
CCCTGGCTGACCGCGTGGATCAGTTTTTCGGTTCCAATGAGGACGAGATCATCTTCCAGGAGGGGAACAAAGGCGAGATCATTGCAATCCGCTGCCGAACCGACCATGGCAAGCATAACCTCGCCCTGACGGACCATATCAATGACCCCGCCAGTATCACCCACTCGCAAATCGATCTGCACTTCAGGATAGGTGCGCATGAACTTGGCCAGCATGGGGGGCAGAATGTAATCAGCCGGTATGGTGCTGCCTCCGAGGATGATCGGACCGGAGATGGTTTGCCGCAGAAGGTCAATTTCTGCGCGAGCCATGTCCAGGACATGAAAAATACTCCTTGTTCGACCGTACAGGATCTCGGCGGCCTGGGTCGGCAGGACATTGCGTCCGACACGATCAAACAGAAGAATGCCCAGTTCGTCCTCCAGAAGAGCCACATGGGAACTGATGGTAGGCTGGGAAAGAAATAATTTTTTACCAGCCTTTGAAAAGCTCCGCGTTTCATAGACCTTGGCAAACGCTTCAAGACGTCGTATATCCATTTTGGCAATAATTTGGATCAGGTTTATCGATTTTAAAAAACAGAAAAAAAGGCAGAGTACTCTGCCTTTTTTTTCGTCACCTATGCCTCGGAAGTTGTCTCTTCCACTTCTTCGGTCTTCTCGGGCTGCTCTTCTTCGTCCGCAACCGGCTCGACCGCCCTCACATTCAGCTCGATAAGGGCCATGGGTGCGGCATCACCCATCCTTGGCTGGCTGAACTTGACTATACGTGTATAACCACCTGAAGGCTGATCAGCAAATCTCGGTCCAATCTCATCAAAAAGGCGTTGTACCAGCTGATGACTGCCAAGAACCTTGTAGGCCTCGCGACGTGATTTCAAATCATTCTTCAGAGCCAGGGTGATCAGGGGTTCAACAAACTTTCTGAGTTCCTTGGCCTTGGGTAATGTCGTCCGTATCCGTTCGTGAACCAGCAAAGACCTAGACATGTTCCTGAACAAGGCCTTTCTGTGCTCCATGGTACGGTTGAGTTTCCTGCCTGCTTTTTTATGCCTCATCTTCTTCTGACCTCTTCATCCATTCCTGGTACATTTCTTCAAAATTATCGTTTTTCATCCCGAATTCAAGATTCATGGATTCGAGAACACGGCGAATATCTTCGAGTGATTTGCGACCGAAATTTTTGGTTTTGAGCATTTCACTTTCAGTCTTCTGAACAAGCTCACCAACAAGATGAATACCAGCACTCTTCAGACAATTGCTCGCACGAACCGGAAGCTCGAGATCTTCAATACTCTTGAAAAGATTGGGATTGATTTCCTGAGTGGCGGAAACGTTCTTGTGATCGACATCAGCCGTTCCTTCATCAAAATTGATGAACACGGCCAGCTGTTCCTTGAGAATCTTGGCACTGTACGCCAGGGCATCCTCGGGCGATACCGAACCATCCGTCCAAATCTCCATGATCAGCTTGTCATAGTTGGTCATCTGGCCGACGCGAGCCTGTTCCACATGATACGCGACTTTTTTGACAGGAGAAAAACTCGAGTCCAGGGGAATAATGCCGATCTCGTTGTCCAAGCCCTCATGCATTTCAGCCGGGACATACCCCTTGCCCATGCGAACCTCCATCTCAACAACAAAATCGATGGGTTCGGTCAGGGTGGCGATATGCTGGTCAGGGTTGAGCACCTTGATATTCTGGTTCTCCTGGATGGCAGAAGCGGTTACCTCGCCGACATCATTGGCAACAAGCTGCAATCGCTGGGGTTCGCTCGTTGATGAAGCAAACTTGATCTGCTTGAAATTGAGAATGATGTCCGTAACGTCTTCAACTATCCCCGGAATCGTGGAAAATTCATGCTGAACTCCATTGATTTTCAAAGCGGCAATGGCAGCACCCTGAAGCGAGGACAACAGGATTCGACGCAAGGAATTCCCTATGGTTGTACCGAAGCCCCTTTCCAAGGGTTCACATATGAACTTTCCATATGTAGCGCCGGATTTGTCATCACGTTCGATCCGGTCGGGTTTGACGAGTTCAGACCAGTTACGCACGTTCACAGGTCTTTCACTGCTGGTTTCCGTCATAGAAAACACCTATTTTTATTTGGAGTACAATTCGACGATCAGCTGCTCATTCATCGGGAAGGTAACATCATCACGCACAGGCAGGGCCTTGACAGTACCCTTGAGTGCCGTGACATCGACGTCAAGCCATGCTGGTACGCCTCGACGGGCAACAACCTCTTGCGCTTCCTTGATGACAAGGCTGTTTTTGCTCTTGGTGCACACTTCAAGGACATCTCCTTCCCTGAGCTGAATGGAAGGAACAGTGACCTTGCGTCCGTTAAGCATGAAATGGCCGTGACGGACGAGCTGCCGCGCCTGATTCCTGGAATTGGCAAATCCCATTCTGTACGCAACATTGTCGATACGCTTCTCAAGAAGCATCAACAGGTTGGTACCAGCAATGCCCTTCTTGGATTCAGCGACCTTGAAGTAGTGTCTGAACTGACCTTCCAGAACACCATACATGCGGCGAACCTTCTGCTTCTCGCGAAGCTGAATGGCATATTCCGTGGGCTTGCGACGCATCTTGCCGTGCTCTCCCGGAGGATAGGAACGCCTTTCAAAAGCACATTTATCAGTGTAACAACGATCACCCTTGAGAAAAAGCTTTTCGCCTTCCCTCCGGCAAAGTTTGCATTTTGCACCTGTATATCTAGACAATTTCTAATCCTCCTTAAACTCTGCGCCGCTTGGGTGGTCTACAGCCATTGTGAGGGATGGGGGTGACGTCACGAATAAAAGTCACTTTCATCCCTGCGGCATGAATGGCACGCATGGCGGATTCACGACCCGCACCAGGTCCCTTTACAAAGATGCCGACCGTACGCATCCCATGATCCTGAGCACGTTTTGCAGCAACTTCGGCTGCCTTCTGTGCCGCAAAGGGAGTGCTTTTCCGGGAGCCCTTGAAACCGGAGGTTCCGGAACTCGCCCAGCTGACCACATTGCCTACATTATCTGTAAACGTAATAATGGTGTTATTAAAAGTTGCGCTTATATGCACAATACCGGTGGGAATGTTCTTGCGTTCCCTTTTTTTCATACCCTTCTGAGGCCTTGCCATACCTTCTCCTCACTCTTTACTTTTTGCGACCTACAGCAACACGTTTTCTGCCTTTTCTTGTGCGGGCGTTTGTCTTGGTCTTTTGACCACGCACAGGCAGGCCTCTTCTATGCCTTAAACCACGATAACATCCAATATCCATGAGTCGCTTGATATTGGCGGTTACTTCACGACGCAGATCGCCTTCAACCTTGTAGTTATCTTCGAGTTCAATACGAATTTTCTTGATTTCATCGGCAGTGAGGTCGTCGGTTTTCTTGGTCCAATCGGTCCCGGTGGCGTCTAAAATCTTGAGCGCTGTCGTATGACCAATCCCGTAGATATAGGTCAACGCGATATCAAGTCGTTTATTCTTTGGTAGATCAATACCTGCAAGTCTTGCCACAACATCCCCCTACACTAGCCTTGTCTCTGTTTATGTCTTGGATTTTCACAAATGACACGGATCGTTCCCTTTCGCTTGATAACCTTGCACTTGGGACAGATCTTCTTGACTGATGGTCGAACTTTCATAATTCCCCCAAAATATATTTCCGACAAATCCGTAGTCTCACGATCACATTACAAACGACGTCTTAACGTCTTCCCTTGATCTTGGCCTTGGCCATGAGTCCATCGTATTGACCGGTAATCAAATAGGATTGCACCTGGCTCATCGTATCCATTGCCACACCAACCACGATCAACAGGGCAGTTCCGCCGTAATAGAAAGGCACATTGAACTGCCTGATGAGAAGCATTGGGAAAATACAGACAACAGACACATAAATGGCGCCCCAAAATGTGAGACGGCCAAGGACCTTGTCAATATATTCCTTGGTTTTGACCCCGGGCCGAATCCCGGGAATGAAAGCTCCCTGTTTCTTCAGGTTTTCAGCAATGTCCTTGGGATCGAAAATGATCGCTGTGTAGAAGAAACAGAAGAAAACAATCATGGTGATATAAAACAGATTGTAGACCAGGGAACCAGGACTGAAGATGGCAGAAAACTGCTTCAACCATTGCACATTGGAAAAATTGGCAATTGTTGCGGGAAACATGAGAATGGAAGAAGCAAAAATCGGAGGGATGACTCCGGCAGTATTCACCCGAAGAGGCAAATGGCTGCTCTGCCCGCCATACAATTTTCTGCCCATCATTCTCTTGGCATACTGGATCGGAATCCTGCGTTGCCCGCGCTCCACATAAATAATGCCAATCAAAACAGCAGCCATCACCACCAGAACGAAAAGAGCCACAAACACGCTGATCTCGCCGGTACCCATCAAACGGATGGAGTTGAACAGACCAGCAGGAAAACGGCAGACAATACCGGCAAAAATGATCAGGGAAATACCATTGCCAACGCCATTTTCAGTGATCTGCTCCCCAAGCCACATGATCAGAACCGTTCCGGCCGTCAATGTCAGGATCGTTATGATCCGAAACGACCATCCCGCAGCCAGGACAACGGGAGCCCCGGTGGGACTGGACATACTTTCAAGTCCAATGGCAATGCCAAGTCCCTGTACCAGGGTGATGAGAACGGTACCATACCTGGTGTACTGGGTGATTTTTTTCCGGCCTGCCTCGCCTTCTTCCTTGCTGAGCCGCTTGAGATCCGGGCTGACCACGGTCAAAAGCTGAATGATGATCGAAGCCGAAATATAGGGCATGATCCCCAAGGCAAAGACCGAGAGATTCCGCAGGCCACCACCGGAAAACATGTCGAAAAGGCCGAACAACGTGTTCTGAGCATTGGCAAAGAAATCGGACAGGGCATTTCCATCAACACCCGGAATGGGCAAATGAATGCCCACCCGATAAATTGCCAGAAAGAGAAAGGTGAACAGTAATCTTCGTTTAAGTTCCTGAACGCCGCTATTCATTGATGCCGACATAATGACCTATCCTTCAAGTGCCGTGGCTTTGCCCCCGGCCTGAGTGATCTTTTCCGCAGCTTTCTTGGAAAAGGCATGCGCAGTAATGGTCACGGGACCGGAAAGTTCGCCATCAGCAAGAATCTTGATGGGAGCGTTCTTGTTGCAACAGGAACATGTATACAGATCATCCAGGGTCAATTCGGTGGCCTCGGGAAAGTGACGGCTGATCTGATACAGGTTGATGGTTTGATACTTCACACGAAAGGGATTCTTGAAACCACGCTTGGGAAGCCGACGCTGCAAAGGCATCTGTCCGCCTTCAAAACCAGGGCGAACTCCACCACCGGAGCGGGCATTCTGTCCCTTGTTTCCCTTTCCGCTGGTACATCCCTGACCAGTGGCAGAACCGCGGCCGACACGTTTGCGCTGGGCACGCTGCTCTGGATATGGATACAGTTCATGTAAATTCATTACTTTACAACCTCTACTAAATGACGAACACGTTTAATCATTCCCAGTGTACAGGAATTATCCGGAAGCTCGTTGGTGGAATCGATCTTGCCGAGTCCCAGAGCCCTGACAGTCTTTCTTTGTCGTGGATTGCACCCGATAATACTTTTGACAAGTCTGACCTTGATCATGAAAACACCTATTTGCGAGTGATGGTTATTTTCTTCCCACGAATATTGCTCACTTCCTCGGCCCCCCGAAGTCCTTCGAGACCGGCAAAGGTGGCTCGCAATACATTGTGTGGGTTGTTCGTGCCAATAGCCTTGGTCAAGATATCGTGCACCCCAACAGCTTCCATGATGGCACGCACGGGTCCGCCAGCAATGATGCCGGTACCCTTGGAGGCAGGCTTGAGCAGGACACGACCAGCACCAAAGATCCCGGTCGTCTGGTAAGGGATGGTCCCCTCGATGAGGGAAATCTTCTTCATGGCGCGCTTGGCACGATCGGAAGCCTTTTTAATGGCATCGGGAACCTGATTGGCCTTACCCAGACCATACCCGACGCTCCCATTTCCATCTCCTACGACGACAAGTGCACTGAAGCTGAAGCGACGACCGCCCTTGACAACCTTGGCGACCCTGTTGAGATAAACGACTTTTTCGATAAATTCGCTCTCGGTTGGCTGCATGAATGACCTCTATTAAAATTTTAAACCGGCTTCGCGTGCACTGTCTGCAAAAGCCTTGACTTTACCATGAAATACATACCCGTTCCTGTCGAAAACAACGGCAGAAATATCCTGCTTCAAGGCTTCTTCGGCAATGCGCTTGCCAATGACCTTGGCGGTCTCGATATTGGCGCTACCGTTCTTGAATTCGTCCATGGCCAAGGAAGAAGAGGAAACCAGTGTGGTACCGGCATCATCATTGATCAGCTGGGCATAGATATGCTTGTTCGAACGGAATACCACGAGACGCGGTCTCTCTGCGGTACCGAAAATTTTCTTCCGGATACGGATTTTTCTTTTTAATCTCGCTTGTCTCTTGCTAGATTTCATCGATTTACCTACTTAGCGCCGGATTTGCCGGCCTTGCGGCGGATCTGTTCGTTAACATACTTGATCCCCTTGCCCTTGTACGGCTCCGGAGGACGGACCCTTCTGATCTGAGCGGCTGTTTCGCCAACCAACTGCTTGTCACATCCGGACAGGGAAATCTTGTTACCCTCAACCTTGCCATCAACTCCCTGGGGAAGCGTAAAATGCACAGGGTGGGAGTAACCAACATTAAGTTCGAGATCAGAGCCCTTGAGGTTGACCTTGTATCCAACACCGACCAGTTCGAGCTCTTTGACAAACCCTTTTGAAACGCCTTCAATGGCATTGTGGATCAAAGAGCGACACAGTCCATGGTGGCACTTGCTGGTTTTTTCATCATCGTCGCGAGACAGCGTCACACTGCCATCGACCAGCTCGGCATGGATCTTTTCATGAAGATCAACCGTCAAGGTCCCCTTTGGTCCTTTTACCTCTACCAAGTGTTCCTTGACGTTCAAATCTACATCCTTGGGAACATCTATCGGCTTTCTACCAATTCTTGACATAGTTTCCTCACTACCAGATTTCGCAGAGGAGTTCTCCGCCGATTCCCAATTCCTTGGCCTTGCCGCCCTCCATGATACCCTGTGAGGTGGAAAGGATACAGATGCCAAGGCCATTCTGAACAGCCGGGATATCCGCTTTGCCGACATAAACGCGACGGCCTGGCTTGCTGATACGCTTGAGACCGGAAAATGCCGGCCGCCCTTCATGATACTTCAAACGGATATCAATGGAATTATCCGTGATTTCATAATCCTGAACATATCCCTCATCCTTGAAAATGGCGACCATGGCTGCCTTGGTTTTACTCAGCGGGGCAGACACTGTCTCATGGAGCGCCATTTGTGCATTGCGGATTCTGGTCAGGATATCTGCGATTGGATCTACTACTGACATATGCACATTCCTCGTTTACCAGCTAGATTTACGGACGCCGGGGAGCTCACCGGCCAAAGCCATGTTGCGGAAGCAGATGCGGCAGATCCCGTATTTACGCATGTAGGCACGCGGCCTCCCGCACAAAGGGCACCTGTTATATTTGCGTGTCGAAAATTTTGGCTTCCGCTTCGCTTTGACCCTTAATGATGTCTTTGCCAAAATACTCCTCCTTTATTTCTTGAAAGGCATACCGAGCAAGTCTAACAAACGCTTGCCTTCCTTGTCGGTGGTTGCGGAAGTCACAATGGTAATGTTCATGCCCTTCACTCGGTCAACATCATCCATGTTGATTTCAGGGAAAATCGTGTGGTCCTTGATCCCAAGGGTAAAATTTCCCCTTCCATCAAAACCCTTGTCAGGTATCCCGCGGAAATCTCTCACCCGTGGAAGAGCAACATTCAAGAGCTTGTCAAGAAAATACCACATTCTCTCCCGACGCAATGTAACACAGCACCCAATGGGCTGGCCCTCACGCAGTTTGAACGCAGCGATAGACTTTTTGGCCCTGGTCACAACAGCCTTCTGACCAGCAATCAAGCTCAATTCCTTTGCAGCATCCTGAATCAGTTTATTATCCTGGCTACCTTCGCCAAGACCCATGTTCAATGAAACAAACTTCAGACCGGGTACCTGCATTGTTGAGGAATAATTAAATTCCTTTTTCAATTCCGGGGCTACTTTTGTTGTATAAATTTCACTCAGTCGCGTCATTATAGTCCCCTAACTCATCACTTCGTTACATTTCTTGCAGTAACGAACTTTTTTTCCGCCATCAGCTATCTTGTAACCAACCCTGGTTGGTTTGGTGCAGGATTCACATATAAGCTGGACGTTCGAAACATGCAGGGGGGCTTCCTTGTCTACGATCCCACCCTGTTCATTCTTGTACGGGTTGGGTTTGACATGGCGTTTGACCATGTTCACGTTTTCAACAAGGAGAAGATCCTTGTTCTTGAAGATCTTCTTTACCTTTCCTGTCTTTCCCTTGTCCTTTCCTGCAAGGACAATCACAGTATCGTCTTTATGAATTTTCCTGGTTTTCATAGTAAATCCTATAAAACCTCAGGCGCCAGGGACACGATCTTCATGAAATTTTTGGCTCTCAATTCTCTGGCCACGGGGCCGAAAATACGTGTTCCTACTGGGTCAAGGTTCTTGCTGAGTATGACAGCGGAGTTATTGTCGAACCGGATATAAGAACCATCGGGACGACCGATTTCCTTCTTGGTCCGGACAATGACAGCCTTCATGACATCGCCTTTTTTGACTTTGGAGTGGGGCATCGCTTCCTTGACGGAAACGACAATGAGATCACCGACACTGGCATAGCGGCGATGGCTCCCTCCAAGAACCTTGATACAGCAGACCTTCTTTGCACCTGAATTATCAGCTACATCAAGAGTTGATTGTACTTGTATCATCCTTATCCCCTAAAGAGCCTTTTCAATAATTTTCGTAAGATGCCAACGCTTATTGGCACTCAGAGGTCTGTGTTCTACAATCTGGACCTTGTCACCGACCCGGCATTCATTCTTCGGATCGTGGGCCATGAACTTTTTCCTGCGACGGATGTATTTTTTCAAGACAGGATGCTTGATGAGTGTCTCAACTCTGACGACAATGGTCTTATCGTTCTTGTCGCTCACGACAAAGCCCGTCATGCGTCTCTTGTTGGCCTTCTGTTCGCTTGTAGCCATGTTCTAGTTCTCCATCTCTTTTTCGCCAAGGACACCCAGAATACGGGCGATGTTTTTCTTGACCTTGGAAATACGCTGCGTGTTTTCGAGCTGGGCAGTGGCATGTTGAAAGCGAAGATTCATCAACTCCTGACGATACTCCGTCAACTTCTCATGAAGCTTGTCGACATCGAATGTTCTCATTTCGGAAGCTTTCATATCAGGACTCCTTAACAACGATTTGGGTCTTGAATGGCAGCTTGTAAGACGCCAACTTCAGTGCACGTTTGGCCAACTCGATATCGACCCCCTTGATCTCGTACAAAACCTTGCCTCGGCGAACCGGAGCACACCATCCGCACGGCGCTCCCTTACCCTTTCCCTGACGGGTTTCAGCGGGCTTGGAGGTAATGGGTTTGTCAGGAAACACGCGAATAAAGACCTTTCCGCCCCTTTTGATATGACGCATCATGGCAACACGAGCGGATTCGATCTGCTGGTTGGTCAGTTTGCCACTTTCAAGAGCCTTCAGGCCAACCTCGCCAAAGGAAACAAGATTCCCACGGGATGCCTGTCCCTTGATCCTGCCTTTTTGCTGCTTTCTGAATTTAACTTTCTTTGGACTCAGCATTATCGACGACCCTCATCTAAAATATCACCCTTGTAGATCCACACCTTGACGCCGATAACTCCATAAGTAGTTGCGGCCTGAGCGAATCCGTAATCGATATCGGCACGCAACGTATGCAGGGGAACGCGACCTTCTCGCTGCCATTCGGTTCTGGCGATTTCAGCACCGCCCAACCGGCCGGAGCAGGAAACCTTGATTCCCTGGGCACCGAACTTTTCGGCAATGGTGATGGTTCGCTTGGTCGCCCTACGAAAGGCAACCCGACGTTCGAGCTGCATGGCGATGTTTTCAGCCACAAGTTGGGCATCAACTTCAGGTCGGCGAATTTCGTTGACTTCGATCAAAAATTCACCTGAAAATTTGTTTCTAAGATCAGCACGAAGCTTTTCAATCTCAACACCCTTCCGCCCGATAACAATGCCCGGCCTGGCAGTAAAAAGAATCAACCGGACCTTGTCAGCTGCGCGTTCAATTTCAATCTTCGAAATTCCGGCGTGATAGAGCTTTTTCTTGATATAGCTCCTCAGCTTCTTGTCCTCATGCACAAATTTGGGATACTCTTTGGTTGCAAACCAGCGTGAAAGCCAGTTTTTGTTGTATCCTAAACGGAATCCATATGGATGTATCTTCTGACCCAAGGCAATGTCCTCCTATAGCTCATCAACAATTACGGTAACATGGCTTGTACGCTTGAAAATGCGATAAGCTCGGCCCATTGCCCTTGGCTGAATCCTCTTCCAAGTGGGTCCTTCGTTTACCATGACCCGCTTGACAAAAAGATTATCAACATCCAGCCCTGTATTGGCTTCAGCATTAGCAATAGCAGAATCCAATACCTTCAAAATTACCTTTGCGGCTTTCTTGGGTGTAAACTTGAGGATGTTGATGGCATCCTCCACAGTTTTCCCGCTGATATTTCTTGCGACAAGCCGGGTCTTCTGCGCTGAAATCCGCATATATTTGGCGGTTGCTTTCACTTCCATGGACTACTTTCCTTTTACCTGGCTTTTTTTGTCACCGGCATGTCCCCGAAACGTCCGCGTGGGAGAAAATTCACCCAGCTTGTGGCCAACCATGTTTTCGGTAACAAAGACGGGAACAAATTGTTTGCCGTTGTGCACAGCGAAGGTCATCCCGACCATTTCCGGGATAATGGTCGATCGCCGCGACCAGGTCTTTATCACCTGACGACTGTTATCCCTGACGGCCCGATCAACCTTGGCCAGCAAATGATCGTCAACAAAAAAACCTTTTTTCAATGATCTTGGCATGTTATCTCCTACTTCCGGCCACGGCGTTTAACGATCAAACGCGAGGATTGCTTCTTGGGGTTCCTGGTCTTGTATCCCTTGGTAGGCTTACCCCAGGGAGTGACAGGATGACGACCACCGGAACTGCGGCCCTCACCACCACCAAGCGGATGATCAATGGGGTTCATGGCAACGCCGCGTACTTCAGGACGCTTGCCTTTCCAACGATTACGACCGGCCTTACCGATACTGATGTTTTCATAGTCAAGGTTGCCGACCTGGCCGATAGTGGCCATGTTTGCCGCCAGGACCCTGCGAACCTCACCCGAAGGAAGCCGCAACAAGGCATACTTGCCTTCCTTGGCCACCAGCTGGGCATAGGTTCCGGCCGATCGGGCCATCTGCCCACCCTTGCCGGGATACAGTTCGATGTTGTGAACGATGGTTCCCTGGGGAATCTTGGCCAAAGGCAAGGCATTCCCTGTGGTAATATCGGCCTTTTCACCAGCAATGACCGTATCGCCCACCTTCATCCCGTTGGCGGCAAGAATATAGCGCTTTTCGCCATCGGCATAATGGAGCAGGGCAATGCGGGCACTTCGGTTGGGATCGTACTCGATGGTAGCGACCTTGGCGGGGATATCAAGCTTCTGTCTCTTGAAATCGATCATGCGATAACGACGCTTGTTGCCGCCGCCACGACGCCGCGAGGTAACCCGTCCATAGTTGTTGCGGCCACCTGTTGTGGAAATCCCTCGAGTAAGCGACCTTTCAGGTTGCGACCGAGTGATCTCTTCAAAGGTAGATACCGTCTGTGCTCTCCTACCTGGTGAGGTAGGTTTCAATTTGCGTACAGCCATTCCTACACCCCTTCAAAAAAATCTATTTTATCACCTGGCGACAGGTTGACATAGGCCTTTTTGCAACCTGGAATCCTGCCGACGGCACGACCCATCTTCTTTCTGACCCTGGGTCTGTACTTGACAACATTGACCGACTGCACAGTGACGTTGAAAAGTTCCTCGATCGCCTTGGAAATGTCATGCTTGGATGCCCGAGGATGCACGTAAAAAGCGATCTTTTCATCCTGTTCTTTCATCAGGGTGGTTTTTTCGGAGAGCAGCGGTTTGATAAGAACCTGTGTATTTTCCATCTTACTGTAACCTCTCCTGAAGCTTTTCAACGGCACCCTGCTCCATCACGAGCTGAGGATGCCGTAATATATCATAAACATTCAATGCATCCTGGGTCGTAACCTGGACACCGGGAACATTGCGGGCTGAAAGGGTAAGGTTTTTATACTCTTCGGGGACAACAATCAAGACTTTTTTCAGGCCCAGTCGCTCGCGCAATCCCACAAAGGCTTTGGTCTTGATTTCATTGAGATCCAGCTTGTCAACAATGAGCATGTCATCCTGAACAAAACGGGAGGTCAACGCCATTTTCAGGGCCAACCGCCGGATCTTCTTGTTCACCTTGAACGAGTAATCCCTTGCCTGGGGACCGTGAACCACGGCACCACCCTTCCACAAGGGTGAACGAACCGAGCCGGCACGAGCACGTCCCGTCCCCTTCTGCCGCCAGGGTTTCTTTCCTCCCCCACGGATCAGGGCACGGTTTTTCACACCAACGGTTCCTGCACGCCTTGCATTCCGAAAGGCCCGCACAACAAAGTGCAGGATTTCCGGCTTTACCTCAACAGAAAAAATATCATCGGTCAGATCCATCTCGCCGACGACATTCTTTTCCTGGTTGTATATTTTTGCCATTGCCATAGCAGTTCTCCTTAACTCCTCTTGCGAAGAAGGACGACGCCCTTCTTCGGACCGGGTACCTGCCCCCGGATGATCACCAGGTTATCCTCGGGTCTGACATCAACAACCTCGAGGTTGAGAGAGGTCACATTCTTGTTACCCATCTGCCCGGCCATCTTTTTGCCCTTGAAAACCTTCCCGGGGTAGGCGCACTGACCAATACCACCTGTTGCCCGGTGGACCTTTTCATGACCATGGGATGCAGGAGCTCCGCCAAAATTCCAACGTTTCATGGGACCGGCAAATCCGTGGCCCTTGGATGTTCCACGCACGTCAATCCGTTCCCCGGGAGAAAAAATATCCGCGGTGATAGTTTGACCGACCTCGTAACTATCGACATCTTCGGTTCGAAACTCGTTGAGATATCGATAGAAACCGCAGTCAGCCTTGAGCTGATGCCCCCGTTTCGGCTTGTTCAGCCTGTGGGAGGCAATGGGCTCGAACCCAACCTGGATGGCATTGTATCCATCCTTTTCTTCAACCTTTTTCTGGATCACCGGGCAGGGACCGACCTCGATGACGGTTGCGGGAACCACTGTCCCGTCATCCGCAAAGATGCGTGTCATACCCAGTTTTTTTCCGATAAGGCCCAATGTTTTTTTCATGGCTTGCTCTCTTTTCGCGACTAAAGCTTGATTTCGACATCGACGCCGGCAGGCAGATTGAGTTTGCCAAGGGCATCAACGGTCTGCTGTGTTGGTTCGAGGACATCAAGAAGCCGTTTGTGGATTCTGATTTCAAACTGTTCGCGAGATTTCTTGTCCACATGCACGGAGCGCTGAATCGTGGTCTTGTGAATTCTGGTCGGCAAGGGAATGGGGCCTGCGATGCTGGCACCGGTATTCTTGGCCGAGTCAACAATCTCAGCTACGGCTTTATCTAAGATACGATAATCATACGCCCTTAGTTTGATTCTAATTTTATCGCTATTCATGACAGTTTTCCTAAATGTTGCGAATAAACCGGTTTGGCCTTGTGGGCGCACGCGGGTCCCATCCCCCGTGCTCTTCACGATGCTCCTAGATCTTTTTCAAAAGCTCTTCAGCAACAGAAGACGGTACTTTTTCATAATGATCGAACAGCATGGAATATGTGGCACGCCCCTGGGTCTTGGACCGAAGATCCGTGGCATATCCGAACATGTTGCTCAAGGGGATGTAGGCACGAATGATCTGCGTTCCCATGCGGGCTTCCATGTTGCTCACCTTGCCGCGGCGTCCGTTCACATCACCCATGACGTCTCCGAGATATTCTTCGGGAGTAAGGATCTCCACGAACATAATCGGCTCCAGGATGACGCCTCCGGCCTTTCTGCAGGCTTCCTTGATGGCCATGGAACCGGCAATGTAAAATGCCTGCTCGGAAGAATCCACATCATGGTAGGATCCGTACACAAGACGGACCTTGATATCGACCACAGGGAATCCCGCAAGCACACCACTGGTCAGTGCATTCTGGATACCCTTGTCCACGGCGGGAATATATTCCTTGGGAATGACGCCACCGACAATCTTGTTTTCGAACTCGTAGCCCTTACCGGGCTCCTGGGGTTCGACCTCGATGACCACGTGCCCGTACTGACCACGACCACCCGACTGCTTGGCGTACTTGAGATCTTCCTTGACCGCTTTGGTTATGGTTTCCCGATAGGCAACCTGAGGCTGGCCCACATTGGCGTCCACCCCGAACTCGCGGGTGAGGCGATCAACAATGATCTCAAGGTGCAGCTCGCCCATGCCGGCAATAAGGGTCTGTCCGGTTTCATCATTGCTTTTCACCCTGAAGGAAGGATCTTCCTTGGCCAGCTTCTGCAGGGCCTGGCTCAGGGAATCGCGGTCGGACTTGGTCTTGGGCTCAATGGCAACCTCGATGACCGGATCAGGGAAATCAATGGACTCGAGAAGCACAGGACGTTCCTGTGCGCACAAGGTCTCACCGGTGGCGGTATATTTCAGACCGACAGCCGCAACAATGTCCCCGGCGTAGGCTTCCTTGATCTCCTCACGCTTGTTGGCGTGCATCTTGAGCAATCGACCGATACGCTCCTTCTTGCCGGATGCGGCGTTGAGCACCGTTGTACCGGCAACGATCTTGCCGGAATAAATGCGCAAAAAGGTCAGATGCCCGATAAAGGGATCGGCCATGAGCTTGAAGGCCAGCGCTCCCAGAGGAGCATCGTCCTCGCAGGGACATTCGATCTGCTCTTCGGAATCCGGGGCATGACCGACCATAACCGGAATGTCCACGGGCGAAGGAAGATAGGACACAATGGCGTCAAGCAGGGGCTGAACGCCCTTGTTCTTGAAGGCGGATCCACAAAGAACAGGACAGATGCTCAGATTGATCGTTTCCTTGCGTACCGCCTCCCCAAGTTCCTCGGGGCTGATCTCTTCACCTTCAAGATAGCGGTCAAGCAAGGTCTCGTCTTCCTCAGCCACGGCCTCGATCAGCGACTGACGCCACTGCTCGGCCTCATCCTTCAATTCTTCGGGGATGGGGACAAATTCGTAGTTCTTTCCCATGGACTGCTCGTCAAAAATCAGGGCCTTGCCATGGATGAGATCCACAACGCCCTCAAAAGCTTCTTCGCTGCCAATGGGAATCTGCAAAGGAACCGGCTTGGCCTTGAGACGTGAGGAGATCATCCCCACAACCCGAAAAAAATCGGCTCCTGACCGGTCCATCTTATTGACAAAAGCAATACGGGGAACCTTGTACCGATCGGCCTGGCGCCATACGGTTTCGGACTGAGGCTCGACCCCTCCTACCGCGCAAAAGACGGCTACAGCCCCGTCGAGAACGCGCAGTGCACGCTCAACTTCCACGGTAAAGTCCACATGCCCGGGAGTATCAATGATATTGATCCGATGGTCATCCCAGAAACAGGTAGTGGCTGCCGACGTGATCGTGATGCCACGCTCCTGTTCCTGCTCCATCCAGTCCATGGTTGCCTGGCCATCATGAACCTCACCGAGCTTATGCGATACGCCCGTATAATAAAGGATACGCTCGGTTGTTGTGGTCTTGCCCGCGTCAATGTGGGCCATGATCCCGATATTTCTTTGCTTTTTGATAGGTACGACTCGTGCCACGCTAACTCCTAATTACCACCGGTAATGGGCAAAGGCCTTGTTGGCTTCGGCCATGCGATAAGTGTCGTCTTTCTTCTTGATAGCCCCACCCCGGTTATTGAGTGCATCGTTGAACTCGGCAGCGAGCCGGGCAACCATGCCTTTTTCCCCTCTTGTTCGGGCGTATGTTACCAGCCAGCGAATCGCCAACGACTCCTGTCTGGCAGGGCGAACCTCCATGGGAACCTGATAGGTCGCACCACCAACTCGACGCGACTTGACCTCCATCTGGGGTTTGACGCTTTCCAGAACCTTCTCAAAAACCTTGAGGGGTTCTTCATTGGCTCTTTGGGCGACATCCTCGATG
The DNA here is from genome assembly GCF_001748225.1 of Desulfoplanes formicivorans. Taxonomy (NCBI): domain Bacteria; kingdom Pseudomonadati; phylum Thermodesulfobacteriota; class Desulfovibrionia; order Desulfovibrionales; family Desulfoplanaceae; genus Desulfoplanes; species Desulfoplanes formicivorans. Next base: position 178,300 of record NZ_BDFE01000004.1, read on the forward strand.
GCGGTGTAAAAAATTTTCTCTGCTACACTCTTTTTACCATCAACCATGAGCCGATTGATGAACTTTGTGACAATGCGACTCCCGAATTTCGGATCAGGCAAAACTTCCCGCTTGGGAGCCGGTCCTTTTCTAGGCATTGCTAACTCCTTTTACTCTATTTGGGACGCTTCGTTCCGTACTTGGAGCGGCCTTTACGCCTATCCTGAACTCCGGAAGTGTCCAAGGTACCACGAATGATGTGAAACCGAACACCTGGAATATCCTTGACACGACCACCACGAATCATGACCACCGAATGCTCTTGCAGATTATGTCCTTCACCCGGGATGTACGATGTGACTTCGATCCCGTTGGTCAGCCGCACCCTTGCGACTTTACGCAAAGCCGAGTTCGGTTTTTTCGGGGTTGTCGTATATACACGAACGCAAACCCCGCGTTTTTGAGGACATCTTTCCAGAGCTGCGGTCTTTTTTGCCTTGACTTGCTTGGTCCGCTCTTTGCGCACCAACTGATTTATCGTAGGCATACGACCTCCATATAAAATAACTTTTAGAAACGCCGTCAGTTATTGAATGCGAATGGGCTTGTCAAGTCTTTATGCCCATTCGCTCAATTTTCAGGCTGCCACCTACCAATTATACGTCATTGTTTCTCAATGTATCCTGGAAAACATCGATCTTGGCGCTGCCTCCCTGCTGTGACCCATAGGAACCGCTGGTATCCACCAGGATCGGATCACGGACCAGCTCTTCCAGGAACTTGTCCGGGCTTTCTGCCTGACCGGGAACCTCAATGGCATTGTCAACATATGCCTTGTAGCCGGTACCGGCAGAAACGAGTCTGCCCACAATGACATTTTCCTTGAGTCCAAGCAATGAATCTTCCTTGCCCTGCAAGGCCGCTTCGGTCAGCACCTTGGTGGTTTCCTGAAAGGAAGCCGCCGAAATAAAGGACTCGGTGGACAACGAAGCCTGGGTGATGCCAAGCACCAGGGGTTCTGCGGTTGCAGGCCTGAGTCCCTTGGCAACACATTTTTCATTTTCGGCAAAAAAACGACTCTTCTCAATGTGTTCGCCAATGAGAAAACCCGTATCACCGGGATCAAGGATATTAACCTTCTTGAGCATCTGGCGAACTATGATCTCGATGTGCTTGTCATTGATGTATACGCCCTGGGAACGATACACATGCTGCACTTCTTCCACCAGATAATTGGCCAAGAATTTTTCACCGTGAACCGCCAAAAGATCATGCAGGTCCGGAGTGCCTGCAGTAAGCAGTTCACCGGCTTCCACAAAATCACCTTCCTGCACGGTGATATGCCGTCCCTTGGGAATGAGATATTCCTTGTGCTCGCCCACTTCGGGCGTCACCACAATACGGCGCTTGCCCTTGGAGTCGGCTCCAAACGAGGCCGTACCTTCGATTTCCGAGATGATCCCCGGATCCTTGGGTTTGCGTACTTCGAAAAGCTCGGCAACTCTGGGCAGACCACCCACAATATCCTTGGTCTTGGACGTTTCACGCGGCTTACGGGCAATGAATTCCCCGGCCCGAACCCGCTGTCCGTCCTGGACCATGAGCAACGCGCCCACAGGAAGCTGGAAAATGGCCTGGGAGGCCCCGCCAGAACGCGTCACAACATTCCCGTCGTCGTCGCAGATGGAAACCGAAGGCCGCAGGTTGGTGGACCGATACTCCATGATGCTCAAGGTGGTCTTGTGCGTTGTGGGGTCCATCTTTTCCTGCACAGTCCGCCCTTCAATGACATCGGCGAACTTCACGATACCATCCACATCAGCAATAAAGGGCTCGTTGAACGGATCCCACTCGGCCAGCTTTTCGCCCTTTTTGACCTTGTCTCCCTGCTGGAAGAACAGGGTGGCTCCGTTGGGAAGGGGATACTTTTCCCGTTCAAGTCCTTGATCATCCACAATCTTGAGCTGACCGTTCTTGCTGAGAACGAGCATCTTTCCTTCGGCATTCTTGACGACCCTGACCCTTGAAAGGACCACAATCCCGTCATTTTGTGCCTTGTGGGAGGACTGCTCGATCTCCCTGGATGCCGTACCACCAATGTGGAAGGTCCGCATGGTAAGCTGTGTTCCGGGCTCGCCAATACTCTGGGCGGCGATAATGCCGACAGCCTCGCCCACATTGACAAGATGGCCCCGGGCCAGATCGCGACCATAGCACTTGGCACATACACCATGTGCACTCTTGCAGGCAAGGGCAGAACGGATAACGATGCTCGAAAGACTGGTCGCATCGATTTTTTCCACGGCATCCTCGTCAATCAATCCACCGGCCGGAACAATGCATTCCCCGCTGTCAGGATCCACAACATCCTGCATCGCAATACGGCCAAGCACACGTTCACCCAGTTTCTGGCGAACCTCACCGCCCTTGACCATGGCGGTAATCTCAAGGCCGTCAACCGTCCCGCAATCATCTTCACTGATGATGACATCCTGGGAGACATCCACAAGACGACGGGTCAGATAACCGGAGTTGGCTGTCTTGAGGGCCGTGTCTGCCAGCCCCTTCCGGGCTCCATGGGTCGAGGTGAAGAACTGCAAAACCGTCAACCCTTCCCTGAAGTTGGCCGTGATCGGGGTTTCAATGATTTCGCCAGAGGGCTTGGCCATCAGACCGCGCATCCCGGCAAGCTGACGCATCTGGTCCTTGTTACCTCGGGCTCCGGATGTGGCCATCATGTAGATAGGGTTGAAGCTCTGATTTTCACGCTTTTCCCCGGTTTCGGGGTTGACCAGAATCTCCGTGGACAGCTGTTTCATCATGGCCGTTGCCACATCATTGGTGGTCTTGGTCCAGACATCCACCACCTTGTTGTACTTTTCCGTCTTGGTAATGATACCGTCGTTGTACTGCCGTTCAATCTGATCGACTTCGGCAGTCGCCTTCTTGAGCAACCGGGATTTTTCCTCAGGGATGGTCAGGTCCTTGACCCCGACGGTCACGGCAGCGCGCGTGGAGTATTCAAAACCCAGGGCCTTGATCCGGTCACAGACCAGAACCGTGGCCTTGGTCCCTGCATGCCGATAGGTCTCCCCTACCAGGTTGGCGATGGCCCGCTTGTCCATGATTCTGTTGACAAGATGGAAGGGAACGCCTTCAGGCAGCATGTCGCCGATGAGAATCCGGCCGGGGGTCGTTTCAATGCGCTCCCCGTCGATGCGCACGGTGATGCGGGCATGCAGCCCCAGACAACCGGCATCGTAGGCAGCAATGACTTCCTCGGGAGAGGAAAAAATCTTTCCCTCGCCAGGCTCGAAATGTCTGGGAACCGTCAGATAATACAGACCAAGAACCATGTCCTGGGTAGGCACGATAATGGGTGAACCATTGGCCGGGGACAGGATGTTGTTGGTGGACATCATGAGGACCCGGGCTTCGATCTGGGCCTCCACGGACAAGGGCACGTGAACGGCCATCTGGTCGCCATCAAAGTCGGCATTAAAGGCGGTACACACCAGAGGATGCAGGCGAATGGCCTTGCCTTCGATCAGGATGGGTTCAAAGGCCTGGATTCCAAGTCTGTGCAGGGTCGGAGCACGGTTGAGCAGAATGGGGTATTCCCTGACCACGTTTTCCAGGATATCCCAGACCACGACCTCTTCCCGCTCGACCATCTTCTTGGCGCTCTTGATGGTGGAGGCATAGCCTCGGGACTCGAGCTGGGAATAGATGAACGGCTTGAACAATTCCAGGGCCATTTTCTTGGGAAGACCGCATTGATGCAGCTTAAGATTGGGCCCCACGCAGATGACCGAACGGCCGGAATAATCAACACGCTTTCCAAGCAGGTTCTGCCTGAATCGGCCCTGCTTGCCCTTGATCATGTCGCTTAAGGATTTGAGGGCTCTTCCGTTGGTTCCGGTAATGGCCCGACCGCGACGACCGTTGTCAAACAGGGCGTCAACAGATTCCTGCAGCATCCGCTTTTCATTGCGGATAATGATATCCGGGGCACCAAGCTCAAGCAGGCGTTTGAGACGGTTGTTGCGGTTAATCACCCGACGATACAGATCATTGAGATCCGAGGTGGCGAACCGGCCTCCATCAAGGGGAACCAGAGGACGAAGATCCGGGGGGATGATCGGAATGACCTCGAGAATCATCCAACTGGGCTTGTTGTCGGAATCCAGAAAGGCCTCAACAATATGCAGCCGTTTGGCCAGTTTTTTCTTTTTCGTTTGCGACCGGGTCGCCTTGGATTCGTTTCTCAGGGTTTCCCGAAGCTCTGCCAGATCGATCTCCTCGAGAAGTTCCTTGATGGCTTCGGCACCCATGCCCACCTTGATGGCAGATTCACCGTAATGTTCAATGATCTGAATATACTGGTCCTCGGAAATGACCTGCATTTTCTGAAAGTTCGTCTCGCGTGGATCCAGAATGATGTACGCGTCAAAATAGAGAACTTTTTCCAGGTCGGCCATGGTCATGTCCAAAAGCGTACCGATCTTGGACGGCAGACTCTTGAGAAACCAGATATGGGCAACAGGAGCGGCCAGCTCGATATGCCCCATTCGTTCTCTTCGGACCTTGGAAGCAATGACCTCGACACCGCATTTTTCACACACAATGCCGCGGTGCTTCATGCGTTTATACTTTCCGCAATTACATTCATAATCCTTTACTGGACCGAAAATCTTGGCACAGAACAAACCATCCCGCTCGGGCTTGAAGGTCCGATAGTTGATGGTCTCGGGCTTTTTAACCTCGCCATAGGACCACTCGCGGATCTTTTCCGGAGAGGCGATCTGGATCCTGATCTTCTCGAGATCCTGGCCCTTGATGGTGGTTGCTGTATTTCCTCTCTGCGTGAACAGATCATCAAGACTCATATATTTTCTCCGCGGCGTTTACCAAAACATTGCGTTAGAATTTGAAACCTGCCGTCCCTGAAAGCGATCAAAGCACCCCGCTAGCGACGTCTGCGGGGACGGGGTCGCTCCTTGAGTTCAACGTCAAGACACAGGGACATCATCTCCTTGACAAGCACGTTGAAGGACTCGGGCATGCCTGACTCAAGGAAGTTCTGTCCCTTGACGATCTTTTCGTACATCTTGACTCGTCCGGCAACATCATCGGATTTCACCGTCAGAAACTCCTGAAGCAGATGGGCCGCACCATAGGCTTCTATGGCCCAGACTTCCATCTCTCCAAGACGCTGGCCGCCGAATTGCGCCTTACCACCCAGAGGCTGCTGCGTGACCAGGGAATAGGGACCAGTGGAACGGGCATGGATCTTTTCGTCAACAAGATGATGCAGTTTGAGATAGTACATGTACCCGACGGTTACGCGATGATCAAAAGCCTCTCCGGTTCTTCCGTCGTACAGAACCGACTTGCCATCGTCAGGAAGGCCGGCCCGATCAAGCAGTCCCCAGATCTCGTCTTCATGGGCACCATCGAACACAGGCGTTTTCATGACGATTCCCTCGCGCAGCTTGCGTGCCGCCGCCACAAAGTCCTCATCACTCATGGAGTCCACCAGCTCGCTGATTTCCGCAGAGGCAAAAATCTCCTTGACCTCGTTGCGCACGGGAACCAGATCGTCCCCCTTTTCAATCATGTCGGCAATTTGCTGCCCCAGTTCCTTGGAGGCCCACCCCAGATGGGTTTCCATGATCTGACCGATGTTCATTCGCGAGGGAACACCAAGGGGATTGAGAACAACATCCACCGGAGTGCCATCGTCAAAAAACGGCATGTCCTCTTCGGGCAGAATATTGGAAACAACACCCTTGTTTCCGTGCCGACCGGCCATTTTGTCACCAACACGCAGCTTCCGTTTGACAGCAATATACACCTTGACCATCTTGATCACTCCGGGAGGCAGGTCATCGCCTTCGTTCACCTTCTCCCGCTTGAGATCATAAATGGCCCGTATGGCCTGCAGCTGACGATCGTACTGTTCCAGGATGTCTTGAACATTCTCGTTGACTTCCTTGCTCTTGAACAGCCTGGCCAGCTTCTTGAGGGGAACCTGGGCAATGATCTTCTCGGAAAGGGTCTGATTGGCCTCCACAAGGACTTCGCCCTTGCGTTTGCCCATCAGGCTTCGCGCAATGATCTTGCCCTTGACGCATTTCCAGAGCTTGCTGATCGTGGTTTCAGTCAGCGACGTGATGTGCTGCTGCTCACAACGGTCAATGCGGTTCAGATCGTAATCCTCGATTTCCCTGGTTCGGGCATCCTTGTCACCGGAACGGCGATTGAACACCTTGACATCAAGGACAATACCCTCCACTCCCGGCGGCACCTTGAGTGAGGTATTCTTCACATCCCTGGCCTTTTCTCCGAAAATGGCCCGAAGGAGCCGTTCTTCGGGGGTAAGCTGAGATTCTCCCTTGGGAGTGATCTTGCCCACAAGAATATCATCCTGTCCCACACGGGCGCCAATGCGGATGATGCCGCTCTCGTCCAGATTGCGCAGCATGTCCTCACCAACATTGGGGATGTCCCTGGTTACCTCCTCGGGTCCGAGTTTGGTATCTCGGGCGATGAGATCAAATTCCTCGATATGGATGGACGTGTACACGTCCTCCTTGACGGTCTTTTCGGAGATGAGGATGGAGTCCTCGTAGTTGAACCCGCACCAGGGCATGAAGGCCACCAGCAGGTTCTTGCCAAGGGCAAGTTCGCCATCCTTGATCCCGGCTCCATCGGCAAGGATATCACCCTTGACCACGCGCTGACCGGGCAAAACGCGCGGCTTTTGACCAAAACAGCTGTTCTGGTTGGATTTGTGAAACTTCTGGAGCAGATAAAAACAGGTGCCACCCGTTTGGGGGTAGAGGTCATCATAGCAGACAACAACGCGCTCCGCATCCACAAACTGGATGACTCCATCGCCTTCTGCGAGCAGACAGGCACCGGAATCGCGGGCCACAGGTCCTTCCATGCCGGTTCCAACCAGGGGCTTTTCAGCCTGGAGCAGGGGAACGGCCTGACGCTGCATGTTACACCCCATGAGGGCGCGGTTGGCGTCATCGTGCTCGAGAAAGGGGATCAGTGATGCGGATACCGAGACGATCTGGCTGGGCGAAATGTCCATCAGGGTGACTTCGTGCTTGTCAACAATGGCGAATTCGCCTTCAACACGTGCCGAAATCTGGTCATTCACAAAATAGCCGTCTTCTCCGATGACCGCGTTGGCCTGAGCCACAATTTCCCCTTGTTCCCGGGAAGCGTCAAAATAGCGGACTTCACCGGTAACCTTGCCATCCTTGACGATCCTGTAGGGGGTCTCGATAAAGCCGAAATCATTGACACGGGCATAGGTGGTCAACGACACGATCAAACCGATGTTCGGCCCTTCAGGCGTTTCAATGGGACAAATACGCCCGTAATGGCTGGGATGGACATCGCGCACCTCGAACCCGGCACGTTCACGGGTCAGTCCTCCGGGTCCAAGGGCGGAAAGACGCCGCTTATGCGTGACCTCGGAAAGGGCATTGGTCTGGTCCATAAACTGGGAAAGCTGGGATGTCCCGAAAAATTCCTTGAGCACGGCCGTGACCGGCTTGGGGTTGACCAGATCGTGGGGCATGAGGGTAGCCACTTCCTGCAAGCTCATGCGTTCCTTGATGGCGCGTTCCATGCGCACCAGGCCGATACGGTACTGGTTTTCAACCAGCTCGCCCACCGGTCGCACGCGACGGTTGCCCAGATGATCGATGTCATCGGCAGGCCCATGGCTATCCTTGAGAAAGAGCAGATGCTTGATGGCCTTGAGAATATCATCATTGCTCAGGGTACGAGCATCAAGGGGCAGATCCAGGCCGAGGCGCGTGTTGAGCTTGTAACGGCCCACGGGCGAAAGGTCATAATAATCAGGATTGCGGAACAGATTGTCGAAAAAGGATGCCGAAACTTCAGGCGTGGGCGGCGAGCTGGGTCGCAATCGCTTGTAGATGTCAACCTGGGCGCTCTCGGTATCCGTTGTCTTGTCCAGCATGAGGGTATCGCGAATGGACGAGGAAACTTCGGGCCCGGAAGCAAACAGACATTGAACGCTCTGGATACCGGCTTCCTGGAGCTGTCCGATCAAATCGGCGGTAAGGGGATCTCCCGGGGAAGCAATGACTTCGCCCGTTTCGGGATGAACGATTTCATGGGCCAAAAATTCAGTAGCCAGATCCACCGGATTCATCTCGATCTCGTTGATGCCGGCGGCAATCATCCTCTTCCAGGCACCCTTGGTAATCAGGCTGCCTGCTTCCACGAGTTTTTTTCCGTCATCCCGGACCAAGGTGGAACAGGCCGTATCCTTGCGGTAGAATTCGGGCTTGACCTCGCGAAAGACGCGCCCTTCAGCATCAAAGCGCAGCGTATGAAAGTCATAAAATGTCTTGAGGATCTCGGCCGTGCTCAAACCCATGGCCTTAAGCAGGATGGTCACGGGCATTTTCCGGCGACGATCGATACGAACATACAGGATGTCCTTGTGGTCGAAATCAAAATCAAGCCACGATCCGCGCATGGGAATGATGCGTGAACTGTAAAGAACCTTGCCACTGGCGTGGGTCTTTCCTGAATCATGTTCAAAAATGATTCCGGGAGAGCGCTGCAACTGGTTGACAATGACCCGCTCGGTGCCATTAACCACAAAGGTACCTTTGACGGTCATCAACGGAATGGTGCCGAAATAGATATCCTGTTCCTTGATATCATGGATCGTTCGGTCCTGCGTCTCTTCATCTACATCAAAAACAACAAGACGCACCTTGATACGAACAGGCGCTTCATATGACAGCCCCTTGGAGATGCACTCTTCAACATTGAACTTGGGCTCGCCGATATCATAACTGACATATTCCAATGTTGCAGTCTTGTTAAAATCCTGAATCGGAAATACAGAGCGAAAAACACCCTCCAGTCCAATGTCTTCTCTACTCGAAGGAGGCACATCTGACTGTAAAAATTTTTTATAAGAATCGACTTGAAGGGTTAAAAGGTGAGGGATATCTATAACATCTTTTGTTGACCCAAATTTTTTTACAAATTGATTCATGTTCTCCCCTCAGGTAAAGAGCTCAAAGAGACGGCACCACTAAGAATAAGCACAAAAACGTTTTGATAAAATCAGAAAATAGAAATAGAAATAGCGAAGAAATATTTTAAACATTTGATGCAAGAAGCATACAAACGATTTATCTCAAGGAAGGATATATGAAAATATATATACGAATGGATGATTTGTGATACGAAGCGTCTATATCCAGCGAAGTAACCGCTAAAGTAAAAATAAAATTTAATGCAGTATTTTTTGTATTAATGCTTATAAACATAATAAGGAGCACAGGGCACTATACCCTATGCTCCTTATGAATCAGCAGGATAGCACGAACTACTTCAGTTCGACTACAGCTCCAGCGCCTTCGAGCTGTGTCTTAGCATCTTCAGCCTGCTCCTTGGTGACGGCTTCCTTGATGACCGAAGGAACCTCGTCAACCTTAGCCTTGGCTTCCTTGAGACCGAGGTTGGTCAGAGCACGAACGACCTTAATGACGGCAATCTTGTTGCCGCCAACTTCCTTGAGCACGACATCAAATTCGGTTTTTTCTTCCTCGGCAGCAGCTTCACCGCCGGCAGGAGCTGCAGCAACTGCGGCAACAGGAGCAGCAGCGCTGACACCAAATTTTTCTTCAAGTTCCTTGATGAACTCAGCGAGTTCCAGGACGGTCATATTGGATATGAAATCAACAACCTGATCTTTGGTTATATCTGCCATTGTTTCCTCCTTCTAGAAATGAATTGGCTTTAGCTCTTTGTTTAAGGGTTATTGTTCTTTCTGATCCTTGATCGCAGTGAGTGCATACAGCATGTTGCGAACAAGATTGGCAAACAGACAGACAAAATTCTGGGGAACTGCGTTCATGGTCCCAAGGGTCTTGGCGAGCAACTCTTCCTTGCCGGGAAGTGTTGCCAACTCAGCCAGGGCCTTGTCGTCAAGAAACTTTCCCTCAAGTGCGCCAAATCTGACAGCAAACTTGTCATTTTTTTTGGCAAAAGAGGTGAGAATCTTGGCGGCAATCACTGGATCGTCATAGCCAAAGGCAACTGCACAACAATCCTTGAGATTGTCCTTGAGGACGTCACAGGGAGTGTCGGTAAATGCGATTCGCGCCAGGGTATTCTTGACAACCTGATACTCTACCCCGCCCTCGCGAAGGGACTTACGCAGAGGAGTCACCTGTTCAACCTTGAGACCCTTGAAATCGGTCACAACAGCAATGTTCGCCTTGTCTGCTTTTGCCTTCAGATCATCAATGATCTTTGCTTTTTCAGCCCGGTTCACGTTACAAATCCTCCGGTTAGACAAAAGAGCCAAATAGTCTCAGCAGGGTATTAAGAGCTTCGCTCTCCTGCAGTCTTTGACTCTTCATTTCATATGGATCGATCAGGTTGGTCTACTCAGCTTTGATCGAGCTTGGTTCAATTTTAACCCCTGGTCCCATGGTCGTGGAAATGGCTATTCCCTTGATATAGGCGCCCTTTGCCGAAGCAGGCTTGAGCTTTTCAACCATGGACATGAACGAGGTAAAATTATCCAGCAATTTCTGCGCTCCAAAGGAGACCTTTCCAATAGGGGCGTGCACGATACCGGCCTTGTCAACCTTGAAGGATACCTTACCGGCCTTGAGTTCACTCACAGCCTTGGCGATATCAAAAGTGACAGTACCCGTCTTGGCGTTGGGCATGAGCCCCCGGGGTCCGAGTATCTTACCGATCTTACCAACATGCGCCATCATGTCGGGCGTGGCCACCGCCTTGTCGAACTCGAGCCAGCCTTCCTTGATCTTTTCTACGAGCTCTTCCGCACCAACCGCGTCAGCGCCTGCATCAAGGGCCACCTGCTCGTTTTCGCCCTTACAAAAAACAATGACCTTCACTTCCTTTCCCAGACCGTGAGGCAGCGTAACCGCACCGCGAACCATCTGATCCGCGTACTTGGGGTTCACGCCAAGATTCACGGCCACATCAACAGTCTGATCAAACTTTGTATAGGAAGCCTGCAACGCAAGGTCCATCGCATCCTTGGCGGGATATTTCCTAGCCCGATCAATATTCTTACTTACCTCTCGGTAATTTTTTCCATGCTTAGGCATAGTCTTTGGTCCCTCGCTGCTAGTTTTGTATCTCCAGTCCCATGCTGCGGGCTGTGCCTGCTATGGTATTGACCGCAGCATCCAAATCCTTGGCGGTCAAATCAGGCATCTTGATCTTGGCTATCTCTTCGAGTTGCGCTCTGGTAACCTTGCCAACCTTGTTCTTGTTGGGTTCGCCGGAGCCTTTGTCGATTTTGGCAGACTTGAGCAGCAAGACCGAGGCAGGAGGAGTCTTGGTGATGAAGGTGAAGGAGCGATCCTGAAATACAGTGATCACTACGGGTATGATCATCCCCTTGTCTTCCTGGGTCTTGGCATTAAACGCCTTGCAAAACTCCATGATGTTGACACCATGTTGACCCAAGGCCGGTCCGACTGGAGGGGAGGGATTCGCTGCTCCCGCAGGAATCTGCAGCTTTATTTTTGCCAGTACTTTCTTGGCCATTATATGTCATCCTCTCTAGGCAAGCATCATTGATGGTCCGGAATCATCCTTTGGCAACTTGAACGAAATCAAGCTCCACCGGGGTTTGACGCCCGAAAATAGACACCGAAACCTTGAGCTTGCCTTTATCGTAGTTAACTTCTTCGACTACGGCATTGAAATTGGAAAAAGGTCCGTCAATAACCCGAACTTCGTCTCCCTTCTCAAAATAGAATTTCGGCCGCGGCTGCTGCTTTCTGCTTTCAATAGTGGAAAGAATTTTTTCAGCATCCCGGTCACTCAAAGGGGTAGGCCTGCTTTTGCCGCCAATAAATCCGGTAACCTTGGGAATGGACTGGATCATATGCCACGAGGTATCATTGAAAACCATCTTGACCAACGCATAACCAGGATAGAACTTTCGGGTCGACGTCCGTTTTTGTCCCTTGACAAGCTCAACGACCTTTTCTGTTGGGACAATGACGTCGTAGATCAACCCTTCGGTCTGTCCGGTACGCATCATTTCCCTGATCGTCTGTTCGACCCTGTGCTCAAAACCCGAATAGGTATGTATGATATACCATCTTGCTTGGGATGCATCGAACACTTCTTCGCGTTGCTCAGCCATAAATTTTCAACTCCCTGACGTTTGACGGGGCATTCTCGTTGCGAGAACCTCCTTACGACAGGATTGCCTCGATGATTTTGGAAAGCCCGAGATCCATAACCCCCAAAAACAGGGAAATGACCACAACCAATATCATGACGGCACCGGTCGTGGACATTGTCTCTTTCTTGTCCGGCCAGACAACCTTCTTGAGCTCCTTTTTCGACAGCTCGAAAAAGGTCCTCAAGTCGCTTATCCTTTCCCCAAGGCCTCGATTCTCAGCAGGCTTGTTCGCCAACTTCTGGTTTTTTTTTGCCATAATCATTAAAAGTGGCAGGCCAGGAGGGATTCGAACCCCCAGCCCTCGGATTTGGAGTCCGATGCTCTGCCGTTAGAGCTACTGGCCTGCACTGGTTATGAAAAACGCTCCCAGGAACCTATTTTGTTTCCTTGTGCATGGTATGCTTCTTACAAAAGGGACAATACTTGCTCAATTCGAGCTTCCCTGTTGTATTTTTCTTGTTCTTCTGGGTAGCGTAATTTCTTCGTTTACACTCGCCGCAAGCGAGCAGTATATTGATCCGCATGACTCACCTTACTCTATGATTTCAGATACAACTCCCGCACCGACGGTTCTTCCGCCTTCACGAATGGCAAAACGCAGACCCTTTTCCATGGCGATGGGAGCGATCAGTTCAACTTCAAAAGTGGTGTTGTCACCAGGCATGATCATTTCAACGCCTTCGGGCAAGGTCACCACACCGGTGATGTCGGTTGTCCGGAAATAGAACTGAGGACGATATCCGGCAAAAAAGGGCGTGTGACGGCCACCTTCTTCCTTATTCAGGACATACACCTCACCCTTGAACTTCTTGTGGGGAGTGATGGTCTTGGGAGCGGCGAGAACCTGACCGCGTTCAACTTCGTCCCTCTTGATGCCGCGGAGCAGAACACCAACGTTGTCGCCGGCTTCACCGCGATCAAGGATCTTGCGGAACATTTCAACACCCGTACATACAGTCTTGACGGTATCCTTGATGCCGACGATTTCGACTTCGTCACTGACATTGATCACACCGCGTTCCACACGACCGGTAACAACCGTACCACGACCGGAGATGGAGAAGACGTCTTCGATGGGCATAAGGAAAGGCTTGTCAATGTCGCGCTCGGGCTCGGGGATGTAGGAGTCACAGGCATCCAGCAGCTCGAAAATGCACTTGGCTTCTTCACTTTCAGGATCGTCGCTCTCCAGAGCCTTGAGAGCGCTTCCCTTGATAACAGGAATTTCGTCTCCGGGAAAGCCGTACTTGTCCAGAAGCTCGCGAACTTCCATTTCCACCAGCTCGAGAAGTTCTTCATCATCGACCAGATCGCACTTGTTCAGGAAGACGACCAGAGAAGGCACACCAACCTGACGGGCAAGCAGAATGTGCTCACGGGTCTGGGGCATGGGACCGTCAGTGGCGGCAACAACAATAATACCACCATCCATCTGGGCGGCACCAGTGATCATGTTCTTGATGTAGTCGGCGTGACCAGGACAGTCCACATGGGCGTAATGACGTTTTTCAGTCTCATACTCGACGTGGGCTGTGGCAATGGTAATACCCCTTTCCTTTTCTTCAGGAGCCTTGTCGATCTCGTCAAAGGCCACAAACTGTCCGCTTTCAGAATTCTTCAGACTGACCATCTTGGTGATGGCTGCGGTCAGAGTCGTCTTGCCATGGTCGATGTGACCGACGGTACCGATATTGACATGCGGCTTGGTTCTTACAAATTTTTCTTTAGCCATTACGAACCCCCTTTCAAAAATTTAACGTGGCGTTTTTCCAACGGGTTGAATTTGCCGGGAGAGGGTTTGACTGGAGCCCACGACCGGACTTGAACCGGTGACCTCTTCCTTACCAAGGAAGTGCTCTACCTGCTGAGCTACGTGGGCACGGGAGGACGTGTGGAATGGAGCGGGAAACGGGACTCGAACCCGCAACCCTCAGCTTGGAAGGCTGATGCTCTAGCCAATTGAGCTATTCCCGCTCATCCTGTTCCGTAGTCAAACAACAAGCTTCCCTGTCTCCTACAAAACATTCTCTTGAATGGTGGAGGGGGGAGGATTTGAACCTCCGAAGGCGTCCGCCGACAGATTTACAGTCTGTTCCCTTTGACCACTCGGGAACCCCTCCGGTTTTCTGGAGCTGGCGATGGGACTTGAACCCGCAACCTGCTGATTACAAATCAGCTGCTCTACCAATTGAGCTACGCCAGCCAAAGAAGAGACGTCACTATAGACTTTCCCGGCCGATTGCAAGTTTTTTTTTATCTTTTTTTCATCTTTTTGCAACCACTGCAAGGGTTGCGGGCAGGATGCCCCCTGCATGTTCATTTCAAAAAAAAATCCGCGTCCGGGGACGCGGATAGATGTCAGCAACATACAGTCCTGATGCCTCAGGCCAAAGCAGGCTCCATGGCAGCAGCCGGTTCCTTGCACGCGGCAGCAGCAGCGTCAGGTGAAGCCAAGGCCACCTCTTCCAGGTAATCGGCCCTGTGCTCCGAAATATAGCGCAAAAAGGCATTGTTGTGCTCATGCCCCGAACATCGGACATGAAATGCCCCCTGCATGGGGAGATCAAGAAGGTGCATGTCGCCGATGAAATCGAGAATCTTGTGCCGAACCAACTCGTCCTTGAACCGCAAGCCGTCCGGATTGACCACCCCATACTCATCCAGGACAACAGCGTTTTCCAGGGAGCCTCCCAAGGCAAGACCGTTTTTCTGAAGCATCTCGACATCTTTCATGAACCCGAATGTTCTGGCCTTGGCCACTTCATGCATGAAGGTCTCGGGCGAAAGGGCAAGACAAAAGGTCTGCTCTCCCACAAGGGGATGATCAAACTGTATGGTATAGGTCACCTTGAACCCGTCATGGGGAACAACCCGAATCGCCTTGCCGTCCCTTTCAAAGAGCAGTTCGCGCTTGACCCGGAAGACCCGTTTGGAACCGGCCTGTTTTCTGATACCCGCGGAACGGAGCAAAAAAACAAAACTGGCTGCGCTGCCATCCATGATTGGCACTTCGTCTCCGTAGACCTCGACAACAATATTATCGATGCCCAGCCCGGCAATGGCCGCCATGAGATGTTCCACCGTGGCGATTTTCCGCCCCCCAAAACCAAGGGTTGTGGCCAGCCCAGTGGACACCACGCTTTCAGGACGAGGACGCAGGGTATGTTTACCATCCGCCCCCATGTGCTGAAAGACAACACCCGTATCCTGCTCAGCCGGGCGCATGACCAGCCGCAATTTCTTGCCGCTGTGCAGTCCTATGCCGGAACACTCTACTTTTTTCTTGATTGTTCTTTGTCGCATGTTTCGTCTGTTAGCACAAATCATACCACTAAACTCAAAGCACATAACCATACAGAATAAATACACTTATATTTTGACAAAGAACGAAGTATGACTTTTTGGTCACATCCGGCGTGCCCTTCAAACAACACGCCTTCAAGATCACCACACCAAGCGGCCGGGGACAAAACGGGCCGATTACCTTTCCCGCGGCTGTCAGCGCGGCCAGTGCCGGCCAACAGCCTCTTCCGGACTTGAATTTTTCCCGGGAATAGTCCACTAGGCTTGATCTGGTCAGGGCACGTGCTGGGACCAACCAGCGTGTTGCCCCTTTTTCAAACGGTATTCTCGAACAAACACCAGGTACACCCATGAAATTTCTTCCCGCCAAGGCCCACAAAGTCCACCCCCGTTTCGATCTGCAATCCTACATGTTTCTGGCTCAAACCCAGGCCCTGTCTCCCCAGCAGATTCTGGCCCTGACCGCCCTGTGGGAGCGCTGGCACCCCCTGCTTAAGGCCTACACCCTTGGAGAAAAAAAAGGCTACCTGCTGGTCTTTCTTGACCATGCGGTTGAGCTGGAAATGGAAGAAGAATGGAAACAATCCCAGGAACAGGCATTTTTGAATGAAGCCCTGGCCCAGTCCATGATCATGGGAACCCTCAGGCTGTTCATCCCCGACCTCACGACCGCCAAATGCGCCCCCCTTCCCGAACCGAACAAAATCCTCAAGCGTTCCCTGGCCAAGATCGGCATCACCCTGACCAACCAGGGCACCTTTGGCT
Organism: Desulfoplanes formicivorans; assembly: GCF_001748225.1. Taxonomy (NCBI): domain Bacteria; kingdom Pseudomonadati; phylum Thermodesulfobacteriota; class Desulfovibrionia; order Desulfovibrionales; family Desulfoplanaceae; genus Desulfoplanes; species Desulfoplanes formicivorans. Next base: position 194,603 of record NZ_BDFE01000004.1, read on the forward strand.
ACAAATACGCCACCCTGACCCACTATCCCTGGAAGGCCGGATGTGACAAATGCTTCCTGCGTCCGACCTGCCCCAAAAAACTCGGCCTGGGCTCACGCCAGACCTATGTCACTTCTGGGGCCGCTCCCTTGAGCTGATCATCAGGACGCTGTTTTCCCATGCCCGCACCCTGGTGAGGCCATCCTGTCTGGCAGGTCCTGATGCCGTGATGCCGTGCAGACTGGCCAGCGGACATGTTGCGGAAAAGAACCCGGTGCATCAGTCACGCTGCCCCTGCAAGGACCTGCCAGGCCCCAGCCGTCACGGCCCATGCAGCCCTGTTTGCAGGATACGTGTCCAGACGCTTTGCGTCGCGTGCTAGCCAAAGGCCCTTGCCAGCAGGTGCTGGGACAACCCGCCAAGATCCTTGACCGTATATCCAAAAACATCCTTCCAAACCGTATCCGACTCCATACAAAAATAGAGCTGCCGATCCATGCCCTTGGACCGCAGCAGGTTCACCATATGGCGAAACTGCTCCACGCGCAGGGAGCGGAGCAGCCGCTGCTTGCCGTCAATGCCGGGGATGAACTCGTCGTAGATGAATGTACTTGCGGGAAAATCCCTTTCAATGACCGTCTTGAGTTCCGGCATGCAGCGAAAGGAGCCCAGACTCATGTAGGCAATATCCTCGGGCCTGACATAGTCGAAAATCATGTCGATGATGTCGGTATAGCCCTGTTGCCAGCCCTCGAACCGGATGATGGGATCAAAATGCAGACACACGCGAAATCCGTTCTCAACGCAGGTTTTCGCGGCTGCAAGCCGTTCCTCAAGAGATGCGCTCTGGCCCAGTTCTTCATGGGAGGCAACATACGGGGCGTTCAGGGACCAGGCCGGCAAGACCCGGTCGGTTCTGGTGACCGCGTCCATCCATGACAGGTTCACCACCTTGGATTTGAGCTCAAGGCAGACATTGTCATAGTCTTTCAAAAACGCGACCAGATCCCTGCTGTAGCCGGTCAATGGCTCAAGAACCAGGGAATCGGTGTACTCTCCGGTCCCGACCCGGAATCGCTTGTTCGGATCATGGCCAAAAGCCATGTCCAGCTCACGCCACAAATCCTCCTGATTGGCCCAGACCTTGAGCACGGGATCCTGAAAATAGGCCTGCAGGATGCAGTAGGAGCATTTGAGAGGACAGTTTTCTCCAATGTGAATGATCCGGTAGCCGCAACAGCGGTAGTATCTGGTACCCGGGCAAAACCGCAAAAAGGTTCCCTTGTACTCCTTGAGATACAGGGAATCGCCGCTTCCGGAAATGAGACCGTCCAGATTCTGCCCGGGCTCAAGAACCGTCCAGGGCACGTGCGGCAGTCTTGTGCGCACGCGCTGGGCCATGGGAGAATTTTCAACGGCATGATCAACATAGACCCTTTTAATGGAGCGCAGATACGCAGGCAGTTCCCGTTTGCCAGGCGTGGCTGATGACGACACGTTCATGACCGTCCTCCTGCAGGGTCAAGATCGGCCCATACCTTGTCTTTGGCAATCCGTGCCAGTTCCTCGACCCTCTGATCCAGATCGCGTGGAGACGCCACCCTGGTTGACAGGGCAACAACCCGCGTCTCGAAATTATCAGGCTGTTCAATACGCCATTGGGAGCCCGCCACCACGTCCTGGGAACGCTTGCGAAATTCCCGTTCCTGCTGACACAGGCGGGGATAGCGGCCGGCACGGGCCGCAGAAAGCAGCCGGGTCATGGCATCCCTGGGCGAAAGCTCAAGGGACAAAATGGTGTCCAGACCCAGCTTTTTTATCAAGGCCGGCACAGAACACCCCTTCATGCGACTGGCTTCCCATATCCAGGTCACAAAATGGACCGCATTGTTCTTGGACCAGGACATATCCTGAAAATATGCCTGCAGGGTGCGCAGATCATCCGGTGTAAACCGTGTCAGCACCTTGGCAAGGGCCAGGGGAACATGCCCCTTGACCAGAAGATGGTCCCACGACTCGGGCAGCTTGAGCCAGTCGCCAAGCAGGGACCATTGCCTGGAATGACTGGAAACCCCCAGAGGTACGGCCAGGGAGGTCAGATCCTTGGTACAGGTGGCAAAATAGCGCAACGCTCTGATCATGGCTCCATCATCCAGAACCTCGCTGCTGTTGCTCTCGAGATACACGAGGCCCCGCTGCAGGGGAGAAACCGAATCAAGCATCAGGGTTTGCACCGGACGCCCGAGCTGCGCCAACGCCCTGACCCGCCTTTGGCCAGCAAGCAGACAGGGAGTATCCCCCTCAAGGGTGGCCAGAACCGGGACAAGCTGACCGATTCGCTCAAGAGAGCCCAGAAGCCGGTCGTCAAAGGTTCTGGGCCAGAAAAGGCTGGGCAATTCCATGTTGAAACGGGTGGCCTCGATTTCCACAACCGCGGGTCGTTCACTTGGCATACCATTGTCCTTGTTATTGAGAATAACCGGGGGGATCCGATCTTTTTTTCCGCCTTGACAAGCTTGTTTGCATCTACCTAATAGACCACGGATACTAAGAGGTTTAGAAGTATGAGCATTGAAGTGATCTGCATGATCGTCGCTGATGCCAGCATATGTCATTCAAAGGATGCGAACCTTGTCAAAATTCCATTTTTTTTCAAGTGCGTTTTTTCAAGCACAACAATGCGATTTTCCGGCCTGGTACCATCCTCTGATTTTTCACATAATCGCAGCATAAGGACAGGGAGACTTTGATGGTTGAGAAACTCAAGGAACAAAGGACCTACGCCATTGCCGGACACGGCGGCACAGGCAAGACCTCGGTAGCTGAAATGATCCTGCTCAATGCAGGAAATATCACCCGACTCGGCAAGATCGAAGAAGGGACAACCAGCCTGGATTACGAGCCCGAAGAGATCAAGCGACGCGGCAGTATTCAGCCTGCAGTGGCTTCCTATGCCTGGAACAAGAACGATCACTTCCTCCTGGACACTCCCGGGGACAACAACTTCATTGGCGACCTCCCCTACCAGCTCATGGCTGTTGACAGTGCCGTCTTTGTCATTGACGCCATTGACGGGGTCAAACCTCTGACCAAAAAATTATGGAGCGAGGTGGACAAGGCCCAACTGCCCACCATCATCTTCATCAACAAAATCGATCGCGAACGGGCCAACTTCGACCAGGCCTTTGACGGGCTTTCCTCGATCCTCGGCCTCAAACCGGTCCTGCTGTACATGCCCATTGGAGCGGAAGCCGACTTCAAGGGGCTTGTGGACATCCTCAACGAAAAGGCTCTGTATTTTCAGGAAGACGGTTCCATCAAGGAAGGGGACATCCCCGAGGACATGCAGGACACCATTGCCGTCATCCGGGAAACCACCATCGAAAACATCGCGGAAAGCGATGAAGAACTGATGGAAACCTATCTGGAAGAAGGCTCCCTTACCTGGGACGAAATTGTTTCCGGACTTCGCAAGGGAACCCTTTCCCGGGAAATCGTTCCCGTGTGCGCGGGTTCGGCCCTGACCAACCGGGGTGGAGTGCAGCTCCTTGATGCCATCCAGGATTTCCTGCCCTCTCCCTTGGAACATCCCCAGTGGCAGGGTGTCAACGACACCACAAGACCCAGTGATCCCGAGGCCCCTTTTGCCGGATTTGTTTTCAAGACCATTGCCGACCCCTTTGCCGGACAGCTCAATATTGTCCGCATTCTTTCGGGAACCGTCACCTCGGACATGCCCGTTGTCAACGCCACCCGGGAAAGCAAGGAAAAATTCGGCCAGATCCTGCTTTTGGAAGGCAAAAAGCAGACCCCCTGCAAAAAAGAACTGGGCCCCGGCGCCATCTTCGCCCTGGCCAAGCTCAAGAATACCGGCACCGGAGACTGCCTGTGCGACGAGAAATCCCCCTTCCTGCCCAAGCTTCCCGAGCTGCCACCAACCATCATTTCCTACGCATTGAGCGCTGCGGAAAAAGGTGACGAAGACAAGGTCTTTGCGGCTGTTCAGCGCTTGCTGGACGAAGATATCGTGCTTTCCCTGTCGCGCAACGAGGAAACCGGGGACATGCTTCTTGCCGGTATGGGACAGCTGCACATCGAACTGTCCGTGGAAAAGATCAAACGCCGCTACAAGGCCGACATCCTCCTCAAAACCCCCAAGATTCCCTACCGGGAAACCATCAAGGGATCGGCAGAAGTCCAGGGACGCCACAAGAAACAGTCGGGCGGCCGCGGCCAGTTCGGCGACTGCTGGATCAAGATGGAACCCAATGTCCGGGGCGGCGGCTACGAATTCGTCAACGCCATTGTGGGCGGGGTTATTCCCAAACAGTACATCCCTGCCGTGGACAAGGGCATCCAGGAAGCCTCCACCCGGGGCGTGCTGGCAGGATATCCGCTGATCGACTTCAAGGTCACCCTGTATGATGGTTCCTATCATGCCGTTGATTCCTCGGAAATGGCCTTCAAGGTGGCCGGGTCCCTGGCCTTCAAAAAGGCCGCCGAACAATGCAAACCGGTTCTTCTTGAGCCCATCATGCACATGTCGGTCTTTGTTCCCGACGAATACATGGGCGATGTCATCGGCGATCTTTCCGGCCGACGCGGCAAGGTTCTGGGCTCTGATTCGGACAAGGGAATCACGGAAATCCAGGCCCATGTTCCCCTGGCCGAAGTCCTCAAGTATGCTCCGGATCTTCGTTCCATGACAGGAGGCCAGGGAACCTTCACCATGGAATTCGACCATTATGAGGAATGTCCTTCCCAGGTCACCGAAAAAGTGATCGAAGAAAGCAAAAAAGACACGGAATAACATCCAAGGGGCCGTTTGCAAACGGCCCCTTTTTTTCTCCTTCTTGTGCTTTGTCAGCCTTTTGGATACATGGACCGTATTCTTTTGCCTCCCCTCTTTGATTCAATGTAAGGAAGTCCATGTTTCGCTCCATCTATGCCTATACGGCAATCATCCTCTCCATCATTCTTGGTGGCACGATTCTCATCCCCCTGTCCTATATTGATCCATCTGGACGATCCGCGTACCGCCTTGCTGCCGCATGGGCCCGATTCTGTGTCCGCGTCTGTGGGATCACCCTTGAAACCGACTTGAAAGAACTCGATCCTGACAAACGGTACATCTTTGTTGCCAATCATCAAAGCCAGGTCGACATCCCCATTCTCATGGCCCTTTTCGCCCGGTTCAACATTTCCTTCCTGGCCAAGCACAGCCTTTTTTCCATTCCTGTTCTCGGACGGGCCATGCGCAATCTGGGATGCGTACCCATCGATCGGACCAATCCCCGCAAGGCACTTCGAGCCCTGAGCCAGGCCATCAGCCAGACCGGAGAATCCCATTCCTTTCTCGTCTTTCCCGAAGGGACCCGCAACCAGCAGCTGGGACAGTTCAAGCCCGGAGCCATTATCATGGCCCTTAAAAGCAAACGGCCCATTGTTCCGGTGGTCATTGACGGATCCGGCCGGATTCTGCCCAAGGGGAGCTGGCGGATCACTCCTGGAACGGTTCGCGTTTTCGGAATGGAACCCATCGAATTTCAAGGGAACTCTGCCCTCAAACAGAGAGAAGCACTCACGCGGGATGTATGGAACTTGATGAACAACAAACTCTTGGAGTCATCCAATGAATAAACCACATGTTACCCTGACGCCCCTTGGCGGTCTGGGCGAAATAGGGATGAACTGCATGGCCCTGGAAACGCCGGATTCCCTGGTCCTGATCGACTGCGGGCTCATGTTTCCCGATGATTACCTGCTGGGCGTTGACGTGGTCATTCCCTGTCTTGATTTCATTATTGAACGGCAGGACAAGCTCAAGGGCATTGTCCTGACCCATGGTCACGAAGACCATATAGGAGCCCTTCCCTGGCTCATGAAACAGGTTCGCGCCCCTCTTTTCAGCTCGGAATTCACCCTGGCCCTTGTGCGAAGAAAACTCGAAGAACACGGCCTGGCCGATACCCTTGACCTGAGGCCGGTCAAGGGCAGGGACAAGGTCAGCCTGGGCGAATTTACCTTCCATTTTTTCCGGGTCTGTCACTCCATCATCGAAGGCTTCGGCCTGGGCATTGAAACCCCGGTGGGCAGGATCTTTCACACCGGTGATTTCAAAATCGACCGCAACCCCATGGACGGACACGCCACCGACCTGGAAGGGATCCGGCAATTTGCCAGCCAGGGGGTCAAACTCCTTTTTTCCGATTCCACCAATGTGGAACGCGACGGCTTCGCCCTCACCGAGCGGGAAATCAAGGCCTCTCTCAATGATATCGTCAAGAAGGCCAAGGGCCGCATTCTGGTGACCCTGTTTTCCAGCCACATCCAGCGCATCCAGGAAATTTTCGACCTGGCCCGGGAATATGGCCGCAAGGTGGCCATCAGCGGCAAATCCATTGCCTCGAACATTGAAATTGCCCGGGAACTGGGACACCTGCACTTTTCCCAGGACAACTATTGTGAACTGGAAGACCTCCCGGGCCTTGACGACTCCAAAGTGGTGCTCATTCTTACGGGCTCCCAGGGCGAACCCCTGTCGGCGTTGAGCCGTCTGTCCAGGGGTGAACACCGGCAGCTCAACGTGCACAAGGGTGACACCGTCATCATGTCTTCGCGGTTTATCCCCGGCAACACCAAGGCCATCACCAAGGTGATCAATGACCTCTATCGTCTGGGTGCCGAGGTTCTGTACAAGAAGGTCCAGGCCATCCACGCGTCAGGTCATGCCCACAAGGAAGAATTGCGCATCATGCTCGAGACCGTATCCCCGAAATTTTTCATCCCGGTGCACGGGGAATACCGCCACCTGCTCAAGCATGCGGACCTGGCCCAGGAATGCGGTGTGGCTCCGGAACGAACCATCATTCTTGAAGACGGCCATCCCATAACCTTTTTCAAGGATTCCATCCGCCTGGAAGAGACCATCCGGGCCGAATCCCTGCTGGTGGACGGCAAGGGAGTCGGGGACGTCGGGCAGACCGTCATCAAGGAACGCCAGATCCTTGGGGGCGAAGGGCTGGTGATTGTCGTTCTTGTTGTTGATCCCGGAAGAGGGGGAATCGTGCTTGGCCCCCAGATACTGTCCAAGGGATTCATTTTCGAACAGCACCTCTCTCACGTGCTGGAAGATGCCAAGGAAATCGTTCTGGACGTCTTTGAAAATATCGATCCCCGTGATACCAGAAAGCTCAAGGAACGCATCCGCTCGTCCCTGAGACGATTTTTCAAAAAACTTCTGGGTCGCGATCCGGTTGTCGTTCCCCTGGTCATTGATATTTCCAAGGATGAAAAATAAGATATTTCGGCCAGTAAACAAGGGCGCCTTGGTGATATTTGTCAGCTTTTACCAGGGCGCTTGCAAACTTGCATCCGGGGATCTTTTCGTATAGGGATCACCGACTCAAAATTCGCACGTCTGGCAAAAGCCTGGGTGCCCCATGGTGGGGTGCGGTCTTTTGCAACCAGACGGAGGAACAACCCAGGAGGAAGCATGGCATACGTAACCATGAAGCAGATGCTGGAAACCGGTGTCCATTTCGGCCACCAGACCAAACGCTGGAACCCCAAGATGCGCCCCTACATTTTCGGTGCACGCAAGGGCATCCACATCATGGATCTCCAGCAGACCGTCAAGCTGTTCAGAACCGCCCACGATTTCATCGTCAACCTGGTAGCCAACGGTGAAAAGATCATCTTTGTCGGCACCAAGCGCCAGGCCCAGGACGTTGTCAAGGCCGAAGCCGAACGGGCCGGAATGTACTATGTGACCAACAGATGGCTGGGTGGCACCCTGACCAATTTCCAGACCATCAAGCGCAGCATCGACCGGATGAAAAACCTTGAAGCCATGTTCGAGGACGGCAGCATCAACCGCTTCCTGAAAAAGGAAATTGTGCGCATGCAGCGCGAGGTGAACAAGCTGAACCAGAACCTCGGCGGGATCAAGGACATGGACAAGCTCCCGGCTGCAGCGTTCATCATCGATCCCCACCGGGAAGACATCGCGGTCAAGGAATGCCGTACACTGGGCATCCCCATTGTTGCCGTGGTTGACTCCAACTGCGACCCCGATGTGATCGATTATATCATTCCAGGAAACGATGATGCCATCAGGGCCATCAAGCTGTTCGCATCCGCCATTGCCGAGGCCTGCCTCGAAGGCAAGGAGCAGTATGCCGCCAACATGGACAAGGATGCCGAAGTCGAACTGGCCAAGGCCGCACAGGAAGAAGCGGCCCAGGAAGCCGACAAGGAGGAAAAATAGTATGGGTATCACCGCACAGCAGGTCAAGACACTGCGAGAGAAAACCGGTGTCGGGATGATGGATTGCAAAAAGGCTCTGGTGGAATGCGATGGCAATGAAGAAGCCGCTGTCGCCTACCTCCGCGAAAAGGGTCTTGCCAAGGCACAGAAAAAGGCCGGCCGGGCCACTTCCGAAGGCTGGATCGGCTACGCTGCCACCGACGACCTTTCCGCTGCCACCCTGGTGGAGCTCAAGTGTGAAACCGATTTTGTGGCCAAAAATGAAAAATTCCAGGAAACCCTGGCAACCATCGCCCAGACCCTCAACGCCCAGCAGGCGGCCACCAACGCCCCTGTTGCGCTTACAGAAGAACAGGCAGCCCCCTTTGCCGAGGGCGTCAATGAACTGATCACCGTTCTTGGCGAGAACACCCAGCTCGGTCGCTTCTGCAAGCTGGCCTTGGACGGTGCCGGCATGATCGGCCACTATATCCATGCCAACGGTAAAATCGGCGTTCTCGTGGCCATTGAAACCGGTTCCGAGGAAAGTGCGGGCAAGGATGAGCTCAAGGTCATGGCCAAGGACATCGCCATGCAGATCGCAGCCGTCAACCCGGCATGCTGCACCCCCGAGGAGCTCCCCCAGGACGTCATTGCCAAGGAAAAGGAAATATACCTCAATCAGGCCAAGGAAGAAGGCAAGCCTGAACACATTGCCGAAAAGATCGTCACCGGACGGTTGAACAAATACTACAAGGAAGTCTGTCTTGTAGAACAGCCGTTCATCAAGGACGATTCCAAGGCCATCAAGGACCTGATCAAGGAAACAGCCAAAGCTCTTGGCGACACGGTCAAGATCACTGGTTTTTGCAGAATGGCCCTTGGCGAGGAATAACAGCATATCGAGCACAAAACAGGGAGCTTCGGCTCCCTTTTTTGTGCCGTCTTTTTTTTTGCCTCTTGGACATCTTTCCTGTAAACACTCACGAACACGTTCGCGTAAGGAGACCACATGTCGACATTCCACTACCCCCGTGTGCTTCTCAAACTCAGTGGCGAAGCCCTGGCTGGTGAGCAGCGATTCGGGATCGATCCGGAAATTGTCCGGTCCATAAGCCGGGAACTCGCCGAGATAGCCGCCCTGGGAGTCCAGATGGCCATTGTCATTGGCGGTGGCAACATCTTCCGGGGCATTTCCTCGTCGGCAACAGGAATGGACAGGTCTTCGGCCGACTACATGGGCATGCTGGCAACGGTGATGAACGCCCTGGCCGTTCAGGACGCGCTGGAAAAGGAAAACATACCCACCCGGGTCATGTCGGCCATCACCATGCGCGAGGTGGCAGAACCCTATATTCGACGCAGGGCCATCCGCCACCTGGAAAAAGGCCGGGTGATCATCTGCGCGGCCGGAACAGGCATCCCCTATTTCACCACGGATACGGCCGCTGTCATCCGAGCTCTGGAACTCAAGGCCAATGCCATTTTAAAGGCCACCCGGGTCAACGGAGTCTACGACCGCGATCCGGAAAAGGATGCCAACGCCACCATGTACCAGTCCCTTAGCTACATCGAGGTCCTGCAAAAAAAGCTTCGGGTCATGGATTCTGCAGCCATATCCCTGTGCATGGACAACAACCTGCCCATTGAAGTCTTCAACCTTTTTTGCAAGGGCAACATCAAACGGGTCGTTCTTGGAGAGACCGTTGGAACACGAGTACAAGGAGAATAGCATGGAAACTCTGTACCAGGAGTGTCAAACACGAATGCAAAAGGCATTGGACAACCTGAACCGGGAATTCGGCAAATTGAGGACAGGAAGGGCCTCATCCTCGTTGATTGAGGACATCAAGGTTGATTATTACGGAACCCCCACCCCCATCAACCAGCTCGCCTCCATCTCCATTCCCGACAGCCGGACCATTTCCATTCAGCCGTGGGACCGCAATGGATTCAGCGGTGTTGAAAAGGCCATTCTCAAATCCGATCTCGGGCTCACGCCGGTCAACGACGGCAAAACCATTCGCATTGCCATCCCCGCCCTCACGGAAGAACGGCGCAAGGACCTGGTCAAAATGGCCAAGAAATACACCGAAGAGGCCCGGGTTGCCATCCGCAATGTCCGCAGAGACATGAACGATCTTCTGAAAAAGCAAAAAAACGACAAGGAAATCAACGAAGACGACATGCACAGAGGCCAGGATGAAATCCAGCGCATCACCAACGATTTCATCAAGCAGGCTGACGCTCTTCTGGACACCAAGGAACAGGAAATAATGGAGATCTAAACTGGACACAGCACGTTTACCCGAACATGTAGCCATCATCATGGATGGCAACGGACGGTGGGCGAAGCAGCGCGGTTTGCAACGCAGCGCCGGGCACAAGGCCGGCGCCAACACGGCCCATGACATTGTCACCGAGGCCCGATCCGTTGGTATCCGTTATCTGACCCTGTACACCTTTTCCAAGGAAAACTGGGCACGTCCCCAAGAGGAAATCGGATTCCTCTTCGACCTTCTTGGGGACTATCTGACCAAAAACACCCCGAGTCTTCTCGAACAGTCCATCCGTCTCAATATCCTTGGTGACATTGAGGAGCTGCCCTTTGGGGCCCGGCAGATCGTCAAACGAACCTGCCAGAAAACCAGGGACTGCAGGGCCATGGTTCTCAACCTTGCCCTGAACTATTCGGGACGGGAAGAAATCCTCCATGCCACCCGGTCGATGATGGCCGCGGGCATCCCCGCCAGCAAGGTCACGGAATCGTCTTTCAAGGACCATCTGTACACGGCCGGACAGCCCGACCCCGACCTGATCATCAGGACGAGCGGGGAATTGCGCCTGAGCAACTACCTGCTGTTCCAGTCAGCCTACAGCGAACTCTACTTCACGGATATCCTCTGGCCCGATTTCAGCCCGGAGCACTTTCATCGCGCCCTGGAAGACTTTGCACGTCGAAGTCGCCGTTTCGGGACAACAGGGGAAGGGGAACCGAGCACATGACCCTTTCATCCCATCAAAAACGCATTGCCACTGCCCTTGTTCTTGTTCCGGTCATCATCTGGATTGTTTTCCAACGGGACCGCATCCTGGCAGCGGGCCTTTTTGTGGTCGCAGGACTGGGGCTTTATGAGTACTGCTCCATGTTCTGGCACGGCCGACAAAGAAACGGTTTTCTCGGCCTTGGTCTGGTCCTTGGTGGCATGGCCACTTTTGCCATGAGCCCCGCACTCATCCAGTACGCGCCCCTGTGCATGCCTGCCATCTTCCTGATCCTGGCAACCTTCTTTTTGTTCAGCTACAGTCGCTCCCCATCAAGTGCTTCCTTTTCAGACCTGGCTCTGCTTCTGGCAGGCGTAGTCTATCTGGCGGTCATGCTTCAGCTGGTCCGTTTCCTTGCTCCTGTGGAAACCATGCTCGTTTTGGTATGTGCCTTTGCCACGGACACCGGAGGGTTCTATGCCGGAGGCTTATGGGGCCAACGCAAAATCTGGCCGGGCATCAGTCCCAAGAAAACATGGGCCGGGAGTTTCGGGGGCATGATATTGACCACCCTTTGTTCCCTGCTTATAGGCCTTGTTTGGGGTGCTTCTTCCTGGTGGACCTTTGTCATCCTGGGGGTGGTGCTGAACATCGCGGCCCAGATGGGTGATTTTTTTGAGTCCGCCCTCAAACGCTGGTCGGGCGTCAAGGATTCCGGTCACATCCTGCCGGGCCATGGAGGAATCATGGACCGCATCGACAGTTTGCTCTTTGCTTTGCCCATCTATTCTCTGGCCAGAGAAGTGGTCGCCTTTTTCTGATCCCTTCCCGCGACTCACCCCTTTTCGCCCTTGCTTGTCCAACGAACACTGCCGAGTCATTGCATGACCTATATTTCATCCCTTGCCTTTCCGGCCCATCTTGTAGCAGGGCCACGATCAGTCACCATCCTTGGCAGTACCGGCTCCATCGGTACCAACGCCCTGGAGGTCATTGCCCGCAATCCTGAACGCTTTCGGATCACGGGTCTTGCCGGGGCCACCAACACGTCCCTTTTGGCCAAGCAGGCCACCAGATTCCGGCCCCGGAGGCTCGGAGTCCTGACCACCGAGAAAGCCCGGGAACTTACGGCATTGCTCCCTGCCGGGTATTCCCCGGAAATCGTCGTGGGTCAGGAAGGGTATATGGCCATGGCCCAGGATCCGGATGCGGACATGATTGTGTCCGCACAGGTCGGGGCCGCAGGTCTTGCCCCCACCCTGACCGCGGCCCAAGCCGGCAAGGTGCTCTGCCTGGCCAACAAGGAGTCCCTGGTCCTTGGAGGGCATCTCATCAGAAAGGCCTGTGCATCCACCGGAAGTGTCATTCTCCCGGTGGATTCGGAACACAATGCCATCTTCCAGGCCCTGTCAGGACACGACCTCCATATGGTCCGCCGCATCCTGCTCACGGCCTCGGGCGGCCCCTTTCGGACCCGATCTCTCTCGTTTCTGCGCACCGTCACTCCCGAGCAGGCCCTCAAGCACCCCAACTGGTCCATGGGCGCCAAAATCAGTATTGATTCGGCAACCCTGATGAACAAGGGGCTTGAGGTCATCGAGGCCTTTCATCTGTTCGGCACCGGGCCGGAGACCATTGAGGTGGTTGTCCATCCCCAAAGCATTGTCCACTCCATGGTCGAATACCGGGATGGCTCCATTCTGGCCCATATGGGGGTTCCGGACATGAAAATCCCCATTGGCTATTGCCTGACCTATCCCGAACGCATCGAACATGACTTGGACCATCTTGACTTTGCAACCCTGGGCACTTTGCAGTTTGAAAAACCCCGTCGGGAGACGTTCCGCTGCCTTGACCTGGCCTTTCAGGCACTGGCTGCGGGTCCCAGCCATCCTGTGGTTCTCAATGCGGCCAATGAAATAGCGGTTCAGGCGTTTCTGGACCGCCAGATCCCCTTTCTGGGCATCCCGGCCCTGGTGGAAGCAGCTCTTGATCAGCATACACCAAGACCCCTTGATTCCCTGGAAGACATTCTGGATCTGGATGCCTCCACCAGGACCTTTGCCACCCATCACATTGCAACAAGCCCCGGTTCTCCAGGTTGATCCTTTCATCCACCCTCAACGGGTATCACTCTCATGATATTGAGTACACTTGCCATCATTCTTGTCCTTGGAGCATTGATCTTCTTCCATGAATTGGGACATTTCCTGGTAGCCCGAAGCATGGATATCGGAGTCAAGGCCTTTTCCCTGGGATTTGGTCCCAAAATCTGGAAACGAACCTGGGGGCAGACCGAATACCGCCTTTCGGCATTTCCCCTGGGAGGATATGTCCAGCTGGTGGGCGAAAACAAGGAGGATGAGGTTCCGGAAGGATTCTTACCCGAGCAGAGCTTTGCCCATCGTCCTCCGTGGCAGCGCATGCTCGTGGTGGCGGCCGGTCCAGTCTTCAATTTCATCCTGGCATGGCTCATCTACTGGGGTATTTTCTGGGCCCAGGGCCAAACCGAACTGCTTCCCCGCATAGGCGATGTGCAGCCTGACAGCCCAGCCCAGATGGCCGGGATCATGGCTGGCGACGTTGTCACGGCGGTCAACGATGTGCCCACCACCTACTGGCAGGATCTTTCCGAAGCCATTCGCACCAACAAGGATGCCACTCTGCGTCTTTCCATCCTGCGCCAGGGAGAGATCATCACCATAAGGGTGACCCCCCATCTTCAGGAACGCACCAACATCTTCGGGGAGACCAAAAAGGTGCCCATGGTCGGCATCATTGCCTCGGGGGACACCACCACCATTGACCTGTCCATGCTGGGCGCTGCAGCAGCCGGAGCAACGCAAACCTGGAACCTGACCAAACTGACCTTTCAGGGCATCATCAAACTGGTGGAACGGGTCGTTCCCCTGGACAACATCGGCGGGCCCATCATGATCGCCCAGATGGTCGGACAGCAGGCCCATGAAGGGATGGTCAACCTGCTGGCCATCACCGCTCTCATCAGTATCAATCTCGGTTTGCTGAACCTGTTGCCCATTCCGGTGCTCGATGGTGGACACATCCTTTTTTGCGCCATTGAATGGATCCGCAAACGTCCCCTGGATGAAAAACTCCAGAACATTACCACCCGCATGGGCCTGGCCTTTCTGCTGGCCCTCATGGGCCTGGCCATTTTCAACGACCTCTGGCGTTCATTCAACTGATATGACAACACGACCCATCCTGGCCATCAACGGTACTGAAGAACTGCTTCAAGTTGTCATTGGCACCGACACCACCCTTTTGTTCTGCTCGGGGATCAACGGCCCGGGAAGAACCATGCGCCACCTTCTGCCCATGATTGACGAGGGTCTTTCCAGACTCGGTCTGAACCTTGCCGACTGCCGGGGCATTGCCTGTACCCGCGGTCCGGGCAGTTTCACCGGAATCCGGGTTGTTTTGGCGACCATTGAAGGTATGTCCCGGGCATCTGGCGTTCCCATAGCCGGTCTCGACTATCTTCCTCTTCTTGCCGGAGATCTCATGGCCCATTGGCACGGCGAGGCCTGGGTTTTGACCTATGCCCGTAAAAATCAGGTCTACATGCAGGGCTTTTCCATGCCAGAGACAACCCCCCTTGGCCCAGCCCGGGCCTGTTCCCATGACCAGGCAGCCGATATGCTTTGCGCACGCCCGGGCAAAGTGCTTGTGGGCGGCAGCGGCATCACCAAAAACCAGACGTTCTTCAACGCGCGGCTGGCCTCATCCGCCATCCACATGGCACAACGCGATGTTCTTTCCTCTCATGCCCTTCTCAGCGCGGCATGCAAGGAAGACTTCACCCGGGAATCCATCCCCCCACTCTACTTGCGAGCCTCTGATGCCGAGGACAATTTGGCTGCCATTGCCCGCAAAAGAGGCATTTCTCTGGATGACGCCCGCCAACGCATCCCTTCTCAGGAATAAGTTGCAGTCATACATACTTTCCCTTGTTGCCAGTTGTTTCTTGCCCAGCAATCCCTGTCAGACCGGCGCGCACAAAACTTACGCGAGTCGTTCTTATTCTCAAAGACCGCTTGGACAGTATATCCTGGGTACAATGTCTCACATCTTTTTTTGTCATTTTTCCTAAAGTTTCCTTTTTGTCGGACGATAAAGTAAATACAAGCAAGCAATTCAAGGCACGGATGCCGCTCATCATTCAAGGAGGAAACTATGGCTCTTTACATCAATCACAACACCATGGCCAACACCGCATCTCGCAACTTGGGAAATGCCTATGACGCCCTGGGAACATCCACCAACCGACTCTCGTCCGGCCTGCGGATCAACTCGGGTGCTGATGACGCTGCAGGATTGGCCATCCGCGAACTCATGCGTTCCGACATTACGACGCTGAACCAGGGTGTTCGCAATGCCAATGACGCGATTTCCATGATCCAGACGGCTGACGGTGCCCTTGGGGTTATCGATGAAAAGCTCATCCGGATGAAGGAACTTGCGGAACAGGCCGCCACGGGTACCTACACGTCAGCTCAGCGTGTCATCATCAACTCGGAATATCAGGCCATGGCTTCGGAAATCACCCGAATCGCCAATGCCACCGACTTCAATGGCATCTATCTGCTCAATGGCAATCTTTCCGCTTCGGATCACAATGGTAGCACAATGAATTCCAGCGGTGCCTTGCGAGTCCATTTTGGCACCGGCAACGACAAGGCTGAAGACTATTACGACATCCAAATCCAGACTGCCACTGCCTCTGCTCTGGGCATCGGTTCCGAGGCTGATGGGGCTGGTGCAGCCATTTCCACCCAGTCCCTGGCCGAAGCAGCCCTGGCAGCCCTGGATGAAGCCATCATCTCCAAGGACACCATCAGGGCCAACCTTGGCGCCTTGCAAAACAGACTCAACGCGACAGTTAGCAACCTTGAAATTCAGGCTGAAAACGTTCAGGCTGCCGAATCCCGTGTTTCCGATGTGGATGTTGCAACGGAAATGACCGAATTCACCCGACAGCAGATCAAAACCCAGTCGGCCGTGGCCATGCTCTCCCAAGCCAATTCTCTGCCGCAGATGGCCTTGCAGCTCATCCAGGGTTAATATCAGATCATTGCCATCCCCAGGGAGGCCGGGCCATAACGGCCCGGCCTCTTTTTTTGTTACAATCGGCCTGAATATTGCTTTTTAGGGATGAAATGACATGTTTTGCCACTGTCTTGACACTCCCCTCTCGACAGGCAACCTCGCAAGAAAGACATTACCTGCCTCGCGCGAACACCCCGGTTAATCCTGACAGGCCAGCAGGGAGACAAGACAGCATGGGCATAATTTTCCTGTCCAAGAAACGACAGCGTCCAACTTGTTCGTGCCACCTTTTGATCCAAGGAATGTTTCATGTCTGATGATTATTCGAGTCTGATCGGTTCATCCTACTCCTCGGGATCCATTCACTTTACCGGCCTTGGTTCAGGCACGGACTTCGACTCCATGATCACACAGCTCATGGAAGTGGAAAGCCAATCCCTGAGCAACATGGCCGACGATTATAAGGCATGGGAAACCAAGATCAGTGCCATTCAGGAGCTCAATTCCCTGACCCTGGCCCTGAATACGACCATTTCAGACATGAATACGCCTGCGAAGTTCATGGTCAAAACATCGACATCGTCCGATGAAACATCCCTTGTGGCAACACCTGGAATCAATGCAGAATCGGGTTCTCACGCCATTGAAATCAATCAGCTGGCCCAGAATCACATCATCATGAGCAAAGCAGGATTTTCTTCTGCCAGTGCCAGCCTCAATGCCAGCGAATCGGACGCAACCTTTGCCTACACCTACAACGGGAAATCCATCACCCTTACAGTCACCCCGGGCATGACCCTGACCTCCCTGGCCAACATGATCAACAACGATCCCGAAAATCCGGGGGTCAAGGCTGCCATCATCAATGACGGATCGGAAAACGGATATCATTTTCAACTCAGAGGCATGGATCAGGGCCAGGATTACCAGGTGGCCATCACCTCTGCTCCGGATTCCATGGGCTTGGATTTTGACACTACCCAGGAGGCTCAAAACGCCAAAATCAAGGTGGATGGCTGGCCTGTTGATGCTGATTCCTATATCGAACGAAATTCCAATAGCATTGACGACGTGATCACCGGCCTGACCCTTAGCTTGAAACAGACCACGGCCCCCGGTGAAACCATAACCGTTTCCACGGGTACAGACACGGCGGCCATCAAGGACAAAATCGTGACCTTTGTGGATCAGGTCAACCAGGTCCTGACCAAAATCCGCTCCCTGACCGAAATCGATACCAGCGACAATTCTGCCTCCCTGCTGACGGGCAGCTATACCCTGGATTCCATGGCAAGCAATATCAAAAACGTGCTGACCTCACGGGGAATCGGGTTTGATCCCGATGAAGACAGCATCAGCAGCCTCATTGGCAAACACATTGCTGGCAGCAATGCCCTGGCCGTGGGGCTGACAACGGACACATCCGAAGGCTCTGAAACTTTTGGTCTCTTTCTTCTAGATGAGGCTTCTTTGGACAAGGCTCTTCAAGAGGATCCCGAAGCCGTCATGGAAATCT
The DNA here is from genome assembly GCF_001748225.1 of Desulfoplanes formicivorans. Lineage (NCBI taxonomy): Bacteria > Pseudomonadati > Thermodesulfobacteriota > Desulfovibrionia > Desulfovibrionales > Desulfoplanaceae > Desulfoplanes > Desulfoplanes formicivorans. The sequence continues at coordinate 212,401 of NZ_BDFE01000004.1, forward strand.
TCAGTGCGGATCTGACCCCCACTGTTAATACCTCGGCCATAAGCTACCATTCTTCTATTTCCGGAACCACTCAGTCGGGGATCTACGACATCTCTTACACGGTCAACGCCAGTGGGGAAATCACTTCGGCAACCATTGACGGGACCCTGTACGATTATGCAAACGGTGCATCCGGAAAATCCGGCAATACACTGACTTCCCTGAGCGGCCCTTCCAAGGGGTTGGCCATTACCATCAACGACCTGACCCAAGGAACCCACCAAGGCACCATCAGGCTCAAGGAAGGCAAAACCTCTCAGCTGTCCACGCTGCTCGGTCAGCTTACCAACTCATCGTCCGGTTCCCTGTCCATTCTCAAGGACAGTTATCAGGAGACCATTGAAAACCTTGAAGACAGAATGGCCGACGAACAGGATCGTCTTCAGAACTACGAGCAGGAACTACGGGAAAAATTTGCCCGCCTTGAATCAACTCTTGGCTATTACAGCAACATTCAGGAAATGCTCACGACCCAAATCAAGCAGTTGAGCTCGTCCGATTAAGGAGTCATCCATGCGGTACAATGCGGCCCAAGCCTATCTCAAAACCCAGGTCACCACTACCTCCCAGGAAGAGCTGGTCATCATGCTCTATGACGCGGCCATCAAGTTTCTTAACCGGGCCAAAATCAAGATCAAGGAAAGGGACATGGCCCAAAAAGGCATTCTGATCTCCAAGGCACTTGATATCATTGCTGAACTTGACGGATCACTCAACGTCAAGCAGGGCGGAGAACTGGCCAAAAACCTTCACACCATGTATTTTTACTGCAACACACGCCTGCTCAAGGCCAATATCGAACTCAATACCGAGATCATCGACGAGGTCATCCACATTCTCTCCCAATTCCGCTCGGCATTTGCCGAGATCCTTCCCGGGGCCAAACACTCCACATCCGCCCCTGCCAGCCAGGCATCATTGTACTGATCGCATTGATCCGGCCAGCCCGTGCAGGAAGAGATGACCTGCACGGCCAGGCCGGACCCTCTTTGGCTTTTCCCTTCCCTTTTACCTCTTTTCATTTTCCTTCTCTATGATTATGGTCAAGAAATGGAAATTGACCATCTTGTCGTCCTCGGCATCACAATCATCGCCGACCAAAGGGATACGCCCCTTGTTCAGGGGACAGGACCAGCTATTCCACCGGTTGTGCATTGACCCGACGTTGCACCAGGACAGAAGTGTTGCGCAAAGATGAGCGCAACGCCCGGGTTGCGTGTACCCATGCCCAATGGTCATCCCATGCATATATGCCACAAGGCGACCCTGGCCATCCAGGTCCCTGAAAGCGAACCACGACCGAACGAGGTTATCCCATGAAGATAGTTTGTCCGGAATGCTCTTTTGCGCGCCAAGTGTCAGATGAAAAGATCCCTCCCAAGGCCAAAATAGCAACCTGCCCCAAATGCGGCCATCGCTTTCCATTCAGGCATGTACCATCACCCCAACCGCCTGGCATCAATGAAGAACCATTGGCCCCCCCGTCCGAAACAGACCGGGACGACATCTGGGAATCCCTTTCTGCCATGGCACAGACTCCCGAATCCACTTCTTCCGAAGATTCCCGGACCCTGGGAGAATCCGGCACCAAACCGTCCGAAGACAAAGCCGTGACCACGTCCCTCGTGCCCTGGGAACACCTGGACCAGTTCGGCTTTTTCCCCGGGCTTATGGAAACCATCAAGCAGGTCATGCTCCATCCCATCCGGTTTTTTGGCAACTCGACATTTGGTCCGGGAATCGGCAAGGCCCTGGTCTTCTACCTTCTCATCGCCGAAATTCAGGCCCTGGCACAATTTTTCTGGCAGATGACAGGCGTGGTCCCCATGATGGGTGACAGCGCAGGTGGTGCCGCACTGGGACTGGGCATGATGGGCATGGGATCAGCTTTCATCCTGATCATGTACCCGCTGATTCTGACCGTCATGCTCTTTGCCATGGTGGGCATAAACCACCTGTGCCTGGTCGTCTTCAAGGCCGCTGACCAAGGATTTGTCGGGACCTTCAAGGCAGTCACCTATGGAAGCGCTCCCATGGTACTGGCCATATTCCCCCTCATGGGCCCCCTGGCCGGCGCCCTCTGGACCATGGTCACCACGTTTTTCGGCTACAAGCACATCCACCAGACAACAACCACCAAGGTGGTGCTGGCCATGCTTCTTCCCGTGCTCTTTACGGGCTTTCTCGTTATGCTCTTTTTTCTCCTGGGAACCATGTCACCCGAAGTTGTGCAGCCATCCTAGATGACGTGTATCTTTTCGTATTCAACGAGAGGAAACCATGCTTCGCAATCTTCTCAAAAAGTGGGCTCATCTGACAGCCAACCGCTCCAAACACGAGGAAATTGCTCCGGAATCCTTTGCGTCATTGACCTCGGAAATCCTTGAACTTGCCCGTCTGGTGGGCACCATCCGTCCCGAGGATCACCAACTCAGCCACAGGCTGACCAAGCTCGAACGGGAAATCAGGCAACTGCAATCCCTTCTCAACACCAGGGAATTCAAACGACTTTCTCTGGAAAAACGAAAACAATTGAAAAAAAACCTTGTTTTCTCCCGGCAGCAACTTCTCGAGGCCATGGGTGCGGCCATACCGCCCACGGACCGCATCCAGTAAACAACGCATGCAACATGCTATAACCATTGATATTTTCTTTTTACCCAGGAGGGGCTTTCCATTTTGAGCACTCCATATTAGGAACCATGCACATGCTTTCAAGGCAGACATCATGTCACAAGAGATCCCTGTCGTGATGGACATGGCAGAAGGTCTTTCAATAACATCATCCCCTGCGCTTTAACCATGAGGCACCCATGATCGGTATTTCAAAACTCTATTGTGAAAACATTGAACCCTCCGATGCCCTGCGTTACGGACGGGATTCCAAGCAGCTTCCCTCGAATCTGCTCCAATTCTCCAAGGACAAGAAGCCCGTGGTGGTCTGGAACATGACCCAGCGGTGCAATCTCAAATGCGAGCATTGCTATGCCCAGGCCATTGATCCCAACGGGGCCGACCCCATCAACACGGACCAGGCCAAAACCATGATTGATGATCTGGCCCAGTTTGGTTCACCGGTCATTCTCTTTTCCGGCGGGGAACCCACCATTCGCAAGGACCTTCCCGAACTGGCCAGTTATGCCGTTTCCAAGGGCATGCGGGCCGTCATCTCCACCAACGGCACCTTGATTACCAAACGGATGGCACGTGAACTCAAGGAAGTGGGCCTGTCCTATGTGGGCATTTCCCTGGATGGTGGGGAAGAAATCCACGACAAGTTTCGCGGAGTTCCCGGCGCATACAAAAAAGCCCTGCAAGGCGTTGCCAACTGCCAGGCCGAAGGGCTCAAGGTGGGGCTGCGGTTCACCATTTTCGGCAAGAACGCCCAGGAGGTTCCCAAGATCTTCCAGGTACTCAAGGAAATGGAAGTCCCCCGTTTGTGCCTGTACCATCTGGTCTATTCCGGACGCGGATCGTCCATGATCAAGGAAGATCAGAACCACGAGCAGACCAGAGCAACAGTCAACCAGATCATGGATCTGACCCGGGAGCTCTTTGAGGCCGGTCATCCTAAGGAAATCCTCACTGTTGACAACCATGCCGACGGCCCCCTTGTGTATCTGCGCCTGCTCAAGGAAAATCCCAAGCGGGCCCAGGAAGTTCTTGAACTTTTGCAATTTAACGAAGGCAATAATTCCGGACGCGGTATCGGCTGCATTTCCTGGGACGGTCGAGTCCATGCCGACCAGTTCTGGCGCAATCACACCTTTGGCAACGTGCTGGAACGTCCGTTTTCCGAAATCTGGACTGATCCGAATATTGAACTACTGCACAAGCTTAAAGACAAGAAACAATACGTTACCGGCAGATGCAGCCAGTGCAAGTACCTGCCCATCTGCGGCGGCAATTTCAGAGCCCGGGCCGAAGCCTATTATGGTGATGTCTGGGCTCCTGACCCGGCCTGTTACCTCACGGATGAAGAAATCGGTCTGTAAACACATGCCTACTTAACCCTTTCCAGAGGATATATGCCATGACTCCCTCGTTTTATCGGGGACGGCGTCTGCGCCGGACCCCGGCGTTGCGGGACCTGATCCGGGAGACGGAAATCCGTCCCCAGGATCTTATCCAGCCCTATTTTGTTGTTGAAACCAGCGACTCCTCTTTTGCCCAACCCATTGCCTCCATGCCCGGACAGTACCAGTTTTCCCTGGACCGGCTGGAAGAACAGGTTGCCCGTTCGGTTGATGCCGGACTTCGGGCCGTTATTCTTTTTGGTATTCCCGCCCACAAGGACCCCATGGGGACCCAGGCGTACGCCGACACGGGTATTGTCCAGGAGGCAGTGCGCAGGCTCAAGACACGTTTTCCCGACCTGGTGGTCATTACCGATGTGTGTATGTGCGAGTTCACCTCCCACGGCCATTGCGGCATTCTGGAAGACAACTACGTCCAAAACGATGTCACCCTGAACTACCTGGCAAAGACCGCCCTTTCCCATGCCCGGGCAGGGGCCGACATGGTCGCGCCTTCGGACATGATGGATGGTCGCATCCAGGCCATTCGCATGATCCTTGATGAAAACGGTTTCAAGGAACTGCCCATCATGTCCTATGCGGTCAAATCCGCCTCCTCGTTCTACGGTCCGTTTCGCGATGCTGCGGAATCAGCCCCGGCATTTGGAGACCGCAAATCATACCAAATGGACCCGGCCAATCTGCGCCAGGCCATGTGCGAAGCCGAGGCGGATCTCGAGGAAGGGGCCGACATCATCATGGTCAAACCCGCCCTGCCCTATCTGGATGTCTTGCGCCGCATACGGGACGGATTCAACGTGCCCACGGCCGCCTATCAGGTCAGCGGCGAATACAGCATGGTCAAGGCCGGAGCTCAGCTGGGCTGGATTGACGAACAAAAAATCGTCATGGAGTCCCTGACCTCCATCAAACGGGCCGGGGCCGACCTGATTCTGACCTATTTTGCCGAAGATGTCCTGACCTGGCTTGCGTAAACCAGATCCCCCGTGTTGGTGGCTACCTTCACGGGGGACCGTCAGATCCAGAACGGTTGCAGCAAGCACCTGCCTGGGTCTGGCGTCTTTTTTGTTACCCCCTTAACCGGCGTTCACCTTTTGCACCGACCAGAAATCATGCATCCAACACATCCCGCATCGCATCCGCATAACGCTTCGCCTCATGGCCAAACACCCCCATTGCGCCTTATCGCCTGGGAGATCACCCGCTCCTGCAACCTGGCCTGCCAGCACTGCCGGGCAGAAGCCCATGAAGAGCCCTATCCCGGCGAACTGAGCACGGCCGAGGCCAAGGCCCTTATCGACACCTTTCCTGAAACCGGCAATCCGGTGATCATTTTCACCGGCGGCGAACCCCTCATGCGCAAGGATATTTTTGAACTGGTTCCCTATGCCCGCGCCAAGGGACTGCGCTGCGTCATGGGCACCAACGGCACCCGCATTGATGCCGATATGGCCGCCCGCATCAAGGAGTCCGGTATCCAGCGATGCAGCATTTCCATTGACGGACCGGATGCGCCTTCACACGATGACTTTCGCGGGGTACCGGGAGCTTTTGAGGCCTCCCTGGCCGGGATCGAGGAGCTCAAGAAGGCCGGTGTGGAGTTCCAGATCAACACCACGGTGACCAAACACAACATGCCTTTTTTCAAAAAAGTTTTTCACCTGGCCGAGGATATCGGGGCCGCTGCCTGGCACATCTTTTTGCTCGTGCCCACGGGACGGGGTGACGCCATCAGGAATGAAATCATCAATGCCCAGGAGTATGAAGAAGTGCTCAACTGGTTTTATGATTTCCGCAAAACCACCTCCATGCACCTCAAGGCCACGTGCGCACCCCATTATTACCGCATCATGCGCCAGCGGGCCCGGGAAGAAGGGATCAAAGTCAACATGGACAACTTCGGCCTTGACGCCATGACCCGCGGGTGTCTGGGCGGTACCGGGTTCTGCTTCATCTCCCATACCGGTCAGGTCCAGCCGTGCGGATTTCTGGAGCTTGATTGCGGTCAAATCAAAACAACCCGTTTTCCGGACATCTGGACCTCTTCCCCCCAGTTTCTCGCCTTGCGGGATCAATCCAGCTATGAAGGCAAATGCGGAGTATGCGAATACCACAAGGTGTGCGGAGGATGCCGTGCCCGGGCCCACACCATGAAGGGACATTATCTCAAGGAAGAACCCTTGTGCACGTATATTCCCCGCGCTGTAGACAACCAGGCGCCAACGGACAAGCAAGAGGAGAAGGGATGAGTATGGACAGCCTTGACAAGGCCATTCTCGGCATCATCCAGTCGGATTTTCCCATCACCAAGCGTCCCTACGCAGACATCGGTGCCCGGGTCGGCCTTGATGAACACGAGGTGCTTGACCGCGTCAAAGCCCTTGTGGAACGCAACGTCATCCGCCGTATAGGTGCCAATTTCAATTCCAACCGTCTGGGCTGGCATTCCACCCTGTGCGCGGCCAAGGTGCCTGAGGCATCCATGGACGAGTTCGTGGCCGAGGTGAACGCCCACCCGGGTGTGACCCACAATTACCTGCGCAATCACGATCTGAACATCTGGTTCACCATGATCGGGCCTTCCCAAGAAGATGTGGCCCGCAGCCTGACCGCCATTACCGAGAAAACAGGCATTCCCATCCTCAATCTTCCGGCTGAAAAGCTGTTCAAGATCAAGGTTGATTTTGCCATGAACGACGAGAAACCATCATGAGCCACTCGACCCCGATCCTTTCCCCCTCCCTTTTGTCCTCGGATTTCGGCAATCTGCAACACGAACTGGCAGCCCTTGAGCAGGCCGATCTCAGGTGGGTTCACTGGGACGTCATGGATGGCCGTTTCGTGCCCAATATCACCTTTGGTCCACCGGTGATCAAAAAACTGCGGGCCAGCTCCCGCCTTTTTTTCGATGTCCACCTGATGATCCAACAGCCCGAACGGTATATCAACCAGTTTGTGGATGCCGGAGCCGATCTCATCTGCGTCCATGCCGAATCCACGGTCCATCTGGAACGAACCGTAAGTGAAATCAGCCGTCAGGGCTGTCAGTGCGGGGTGGCACTCAATCCTGCCACGCCCCTGGAAACGGTTTCCTATCTTCTGCCCCAGCTGGACATGGTCCTTGTCATGTCCGTGAACCCGGGGTTTGGGGGCCAGTCGTTCATTCCCTTTTCCCGCAACAAAATCAGCGCACTTTCGGCCATGATCAAGAACCAGGGAGCCAAAACTCTTATCCAGGTGGACGGCGGGGTAAGTCTTGAAAACGCCGGCGAGCTGGTGAGTCTTGGTGCCGACATTCTGGTTTCCGGATCGGCCTTTTTCCAATTCCCTCCGTATGCCAAGCGGTACAGGGATTATATGCAGGCCATGAACGGTACCCGTTCCTGATTGCCATCAATTCATGGCAGCGTACGCCAAGGCCATACGTGCCCCTTTGTCTGCCAAGGCTGCCCGTACTTCTTGACCAGGAGGGGTAGCGGATCCAACTGCGTTGAACTGCCAACTCTTTTTCCAAGGAAAACGCCCATGCCACGCAATGAACATGACTGCATCGGAACCATCGAAGTTCCAGACGATGTGCTCTATGGTGTCCAGACCTACAGGGCCCTGCAGAACTTTCGCATTTCCCGTATCCCCATCTCCCACTATCCCATGCTCATTCGTTCCCTTGCCTTTATCAAGAAGGCCGCGGCCCTGACCAATCACGACCTTGGTCTGCTGGATGAGCTGCCCTTGAAGGGCATTGTTGCGGCCTGTGATGAAATCCTCGCGGGCAAGCATTTGGAACAATTCGTGGTCGATGCCATCCAGGGAGGCGCGGGCACGTCCACGAACATGAACGCCAACGAGGTTATTGCCAACAGGGGCCTTGAGATTCTCGGCAAATGCAAGGGGGATTATGACACGATTCACCCCAATACCCACGTGAACATGTCCCAGTCCACCAATGACGTGTATCCCACAGCCATCCGCATTGCCCTGATCTTCAAGATCAGGGACCTCATGAAAGCCATGAAATACCTCAAGGCGGCCTTTGCCGCCAAGGGAGAGGAATTTGCAGACATCATCAAGATGGGACGAACCCAGCTCCAGGATGCTGTTCCCATGACCCTGGGCCAGGAATTCTCCTCGTACAGCGTCATGATAGGAGAAGACATCCAGCGGTTACGCGAGGCCCAATCCCTGGTCCGGGAGATCAATCTGGGTGGCACGGCCATTGGTACGGGACTCAACGCCCATCCGGATTACGCGCACAAGGCTGTGGACTATCTCATCCAGATGACGGGCCTGCCCCTGGTCATGGCCCCCAACCTGGTGGAAGCCACCCAGGATACCGGTGCGTACGTACAGCTTTCAGGAGTTCTGAAACGGGTTGCCGTGAAGCTCTCCAAAATCTGCAATGACCTGAGACTGCTCTCCTCGGGACCGCGTTGCGGTCTCAACGAAATCAATCTTCCGGGCATGGCTCCGGGGTCGTCCATCATGCCCGGCAAGGTCAACCCCATCATTCCCGAGGTGGTCAATCAGATCGCCTTTCAGGTCATTGGCAGCGATGTCACCGTGAGCATGGCCTGCGAGGCCGGGCAGCTGGAGCTCAATGTCATGGAGCCGGTCGTGGCCTTCAACCTTTTCAACTCCCTGGACATGCTCCGTCGAGGATGCATGACCCTTGCCGACAAATGCGTGCGCGGCATCACCGCCAACCCCGATGTCTGCCGTTCCATGGTGGAAAAGAGCATCGGAGTGGTCACGGCCCTCAACCCGTACATCGGATATGAAAAAGCCACGCAAATTGCCCACGAAGCCATGTCCTCTAACAAGACCGTGTACGATATTGTCCTGGAAAAAGGGTATCTCACTAAGCAGCAGCTTGATGACATTCTTTCCCCGGCCAACATGATCGCCCCTCGGCATATCCCCAACAACGCCAGGTGATTTGCGCACACAAGTCATCGACCATTCCTTTTTTATGACATCCAGGGAGCACGTACATCATGTCTCTTGTCAGTCTTAAGGGTGTTTCCCTCTCCTTTACAGGTCAGCCCCTTCTGGACGCCATAGATCTTGTGGTCCATTCGGGTGATCGCATCGGACTTCTTGGCCGAAACGGAGTGGGCAAATCAACCTTGATGCAGCTCATCCATGGTGAGCTGACTCCCCAAGATGGTGACGTCTTCTGCCAGAAGGGCATCACCATGGCCTACCTCCCCCAGGATGTCCCCGTGCATATCACAGGCAGCGTCTTTGACGTGGTTGCGCGTGGTCTCAAGGAAACCGGCCAGGCCCTGGCCGAATACACGGCCCTCACCGCGACCATGAAGGCAGGTGAACCTTCTCACGACCAGTTGCAGCGTTTGGCAATGCTTCAGGAAATCATTGACAGGGGAGACGGCTGGACCCTGGATCACACCATCAGACAGACCCTGTCCAAGCTTAAGCTCTCGGCCGACGCTGATTTCACGACCCTTTCGGGGGGGCGCAAACGACAAGCGCTTTTGGCCCTTGCCCTGGTCAGTCAGCCGGATCTCCTGCTTCTGGACGAACCCACCAACCACCTTGACCTTGAAAGCATTGCCTGGCTGGAAGAATTTCTGGCCTCCTATCCCCATGCCCTCCTGTTCATCACCCACGACCGCTCCCTGCTTGCCCGCGTGGCCAACCGCATTGTGGAACTCGACCGGGGCCATCTGTACGACTGGTCCTGTGACTACCCCACTTTTTTGCGCCGCAAGGAAGAGATTTTACACGGAGAATCACGCCAATGGGAACGTTTGGACAAAAAACTTGCCCAAGAGGAACAATGGATACGTCAGGGGATCAAGGCCCGTAGGACACGCAATGAAGGTCGCGTTCGGGCCCTTGAAAGACTGCGCCGAGAAAAGGCTGAGCGTCGCGCCCGCCTTGGCACGGTCACCATGATCGCCCAGGAAGCCGAACGATCCGGCAAGCTCGTGGCCCAGGTGGACAATCTGACCTTTGGGTATGACGACACGCCTCTGATCGCGGATTTTTCGGCCATTATTACCCGCGGGGACAAGATTGGCATTCTCGGTCCCAATGGATCAGGCAAGACCACCCTTTTGCATCTGCTTTTCGGCTCCCTGCAGCCCCGTTCGGGAACTGTTCGTCTGGGCACACGCCTTGAGATCCTTTATTCCGATCAGCTGCGCCAGGGTATTGATGATTCCAAGACCGTGCGGGACAATGTGGCCCAGGGCAATGACGTGGTGACCATCAATGGTCGCACCAAGCATGTCATTGGCTACCTCAAGGACTTTTTGTTCACGCCGGACCGCGCCAACACCAAAGCCTCCCTGCTTTCGGGCGGCGAACGCAACAGACTGCTTCTGGCCAAATTGTTCACCAAACCGTCCAATGTGCTGGTCATGGACGAACCCACCAACGACCTGGACATGGAGACCCTGGAACTGCTTGAATCCCTGCTGGTCAACTATCCGGGAACACTGCTTCTTGTCAGCCATGACCGAACCTTTCTGAACAACGTGGTCACCTCCCTCATTGTTTTCGAGGGTCAGGGCCGTGTGCAGGAATATGTGGGCGGGTATGACGACTGGTTGAGCCAGACGGCAGCGGCCCGGACGGTCAACCCACCGGCCCGGGAACCCAAGGCCAAACAGCCCCTGCCCAAACCACCACGTACATCAAACAGACCGCCCAGACTCACGTTCAATGAAAAAAGGGAACTGGCCGCACTTCCCTCCAAGATCGAGACCCTGGAGGAGGAAAAACAGGCCATACTGGCGCGTCTTGAAGATCCGGCCTCCATGGACCCTGCAGATCCCTCCTCGTATGTCCGCCTTGGTGAACGCCTGGCATCCCTTGATGCCTCTCTTGAATCTTTGTATGAACGCTGGGTTGCCTTGTCATCCATTGAAGGTGACTGAACCTTTAGTGTTGTCATCCGCCTGCCTCAACAAGCAAAAAGGCCTGGAGGGAAACCCTCCAGGCCTTTTTGCCGTATGAACATGGGGATAATATCGGTTTACCAGTCTTCGTCATCAAAGCTGGAGCCACCGAAATCAAAGCTGTCTTCATCCACTTTCTTCTCGGCAGGTGCGGCAGCACCAGGAGCAGCAGCAACACCGGCAACCACAACACCGTTTTTCTTGACCTCGTCAACTTCCTTGAGAAGTTCTTCGAGCTTCTTGGTGTACTCCTCAATGCGCTTTTCAGAGGTGATGAACAGTTCTTCAGCGTGTCCCTTTTTCTCATCTTCAAAGGCTTTGACCTGCTTTTGCAGATCAGCGATCTTGGCATCCTTGGCCTCGATATCGCCCTTGAGCTCTTCGATCTGGGCATCCTTGGCAGCAAGGGAGGACTTGTACTCGGCAAGCTGTTCGAAAATGCCAGATGCCTCGGCAGCGGCCAGAGCAGGCAACGGCGTGACGGAAACGTTCTCGCCCAAAGCAGCCAGACCGGAAGCGCTCAGATTGGTCAGCTCGGGATGCTGTTCGTAAATCCAGGCCTTGGTCAAGGCAATGGCAAAGGGTTCGAATTCAGGGTCAACATCCTTGCCCACCATGTAATTGAGCATATCCAGCAGGGATTCCTTGTTGGCGTCCTTGCCCTCACCTTTGAGACAAGCAACGAATGTATTTATGGGGAAAATCTTGCGAGCTTCAGACATGGTCTCCTCCTTTAAGATTAGACGATATAAATATTATCTTGTTTGACGAGTTCTTCATCAATGGGCAACCGACCAACATACCGGGCATAGATCAAGGCCGTGGTTCTGTACACCAGATGCCCGAGCTTGGACCAGGGCAGGTAGGCGATCATCATGAACACACTTACCAGGTGGATGTAATAGGTAAAGTAGCACAAGAAGGCAGGTGCTCCAGCCAGCCTGAGGACCTCGGCTCCTATACCTGTCAGGGCAATGACCCAGATAACGCCGAGGAGATACCAGTCGTAAAAGGATGAATTGGATGTCTTGGGATCAAGATTCATCCGACGACGAGTGAGCAGCGTCAAACCGATGAGCAAAAGGATGGCGCCAACATTGGCCAGCAGCTTGACCGGATTCCACAGGGCCATCGGAGTGTGCCCGATGGGCGCAAGAAAGGGGATCAATTTTCCGCCCCAGTGTGCGCCGGCAACAATGCTGGTCACGATGAAACAACACACAAACCCGTAGAAAAGGGTCAGATGACCCTTGAACTTGTCGTCATCTTCGGGTTCATCGCCGCATTTTCTGAATTTGGCGTGGTTGATGATTTCGTTTTTGACCACATCGATAATGGCCTGGGTAAGAGTCGGCTTCTTGTAACCGAGGACAAAGGTCTTCTTGACGGTCTTGTTCCACCCCTTGATCAGGGTGTTTATCCCCACCGCAAAGGTGATGATCACAAACAGGGCTGTCAGGCCGAACAGGGGATCAATGGTGAAATCCCCGGGGAAAAGGGCTCCATAGATGACCTCACCATCCACCAGGGGGAAGAAGGTTCCCAGCTGAGCGGCACGAATGAGCCAGATGATGCCGAAAATCAGGGCAGGGAAGGCGATCAGCAGCGGCAGATACATTCCCTTGCTCATCCAGCGGCCAATGGCGGCCGGCTTGACCAGGTTCCGGTAGGTCATGTTTCTCAGAGCGGCCAGGATGTCACCAGGTTTGGCGCCGCGGGGACACTGCGTGGAACAGGTTCCGCACTGATGACAAAGCCAGATATCGATGTCGTTGACCAGCAGATCCTTCATCCCCCACTGGGCCCAAATCATTTCCTTGCGGGGGTAGGGATTGTCGGCCGGAGAAAGAGGACAGACAACGCTACATGTTGCGCACTGGTAGCATTTCTTGACGTCCTCTCCGCCCACGTCCTGCAGATCCTTCACGAACTGCAGATCGGGCTGTACCTTTAACGCATTGGACATAGCAGCATTCCTCCTAGTATCCCTTGAACGGATTGGGTCCAAGCTTGAGCATCCTTTCTACAAAGTCATCGATGATTTCGGGAATTCTATCATACTCGTCGATGGCTACCTGGGCCTGCTCCACTCGTTCGGGTTCGATACCGAGCTTTTTCAATGTCTCGGAAACATTATCCATACGCTTGTTACACAATTCCGAACCCTTCATGAAATGACACTGGTAGTTCTCACCATACTTGCAGCCAAGCAGGAGACAGCCGTCATTCCCCTTGGACATGGCATCGGCAATCCAGATGGTGTTTACGGAACCCAGACAACGCACTGGAATGACCCGAATGAAGGGACTCCACTTGTTCCCGCGCATGGCCGCCATATCCAGGGCCGGGTACGCATCGTTTTCACAGGCCAGGACGATAAATCTCGGTCCGCCCTCTTCGATCTTGTCCGGCACCTTGACCTGCTTGATCATGGAACCGATCTGATCGATGTTGTAATCATCAAAAGAGATGACACGCTCGGGACAGGCACCCATGCAGGTACCGCAACGACGGCACCGGGCCACGTTGGGCATGGGGTTGCCCTTTTCATCCTCGTCAAGGGCGCCAAAGGGACATTCTTCAGTACACCGCTTACACTGGGTACACCGCAGCAGGTTGAACTTGGGATAGCTCATGTCCCCGGACCGCGGGTGAACGGCCATACCCCGGTTGGCTGATTCAAGACATTGGATGGCCTTGAGGGCCGCACCCGAGGCGTCCACCTCGGCCGTAGCCATGGTCATGGGCTGACGCACACACCCGGCGGAATAGATACCGGTCCGGCGGGTTTCATAGGGAAAGCAGATGTAGTTGGAATCGCAGTAGCCGTCGAAAAGATCCAGATCAGGAAATGCAGGACCCTGACGATACTGGAGTTTGACAACCGGATCCAGGGCAGTGGTGGGAACCATGGCCGTGGGCAAAACCACCAGATCGGCCCGGATCTCGATCTTGTCACCCAGAATGGTATCGTTGACCAGAACGATGATGGATCCATCACCGGCATCGGTCACACTGGTGATGGTTCCCTTGGCCAGCATGATACCGGGATCGTTCTGGGCGGCCTTGTAGTAAAGCTCGTTGATCCCGGGAACCATCATGTTTTCATACAGCACGTAGGAAACAGCTGTTGGCGCAAATTCCCGGACGTAATTGGCCTGCTTGAGGGCCGTCAGGGAAGTGATTTCCGAGGAAAAGGGAAGGTGCTTGCAGGTCTCGTTCTTGATGAAGTTGCGTCCTTCGGGATTTTCCTCTTCCTGTTCCCCGGCTTCTTCCGCCTCGATACGGGCCTGTTTGGCAGCGGCTTCTTCCGCCTCAAAAGAGGCGAGCTTGTCACCGAAACCGAGCAGAAAGACCACGCTTTCAGGGGTCTTGCCGTCTGCAGGACAGGCGATCTTGCCCGCTTTGGCCATCTCCTCGAACTCCATGGAAGTGATGATGTTCTTGGAGGATTTGTAACCAAAGGGCTCGAGATATTTCTTGTCCTGGGGCACCCAGCCCGTTGCCGTGACAACTGAACCAACAGGAATCTCCTGTTCCTCCTTGCCGGTCTTGAGGGTGGCCGTATACTGTCCGGGCATGCCGGCCAGCTTTTCCAGGGTGGTTCCCGTCAGCACGGTGATCTTGGGATTTTCCTCCACAGCAGCAATCTTGGCGTCAACGGAAGTGGCCTCGGCCGCTGTATAGGGGAAATGCATGGGAATGGTCTTGTACATCTTTTTGGCGTATCCACCCAGCTCCTTCTGCTTTTCCACCAGAACCACTTCATACCCTGCGCCAGCAACATCCAGGGCTGCCGTCAACCCGGTCCAACCGCCACCAAGCACAAGGACCTTCTTGGTGACCTCAAGGGCCTCGGCTTCGGGGATGGCGGCCTTTTGCAGGTTGACCACGCCCATGTTCACATAGTCCGTGGCAACGGTCATCAGGGCTTCAGGCACGTCACCGCCTGGAACAAGGGGTTTTCCTTGGGGATCTTCATAGGAAAGCACGCATTGTTCACGCAGATTGACCCGATGCACCAGAATGGAAGGACCAAAATTGAAGAAATCGCCGTCAACGCGAGGCGACGTCCCGCAAGCGCACACGGCGTCGATGAGACCCTCATCAATATCCGACTGGATCAGCGCCTTACCCTCATTACCTACCAGATGCGGGACAATCTTCACCACAGGGCAAAGATTTCCCCACGTAGCGCGCACACCTTCGGCCAGGGCCTCGAGATCAAGGAACTGTCCGATACTTGCGCTATCAAAATATACACCGATTTTCTCGGCCATCTGACTACCTCCCTCTCACCGTCTGAATGGCTTTCATGGCCGCAGCTGTACCGGACTGTGCCGATTTCATGACATCCAAGGGACGCCCAGCGCATCCTGCGACAAAAATGCCCTTTGCTTCATCACTGACCAGAAATCCTTCATCGTTCTGGGGAAGATCCAGGGGAAGCGCCTGACCTGCAACACTGGGCTGCATTCCCGTGGCAAGAACGACCAGGTCGAAACTGTCGGTCGACTTGTTGCCGGCAACAGCGTCCTCAACCGTCAACCAGACCTTGCCTGCCTCTTCCTTGACCTCGGCCACTTTGCCCTTGACGGCCCGGACCTTGCCGTGGGCAAGGACTTTTCTGGCAAAATTCTCATACCGGCCCGGTGTCCGCAGATCGATGTAAAAAATGGACACTTCGGCATCGGGATACTGTTCAAGAACATATTCGGCCTGTTTGAGAGAGGCCATGCAGCAGATGTACGAACAATAGGAAAGATGGTTTTCATCCCGCGAACCAGCGCACTGGACAAAAGCGATCCTCTTGGGCTCGGTCTTGTCCGAAGGCCGCAGGATCTTGCCATTGGTCGGTCCGTTGGGCGAAGCAAGCCTTTCCATCTGCATGTTGGTGATGCAATCGGTAATCTGACCGGCGCCCAAAAGGGTCAGCCTGGTCACGTCATAGGGCTTCCAACCCGTGGCAATGACAATGCTCCCGACATTAAGGGTAATGTCCTTTTCCTTTTCACCCATGTCGATGTACTCGTTCTGGGCGAGGACCGCCTGGTCCGCATCCGTCAGATTGTCCGTGTCCACCACGTAACGGGGCGGAAAGGCAAAGGGGACATCCTTGTACACGGCCTTACGCGTACTCAGGCCAAAATTGAAATCGTCCTCAACGTCCTTGGAAAGCTTCCCGGCCAGGTCACCGAGCTCCACAGACTGGGGCGCAGTATGGCGGGGACGGACCTTCACGGTGACTTCATAGTTGCCCACGTCACCAGAGACCGCAGTCACCTCGGCCAGGGTAAAACACTTCACGTTGGGGTTCTTTTTCAGTCGCTGGAATTGGATTTCCAGTCCGCATGACGGAGGACACAATTTGGGGAAATATTTGTTCAGCTGCGAAACGCGGCCACCAAGAAAAGGGCTCTTTTCAACAAGAAACACCTCGTGACCCACTTCTGCAGCCTCCAGTGCGGCGGTAATCCCACTGAATCCCCCACCAATTACTAAAATGCTGCTTGTAGACATTATCTTCCTCCAGGGGAACAATCTTATGCATCCATAACACGAACAAAATGGCCTAGGCCGAAACTAGAACCCTGATGTCATAGCTTTGGCATAGACCATTTCATGAACATAAAATAACTGCGGGCCATAACGGCCCGCAGTTATTTAACATGCCCTATTAATCAGGGATGACCTGGTAGTAAGGCCGCTTGAAGACAACGGTCTCACCGGTAGCAGGATTGTACTTGGAGTTACAGAAGCATTTCCACTTGGCATCGTCAAGAGCCATGAAGTCTGCACGATAGTAGAAACCGGGGTAACGGGTTTCCTTACGGAACATGATGTGCTGCATGTGCAAACGAACGGTCCACAGACGATGGTAGTTTTCCCAGCAGCGCAGCAGTTCGTGCAGGTCACGAGCAGCCAGCTTCATGGAGTCTTCTTCGAGCATATCCAGAAGTTCGAAACCGGTCTTCAGGGAATTCTCGGAGCAGATGTAGTTTGTGGCGATACCTCCACCATATTCATCAGTGGCCTTGATCAGGCGCATCATGAAGTTCTTGGGGCTGATGAAGTTGGGGTTGACCACGCAGTCAGTGGAAGCACCTTCGTTCTCGGTGTAATTGTACCAGGGCTGGTAGATTTCCTTGGCCAGGTCTTCAACCTTTTCCTTGACGGTGGGCTTGAAGTCCTTGTGATCCACAACCCAGCGAACCAGCTGCTTACCGGCGATACGGCCTTCAGCGTGGGAACCGGAAGAGAACTTGTGACCGGAAGCACCAACACCATCAGCACAGGTGAACAGACCGTTAACGGTGGTCATACGGTTGTAGACCTTGCCGTTGTCGGCTTTGACCTTGTACTCGTCGGGTACCCAGTCCTCGTCAGGACCGGAAGTCCAGATACCACAACAACCGGAATGAGAACCGAGCAGGTAAGGTTCGGAAGGAGCAAGCTCGGAACCCTTCTTCTCGGGCTCGATGTTCATGGCAGCCCACAGGTTGGCCTGACCGACACACATATCCAGGAAGTCTTCCCAGGCTTCGGCTTCAAGCTGCTTCTGCTCGGGCTCGGTCATGGTGGAGAAAGTGGTCTGCAGGGCGGTGGCGGTGTCCATGTAGATGGGACCGCGGCCGTCGCGCATTTCACGAAGCATCATGTGGTTACGCAGACAGGTGGGGATGATGTTGCCCTTGGCATAACCGCGCTTCTCGTACGGAGCGAGCATGGCAGCATTCTTGACACAGTAGTCCTCACCAAAGGCGTTGGTTGCCTTGGCCTTGAACAGCAGGAACCATGCGCCAACAGGACCGTAACCGTCCTTGAAACGACAGGGGACGAAACGGTTTTCCATCATGGTCATTTCAGCGCCGACCTGAGCACACATGGTGTAGGTGGAACCGGCGTTCCATACGGGGTACCATGCACGACCAAGACCTTCACCCGTGGACCGGGGACGGTATACGTTAACAGCACCACCACAGGCTACCAGCATGGCGTTGGTCTTGAACAGAACAACCTTGTTCTCACGAACGGAGAAACCTACGGCACCGGCAATGCGGTTGGGCTCGTTGGCATCCAGGAGCAGCTTAACGATGAACATACGTTCCATGTAACGGTCTTCACCCAAAGCGTTCTTGGCTGCTTCAGCAACGATACACTTGTAGGATTCACCGTTGATCATGATCTGCCACTTACCTTCATTGACGGGGGCGTCGCCATTGCGCAGGGATTTGCCCTTGGCCTTGGCTTTGGCACCGTTGAGGATCTTACCGTCGTCGTCACGAATCCAGATGGGCAGACCCCATTCTTCGAACATCTTGACGCTGTTATCAACGTGACGGCCGACGTCAAAAATCAAGTCGTCGCGAACCAGGTGCATGAGGTCGGTACGGACCATGCGGACGTAGTCATCGGGATCGTTCTTGCCCATGTAGGTGTTGATGGCGGACAGACCCTGAGCAACAGCACCGGAGCGTTCAAGGGCAGCCTTGTCCACGAGGAAAATCTTGATGTCGCCACCGACCTTGTCGGCCCAGCGAACGGCTTCAACAGCCGCGCCACAGCAACCCATACCACCACCAACCAGCAGGATATCGACTTCCTTTTCTTCAACAGTAGGCTCAGCGAGAGCGATCCCTCTGGGCTCTTCTTTTACAGGAATACGAGGCATTTTTGCTCCTCCTTGAATGTATTAAAGATAAAACGAATTAAATTCCCCGGGCGCGACTACTTGTGAGCGGCGGAAACCCAGGTTTCGCTGAGATCGGCTTCTTCAACGTCGAACTTCTTGTTCAGAACTTCCTTGGGAGTGACAATCTCGGTCTCGTTGAACATGAGGCTGTCTTCGAGGTCACTGCCTTCGGGCTTCCCTTCATAAGGCTTGATGGAACCTTCGGGAGTGGTCCGGATGGGGAATTTGAAACGTTTTACCTGACCATTGCGGAACTGAATGGTCCACATGATGTCTTCAGCGCTCCGCATGGGGATGGAGGTACCACCCATGGGTGCGAAGTCGGCATAAGGACGAGCAGTGATCGCGCCCTGGGGACAGATCTTGACGCAGGAATAACATTCCCAGCAACCCTCGGGTTCCTGGTTGTAAGCCTTCATCTCGTCAGGATCGAGAATCATCAGATCGTTGGGGCAGACGTACATGCAGGCAGTCTTTTCGCCGCCCTTACAGCCGTCACACTTTTCCGGGTTTACATAGGTTGGCATAATTTCCTCCTACTATAGAGTTTGTTAACACATAACCACGTTGCCGCTTAGCAAGCCTTGGGTGAGTGTTAGAGACAGACTCGAAAATTTCGGCCTCCCCCTCCATTACCCTCAACTACGTTTGAAAGCGGAATTATCAAGCCGCCCATAGCGTGTCAAGGAGAAAGTGAAAAAAATCGCAAAGTAGTTTTTCCAACTCTGACAACGCTTTCAACCAGCAGCTTTTTCAATCCATGCCACCAGGTTGCCTCCCGGGAACATGGGGATTGACAAGGGGAGAGATCACCACGATCTCTCCCCATTTGTATGACATTGTTACAAGACAGTCTATTTCATGTCGGCGCCCGAGGCGGCCTTCTGCATCTTGACCTCAACCTTTTCGGTCAGGTTCTCGTAGTAATCGCGCAGAATGACCAGGACTTCGTCACGACCAAAGTGATCGGGAACATCCTTGCCTTCGGAAAGGGCCTTACGCAGCTTGGTTCCCGAAAGGATGACGCGGTCTTCCTTGGTGTGGGGGCAGGTTCTCATGGAGGCCATGCCGTCACACTTGAAGCAGTAGAACGTCCAGTCGATCTTCAGGGGCTGACACTGAAGGGCCTTGCCCGGATCCGGACAGCCGTCCTTGACATAGGGAATGCGATCGAAAATTTCCTGGGCCTCGAACAGACCGTAGAAATCGCCGACACCGGCATGGTCACGACCGATGATCATTCTGTTGACACCGTAGTTCTGACGGAAGGTAGCGTGGAGCAGGCCTTCGCGGGGACCGGCATAACGCATATCCAGAGGATAACCGCCCTGAACGATGTTGTCCTTGACAAAGTAGTTGTCGATCAAGGTGTCAATACATTTGATGCGGACTTCAGCCGGGATGTCGCCGGGCTTCAGGTTGCCGATGAGAGAGTGGATGAAAACGCCGTCACACACTTCAATGGCGATCTTGGCCAGGAATTCGTGGGAACGATGCATGGGGTTGCGCAGCTGCAAAGCGGCAACCGTGGACCAGCCGCGCTCTTCGAAAATGGCACGGGCTTCGGCAGGAGTCATGTAGCAGCCAGGGAACCTTTCGCGGTAATCGCCTTCGGAGAGAACCTTGACCGGACCGGCAATGTTGAACTCTTTCTGAGCCATGACCATCTTGACGCCGGGATGATCTTCAAGGGCAACCTTCATGAAATCGCCCTGAGAGTCTTCACCATGACCCTTGAAGACCTTTTCGCACTCGTAGAGCTTGTCGGCTTCGGTCATCTCGTATTTTTCTTCAACCTTCATGGTGGCCATCATGACATCTTTCTTGGGATCCCACAGAGCGACCTCATCGCCTTCCTTAATCTCGGCGGCGTCTTCAGCGGAAATGTCCAAGGTGATGGGAATGGGCCAGAAGGTCCCGTCAGTCAGCGTGAAATTGTCACAAACGCTCTTCCAGTCGGCTTTGTTCATGAAACCGGTCAGGGGGCTGAACCCGCCGATACCCATCATGATCAAGTCACCCTTTGCCCGGGGGGAGATGGCGATACGCTTGAGGCCTTCGGCCTTTTTCTGCTCGGCTACAAGTTCGTCACCTTCAAGAAGAGCACAAACCAAACCTTTACCACCATGTGGTGCAACCAATGCCATAATTGAACCTCCTTTCAATGTGGGACA
Organism: Desulfoplanes formicivorans; assembly: GCF_001748225.1. Taxonomy (NCBI): domain Bacteria; kingdom Pseudomonadati; phylum Thermodesulfobacteriota; class Desulfovibrionia; order Desulfovibrionales; family Desulfoplanaceae; genus Desulfoplanes; species Desulfoplanes formicivorans. The sequence goes on from NZ_BDFE01000004.1 coordinate 233,270, forward strand.
TGTGTATGTCTGTATCGACGTCAGCAAATAAAGCGACTCCTGTTTACAGCGAAAGGGAATCGATTTCAAGCATTTTGTGAATTTTTTATCATGTTCAGACTAACCATTTGAAAATACACTATTTATGCCTTCACGAGTTCCCGTTCACCATCCAGGTACCGCACCGATGTAAGCAACGCGGATGCCAGGTCATACATGGATTTAACCTGCCGGAATACCTGTGTTGGCCATCCCGGCCTTGTTCGCCTTTTCACAACTCGGCCCCTTCCATTTGACACCCTGTAAAGGAATCTGACATCTTACACGGCGACATGGCCGGAAAACCGCGTTCATGGCAACAAAACAGTTGAGTTTCGGGCTTGTTATCATTAGTATGCACATTTATCACATCCCATTTTCAGGCGGTCTCCATGAACCCTTCCCAACGAACCAATACCATGTCTCTTTCCCAAGAGATTGAACTGCTGGATGCACAAATCGCCGAGCTGGTGGGTGAACGAACCCGGCTGCTGGCCAAGGCCGCTGGATCGCGCAAGCGCAAGCGGGTTTCCGTGATTGATGCGACCCAGGAAAAACGCTTGTGGGCCATCTGGAGCAAGGCCTTTGAAAAAGAGGGCCTGGACAAGGCCAATCTGCGCAAGCTCTTCCTCATCATCAACTCCCTTGCGTACGCCCAGGCCGAACACAAGGGCGGCAAATCCCGCGGCGCCTTTTGCATGTACCCGCGCAAACAGCCCCTGCAGATCGATATCCAGGGCCCCCGGGACACCCTGCAGACGCGCATGGCCATTGCCCTGGCCGTCAATTGTTCATCATCCTTCACCCTGCGTCATTTTCAGACCAGTGACGTGAATATCGAGCTGATCAAGGCCCTCAACCAGGCCGGAGCATCCCTTGCCTGGGACCAGACGACCTTCAAGAGCCGGCCCTCCCGGGATTTCTCCATGGATGGCAAGGTCATTTTTTGTGGCAGTTCCCTGTTCAATTTCTACCTGCTGATGTGCCAGGGACTGACCAAACCCGGTCAGATCAAATTTACCGGCACCTCAAGTACCAAGCTGTTCGACTTGCGCGCCGTGCAGAAATTTCTCCCGCAGCTGGGAGCCAGGCTGACCATTATCGACCCCCATGCCAACGGGCTACCCGTGCGCTTTGAAACGGCCGGACACCTGCCCGACAGCGTGGAAGTCCCCTGGGATGTGGAATCATCCTTTATCATTGCCCTGGCCGTCAGCGCCCCCCTTTTCCCCAAGGGAATCGCCCTGACCCTCAAAAACAAGGATCTGGCCCGGGAGGTGGCCGACGCTGTTGCCCCCATCCTCGGCCAGTTCGACATCCCCCTGCATGTGGACCAAAACCGCATAGCCATCTCTCCCAAAGCGCCCCGGTGCAAAACCAACCAGGTCACCATCCCCATTGACCGATCTCTGGGAAGTTACCTGCTGGCCCTGCCCTTTTTCAGGGGCGGCAAGGCCCAATTGCGCGGACAATGGATCGAGCAGTCGGATCAGCACCTGTCCATAGCCTCCACATTCACGGAATTCGGCATTGACCTGCATACCACCGAGCAAGGGGTGGAGTCTTCCTGTGAGGGACGTCCTGCCGGGGTGTATGTAGACGTATCCAAACGCCAGTTTCTGCTTCCCCTGGTCACGGCCATGTGTCTTGGCGTGACCCAGAACGCGACCATCAAATGCGATCCCCTGACCAGTGAGCTCAACCATGTGGAAGATTTTCTCGGCTTCCTCGGGGTTGATCACACCATCACCAACGACCGCATTGATATTCGCCCCCTGTCTTCACGGACAACACCGCCGGCCGATGCCTGGGAAAGCCCATCCCCCTTGTGGACCGTGGCCTATGTCATGGCCTCCTTTGTCGTGCCGGGCATCTGTCTGGCCAATCCCGGTGAACTCACGGCCATCTGGCCGGACTTCTGGATCACATTCAACAACCTTCCCCGGCCGCAGGATGTCATGCGGTCCAAGCCAACCGGTTCTCCCAAGGTTTCCCATGAGCCCAAACGCAAACGAATCAAAATTACCAACAATTGAAGAGCTTGAAGCAGAAATAGCCGATTTGACCCAACAACAGGCCGCCTGCCAGGCCAAGGCCAGCGAGTTGATGACCAAGGAAGATCCCGCCCGCGGGATCTTCCATCATCAGGAGATATTCCAGCTCAAACAGGATGCCTTGCGCCTCAAAACCGAAATCCTGTTTCGAAAAAACAAGATTGCCCGGTTGCGTTTCGACCAATAAACGCCCACCGTTCTTGTGCAGACGCTTCCATGGCCTGTCAGATCATCCATCAGGGACATGTTCTGCCTGACCGTCCTGCATGGAATCCCTTGCACAACAAAGCGGCCAACATCAAGGAAAGGCCATGCCCCGCACATTGACCCAGAAAATCATAGCCGATCACCTGGTTGCCGGCGAGATGCGTTCCGGACAGGAGATCTCCCTTACAATCGATCAGACCCTGACCCAGGACGCCACAGGCACCATGGCCTATCTGCAGCTTGAGGCCATGGGAGTTGACCGTGTCAAGACCGACCTTTCTGTGAGCTATGTGGACCACAACACCTTGCAGATGGGCTTTAAAAACCCGGATGACCACCGGTTTCTCCAATCCGTTGCCGCCCGCTACGGGATAGTTTTCTCACCGCCTGGCACAGGCATCTGCCACCAGCTCCATCTGGAAAATTTTGCCAAACCCGGAACCACTCTTATTGGTTCCGACAGCCATACGCCAACGGCCGGGGGCATCGGCGCCCTGGCCATGGGAGCCGGAGGCCTTTCCGTTGCCCTGGCCATGGCCGGACATCCCTATACCCTGCCCATGCCCAAGGTGTTTCGCATTTATCTGCGCGGTCGCCTTCAGGGATTTGCAACAGCCAAGGACATCATCCTGCATCTTCTGGGTGAGCTCTCGGTCAAGGGAGGTGTTGGTGCGGTCATGGAATACGACGGGCCGGGCGTAGCCACCTTGAGCGTGCCCGAACGGGCCACCATCACCAACATGGGGGCAGAACTGGGTGCAACAGGCTCGGTCTTCCCTTCGGACGACAATACCCGCTCCTTTTTGCGCTCCATGGGTCGTGAACAGGATTTTGTCCCTTTGCGTGCTGATGAAGACGCCGTGTACGACCGGGAGATCATCATTGATCTTGACAAGCTGGAACCGCTCGTGGCTGCCCCCCACATGCCCGACAAGGTGGTGCCTGTACGGGAACTGGCCGGGCTCAAGGTGGATCAGGTGGCCATTGGTTCGTGCACCAATTCCTCCTACGCCGACCTGACCCAGGTGGCGACCATCTTCAGGGGCCGCATAACAGCCAAGACCACAGACGTACTCATTGCCCCGGGTTCCAGGCAGGTGCTTAAACTGCTCCTGAGAAACGGGCTGCTCGAACCGATCATTGATGCGGGCGGCCGCCTTCTGGAATGCGCCTGCGGTCCGTGCATTGGCATGGGCGGTTCTCCCTGCTCCGCCGGGGTGAGCGTTCGCACCTTTAACCGCAATTTCGAAGGCCGCAGTGCCACCCTTGATGCCCAGGTGTACCTGGCAAGCCCGGTCACGGCAGCCTACTGCGCCCTGCACGGTGCCTTCACCGATCCGGCCACATGGGGTACCGAAATCATCCGTCCCGATCTTCCCCAAGACATTCCCTCCATCAGGGACATGTTCATTTTCCCGCCGGAAAACGGTCATGAGGTTTCCATTGTTCGCGGGCCCAACATCGTGCCTTTGGAAACCTTCCCGCCTCTGCCAGATAATCTCACTCTGCCCGTGACCCTCAAGGTGGGGGACAATATCACCACGGACCACATCCTTCCGGGTGGCGCGGAAATCACCTCCCTGCGTTCCAACATCCCGGCCATCAGTGAGTTCGTGTTCTCCCGAACGGACAAGGAATTTGTCCGCCGGGCCAGAAAGGCCAAGGAGAGCATCATTGTGGGAGGAGAAAACTACGGGCAGGGCTCCAGCCGGGAACACGCGGCCCTGGCTCCCAGACACCTGGGGATTCGTCTTGTCCTTGCCAGGTCCTTTGCCCGCATTCACATGGCCAACCTGATCAATTTCGGCATTCTGCCCCTCATCTTTGCCAGGCCAGACGATTATGATCTAGTGGCCCCGGGCTCGACCATTTCGTTATCCACAGGCCACATCCAGCCGGGACAGCCCATACCCGCCCGGCTGGATACCGGGACCACGATTTCCCTGATCCACGAGTTGACCGACAAGGACATTGCCATTATCAGGGTTGGCGGCCTGCTCAACTTTGTTAAAGCATCAACCTCATAACGTGTAGCCAGCATCTTTTTGCCCGTTTCCAAGACATGGGCGTCCATGGAATGTCCAAGGATGTTCATGTCTTGGATTACATATTTTTCGACAACCGCCATTTTGGAGAAACAATGCTCGATATCATCCGTCAGCACTCGCAATCATGGGGGGTCAAGCTCCTGTTCGGACTCATCGTCTTGGTCTTCGTGTTCTGGGGCGTGGGCAGCTTCAACAATAACAGTGCCAATGTCCTGGCCAAGGTCAACGATCAGACCATCACCATCCAGGATTTTTTGCAGGAATATGAAAAGCGCCTTGAAAACCTCCGGCAGCAACGCCCCAATCTGTCCTCCGAGGACATCCGGGCCATGCATTTCAAAAAGCAGGTTTTCGACGCCATGATCAACCAGGAGCTTCTCCTGCAACTGGCCAAGCAGGAAGGGATCACGGTTTCCGACGTGGAGCTTCGCAACGCCATCATGCACATGCCGGTCTTTTTGAACGAGACCGAACAGTTCGACAAGGACCGCTACCAGTCTCTGCTGCGAGCCAACCGCATGACACCGGCCCAGTTCGAGACGGGCTTTGCCCAGGATCTCAAAACCCGCAAGGTCCAGGAGTACCTCTCCCTTGCAGGCACGGTGAGTGAACAGGAAGCCAAGGATTTCTTTTTGTTTGCCAGGGAACAGGCCCGCATTGACTACATCCTGTTCAACCAGGCCGATTATCTTGACCAGGTCAAGCCCACCGAGGAACAGATCACAACATATTATAACGCCCACAAAGATGAGTTTGCCGTTCCGGCCAAGATCAAAATCGACTATCTGCGCCTGGAACCCGAAACCCTGGCGGGCCGGGAGGATATTCCCGAATCCGCCATCAAGGCCTATTACGAGGCCCACAAAAGCGAATTCAGGCAGGAAGAACAGATCAAGGCCAGGCATATCCTCATCAAGGTTGCCCAGGATGCCGACCACAAGGACGTGGCAAAGGCCCAGGCCAAAATGGAAGACATCCTTGCCCGCTACAAAAAGGGAACTCCCTTTGCCGAGCTGGCAACCACCTTTTCCCAGGGCCCGAGCCGGGCTCAGGGAGGCGATCTGGGATGGTTTCCACGGGGACGCATGGTGCCTGCCTTTGAACAGGCCGCTTTTGCCCTGCAAAAAGGAGAAGTGAGCGAACCCGTAAGAACCCCCTTTGGCTTCCACCTGATCCAGGTGGAAGATCGCAAGCCCGAAGGGATCAGCCCCCTGGACAAAGTGCATGACGACATCCGCGTCCACCTGGCCAAGGAACAGGCTGCCGATACCATTCAGGACGTTGTGGACCAGGCCCTGGAAATGATCATCACGGGCGAGGATCTTGCGCACGTGGGCGAAGAACTGGGCTTGGCCGTCCAGACAACAGAGTTCTTCACCCAGACCACGGGTCCGGCAAGCCTCAAGCTTTCTGCCGATGCAGTGGACACCCTGTTTGGGCTCATGAAAGACGAGACAACCCAAGCGCCCATTCTGCTGGAAGACGGATATCTTCTGGCCAAAAAGGTGGCTGAAGAGCCGGCCCATACCCTGGAACTGGGCAAGGCCAAACCTCAAATCATTTCGGCCCTCAAGCAGGATGGAGCCCGGGCCATTGCCCTGGAAAAGGCCAAACAGGCCCTGGCCGACCTGCTTGCCCACCCCCACAAGGATATGGGCCACAAAGTGCAGACCAGCGAATCCTTTGGCAGGCAGGGCTTTATCCCGGGACTGGGCATGAACCCGGAGCTGGTTGAAAAGGTCTTTGCTACCACGGACACTACCTGGCTGGACACGACCTTTCCCGTGACCAATGGGGTTGTGCTGGCACGTTTGAACCAGCGCATCAAACCCGACACCGACGCCTGGGACAAGGAAGCCTCCTACTGGACCATGACCCTGGAACAGGCCCGCAAGCAGGAACTGCTCTCTGCCCTGCTCAACTCCCTGCGAGCCAAGTCACACGTTGAAATCATGAATGAACGGGTTCTTGAAAACTGATTGCACCCTGTAAGATACACTCATAAACAAACCGCGGCAGACATGGACCATGTCTGCCGCGGTTTGTTTATGAAAAGCCGAATTTTGACCGATATGCGCTCAGGCAGAAATATCGATCCAGGTAATCCGGGGAAGAGCATCAGGCACCATCTCCAGCATGGCCATGCCCGGCAACCCATCCCTAGGAGCCAGCAGGGAACCGGGATTGAGTACCAAAGGACCGTCAGGGATACTCCGCTCATCCCGTTTATGGGTATGCCCGTACAGAATGAGGTCATATCCCGGTCCAAACCAGTCAGCAACGGTCTTCCAGACAAGCTCACGTGGCCCCCACCCATGAGCAGCTCCCATCCTGCAACCTTCCAATGTCAGGGTACGGGTTGCGGGAACATCCATGGCCCACAAGCCCCCATCGCAATTGCCACGCACGCTGTAGAACCGTGGATGCTGATGGAAAAAATCAACCATCTCCTCACCCACCATATCCCCAAGATGAATAAGCACATCCGCTCCGGCCATATGCCGCCGGTACAAAGCCTCCAACCTGCTGTCAGGGGAGTGAAGATGGGTATCAGAAACGACAGCCACACGCATGGCACAATCTCCTCAAATCATGGTTCAAACAAGGATAGGACACATAACCCCGCCATATCACCCGGACACGGACATATCGTCAAGAAAAGGTTGGAATAAGTAGGCAGTACTCAGTACGCAGTGCGCAGTAAAAAGACCCCGTGGGTTTTGGGTACTCTCTGCCTTTCTTCGCGCCCTTGGCGTCCTTCGCGGTAGAAAAAATAGATTAACCGCGAAGGGTACGAAGGAACGCGAAGGAAAAATACATGAGGTGGACCCATAATATTGGAACATATTCCTCTTTGTCCCTCAGTGCATTGAGCGGTAAAAAACCGCCCAGCTCACAAGGAACGCCATGCCAGAATCCTTCACCGTTTCCAGGGCGCAGTAAAAAATTCTGTGCCTTCTTGAAAAGTTCTTGCCTTTCTTCGCGCCCTTCGCGTCCTTCGCGGTAGAAAAAAAAGATTAACCGCGAAGGGTACGAAGGAACGCGAAGGAAAAATACATGAGGTGGACCCATAACGTTGGAACATATTCCTCTTTGTCCCTCAGTGCATTGAGCGGTAAAAAACCACCCAGCTCACAAGGAACGCCATGCCAGAATCCTTCACCGTTTCCAGGGCGCAGTAAAAAATTCTGTGCTTTCCTGAAAGGGTCTTGCCTCTCTTCGCGCCCTTGGCGCTCTTCGCGGTAAAAGATAAAAAGGTAACCACGAAGGACGGCAAGGGACGCCAAGAAAAATACATATACGGCCAAGCAGTAATTTTTTTCTTTCTTCGCAGCATCGTTAATTCATGGACCATTTTGATCCCAAAGTGGTACCAATTTGGGATCAAATTGGGACTGTTTTATGGATCAAAATGGTCCCAAAATTTTTCTAAAATAAGTGGAGGTAACACTACAAGCAAAAAAGCGTTACCTCTACTATTTTGCAGTTCAAGTAACATACACAGTAGAAATTTTTTGAAATTTTTTAAAGTGAAGGTAACACATGATAAAGAGTATATTTTGTCAAGCGTTAGTTATGACAAAGGGATGAAATTTTTAAAGCATACAGTGCACCAAAAAAATTTGCGGCGTTTTTGAAAATTCTTTGCCTTTCTTCGCGCCCTTTGGTCCCTTCGCGGTGAAAAAAAGAAAGTGAACCGCCCAGCTCACCCAAAACGTCAAGAAGGACTTCTTGTCCACACCCAGCATCCAAAGCATTTTCAGTTCTCACGTTCATAGAGAAAGACATTCAGTGATTTTTTGAAAAGTTCTTGCCTTTCTTCGCGCCCTTCGAGCCCTTCGCGGTAAAAAGAAATGGAAACCACAAAGAACGCCAAGGGACGCCAAGAAAAATACATATACGGCCAAGCAGTAATTTTTCTTTCTTCGCAGCATCGTTAATTCATGGACCAATTTGGGATCAAATTGGGACTGTTTTATTGATCAAAATGGTCCCAAAATTTTTCCAAAATAAGTGGAGGTAACACTACAACCAAAAAAGCGTTACCTCTACTATTTTGTAGTTCAAGTAACATACACAGTAGAAATTTTTTGAAATTTTTTAAAGTAGAGGTAACACATGATAAAGAGTATATTTTGTCAAGTGTTAGTTATGACAAAGAAATGAAGTTTTTAAAGTACGTTAGATGAATCAGAGCAAGACCTGGACCATAGCGTTCATAACGTTTTAGCAAACAAACCATGAAGGCCTGGCAGAAATATACATCTGCCAGGCCATTTGTTTTTCATAGAAAGGGACAATGCTTACGGATGGATCTAATATTGTAAACAAGTGGTACACAATGAAAGTTAACCAGCTAATATATATCTTTAAAAAAATTGAAGCATCCCAAATGGTATGTTCATCGTATCAATAGCATTTGCCTTCCAAGAAACAGGAGAACCTGCAAGGCACTTCTGCCTAATTGAGGATGAATGCAACATTAAGAATGATCAGATGAAAAGAGTTTGAGTTTGGATTCAATAGACTGGATGCGTTTTTCAATATTCTCAAAACGAATTGTAATGTCTTCATCAGCAACCAAAGGCTTTTCGTCGTCAAAAAGATCGTGGACAGATACATCAAGAGCGTGAGCTAATTTTTCAAGAGTGGCAAGAGTGCAACGCGAAATTTCGGAATCTTTGCGTGCTTTGAGGATAGTAACATTATTAACTCCTGACCGTTGCTCCAAGGCTCTGATTGTCATGCCCTTCGCTTTCATAAGATGTTCAAGCTTGCTTTTCAGCATGGCGACTCCAAATTAATTTAGCAAAATATCATATTATAGCTTGACAAATTTGTCTTAGTTTATTATGTTCTTTTTGTTGCTACGGAAAAGGAACATTCTTCAAGGAGGAAAAAATGAGAAAAGCTTTGTCAAAGTTGGATGCGGGCTTGGAAGAGGTAAAAGCAGCACTTGTCAATATTGCCTTCAGACTCGATCGACTGCCTGCCGACATAGAAATGCCAGAGCTTTGCAAAGAACTTGACCGCACGATCATGGACATCTCAGATGCTTGCGCTCTGCTCGATGCCCAACGTGTCATCTTTTACCACCAGGCAAACGCTAGCAGAGGGTGAGTCTATGAAAAACAAGACAAAACAAACTATAAAAAGACATCCTTGTCAAAGTCAACAAATCGGGAATTTGGCCATGGCACTTTCCTGTGCCCAAAGCGCAATGGGGTTTGCTAAAAAAGATTCCGTCAATACGACATATTCGTCACGCTATTCTACCCTGGCGTCTTGCCTTGATGCCTGTCGAAAATCTCTCACAGATAATTGTCTTGCAATAGTACAAACCGTCCAGACTGACAACGATGGAAGAGTTCATCTTTTTACCCGGCTCATTCATGGCCGAAGCGGAGAATGGATTGAAAGCGACTATCCCATTGAGTGTTCGATGAAAAATCCTCAAACTTTCGGCTCTGCGCTAACGTATGCACGACGTTATTCTTTGTGCGCAATGATAGGTATAGCGTCAGAAGACGATGACGGAGAACAAGCAACCCATTACAATGATACAGTTGAAAAGAAAGGAGGTGAATGCACAACGCGCAAAAACGAAATAAAAAACGGCAAATGCAATGAAAAAGGAGAAGATATTGCAACAAAAAAGCAAATTGAAACCATTGAACAAATGGCTCGGGAACGAAATTTGGATGTACTTGAAGTTATGAAAAAAATTTTTGATCCGAGTATAAACAAAATTGAACGCTTATCAAAAATACAAGCGTCAAAGCTGATCAGTTGGATGTCCCAGTACCAAGGCAAGGATTCCCTGGAAAAGGCAGTTTAATTTGTTCACATTAACAGAAGAGGTTAAAGTAATGCAAGATATCAATAGATATAGTACACGTCGAACTTTTGAATATCAGAACAATGAAGATTTGAACGAATTCAAACGAAAGATGCAGCAGGAGACAAAAAATATATCTCAAAAATCCAAGATCACGATCGACTTGATGGACTTGAATCAACTGTTGGAAAAAATCAACAAGAACAATATAGTATACAGGATTGTCATGACTCCCAACCACGCAAGGAAGCACGCTTGGGGTTGTATGGATCTGATGGACCACATGAAATCGATCGAAGAAAAATACATGGCTTGCCGTTTCTTCCATCTTGTAGAAACGGGCGCTCAACAGTGGCCGCAACTTAAACTATTCGCCAAGGCTTTTTTTAACAAATCGGAATCTACCAAAACACTAACAACTACAAAAAATTGATAATTCAATGCATCAAGAGCTTATAAAACCTCAAACCACATCAGGAACGTTATGAAAAAGAAAAGACCTCGAATTGCCCCTGAAGTAAGGTATGATGCCGTTATGGACCTTATCCGCAACAAGGACACCCTGAAAAATGTCGCAAGACGGAACAATATGTCTACATCAAGCCTTTGGAATTACTACACTGATGTAGATGCGGCCATCAAAAAAGTAGTTGGACTGGATGATTGCGATTCTTCATGTAAAACAAGTCGAAACATGAAGTCTACAAACAATATCGAGAGGAATAAAGTAAAATTAAATACAGCTACTACAATACAACAAAAGGCACCAAACGAGATCATTATCCGTATTAATATTTGCCAATCTGATCAGTAAATATATCAGATTGACCAAAACACGATCATTTTGAATTAAAATCATTTTGATCCAAAGTAGATATAAAAATTTGATTGTTTTTATGGATCAAAATGAAATCAAATTGGCTGAAAATGATAGAAGTAACACCATTTCATGAAACATGTTACTTCTATCATTTTTTTGTTGATATATACTAAAGTAGGCAGGAACTCAAGTACACAGAACTCAGTGCGCAGGACACTAAAAAGTGCACAGTGCGCAGTAGGCAGGGCGCAGTAAAAAATTCTGTGCGTTCTTGAAAAGTTCTTGCCTTTCTTCGCGCCCTTCGCGCCCTTCGCGGTAAAAAAAGGATCGAACCACGAAGGGCGGCAAGGAACGCCAAGGGAAATACACGTACTTCCAAAAAGTTGTTTTTGCCCCTCTTAGCAATGGTGATTCATGGATTATTTTGATCCCAAATTGGTACCAAATTGGGATCAATTTGGGACTTTTTTATGGACAAAAATGGTCCCAAAATTTTTCCAAAACAAGTGGAGGTAACACTACAGGTAAAAAAACGTTACCTCTACTATTTTGCAGTTCAAGTAACAACTAAAGGGCGCAGTACTCAGTGCGCAGGGCGCAGAAAAAAAACCTCATGGGCTTTGGGAAGTCTCTGCCTTTCTTCGCGCCCTTCGCGCTCTTTGCGGTAAAAAAAGAAATGTAACCACGAAGGACGAAAAGGAACGCTAAGGAAACCACTCCAACCGCCTGTCTTCATGGGCAATTTATCCCATGCTTCCTACCAAAAATATCCTCCCAACATCCTTGTTTTTCACTGTGCCCTGCGTACTGCGCACTGTCTACAACCAGTGCATGCACTGGTTGTATGACAATTCCAAAATCCCTTGACAGTTTTTTCTTCCAGGACTAGCCGTTCAGATTCTGAACCATCCATGTTTTCCATGCATCCTGCACACTTCAGATGCTCTGATAACCTGAACCCCCCATCATCAATCATGATCACCTATTCAGATCTGAAAAACAAAAAAACATCCCTTGCCATTGTTGGCCTGGGCTATGTGGGCCTGCCCCTGGCCGTTGCCTTTGCCGAACATTTGGATGTCATCGGTTTTGACATCAATGCAGACCGTATTGCCCAGCTCAAGGCTGGTGTCGATCATACGTTGGAAGTGGACAATGTCCGCTTGCAAAAGGTTTCCATGGAGTTCACCTCGGACCCTGAAGCCCTGAAGCGTGCCAAAATCATCATTGTTGCCGTGCCCACGCCCATTGATAAAAATCGCCGGCCTGATCTTTCCCCGGTTGTGGGAGCCTCCACCCTGGTGGGCAAACATCTTTCCAAAGATTGCGTTGTGATCTACGAATCCACGGTCTATCCCGGGGTAACTGAAGAGGTATGCGGCCCCATCCTGGAAAAGGAATCCGGCCTGGTCTGCGGCAAAGATTTTTTTCTGGGCTACTCGCCCGAACGCATCAACCCCGGTGACAAGGTGCACACCCTGCAGACCATCACCAAGGTGGTTGCCAGCCAGAATTCCGGGATCACCGAGCTGCTGGACCAGCTCTACTCCTCCGTGGTCCGGGCAGGTACTCACAGAGCATCCTCCATCAAGGTGGCTGAGGCGGCCAAGGTTATCGAGAACACCCAGCGGGACCTGAACATCGCCCTTATGAACGAACTTTCCCAAATTTTTGCCTTGATGAGCATTGATACCCTGGAGGTCCTGGAAGCCGCAGGCACCAAGTGGAATTTTCTCCCCTTCCGGCCCGGTCTAGTGGGCGGACACTGCATAGGCGTGGACCCCTATTACCTGACCTTCAAGGCCGAAGAACTGGGCTAGCATCCCCAGGTCATCCTCTCGGGAAGGCGGATCAACGATTCCATGGGCTCATACGTGGCCCGGACCATGATCAAAAAGATGATCCGCAGAAGCTGTGCCATCAAGGGGTCCAGAATCGGGATGCTGGGCCTGACCTTCAAGGAGAACTGCCCGGATCTGCGTAATACCCGGGTCACGGATATCATTGCCGAATTGGAAGAATTCGGGTGCGAGGTTCTGGTACACGATGCCTATGCCGACAAAAAAGAAGCCAGAAAATATTACGGCATTGATCTGAACTCACTGGAGGAACTCAAAGAATTGGACGGCCTCATCATTGCCGTGGCCCATGATGCGTACAAGCATATGGACATGGACCAGCTTGCAGGCATGTTCAAGAACCCGGACAAAATAATCATCGGCGATATCAAGGGAATGCTCGACCGGGAAGAGGCTGATGAGCACAACATGTGCACTTGGCGACTGTAATCAGCCAGCCAGCGAGCAGACAGGGGAAAAAGTACGCAGGGCATAAAGTACTCAGGACGCAGAGAAGAGAATTCATGTGGTTCTTGGGAAGTCTTTGTCCCTCTTCGCGCCCTTGGCGCCCTTCGCGGTAAAAAAAGAAATGGAACCACGAAGGGCACGAAGGAACGCGAAGGGAAATACCTGTACTTCCAGGTAGTTACTTTTTGCCCCTCTTCACGGTTTTTCTATTTTCACGATAAGAACGCAAAGGAATGGCTGCCCCAAAAAACACGCTCAACACCCGAACCGTGAAGGTTTTTTCTGCGCCCTGCGTACTGTGTACTGCGCACTCATTCTTGACACTTCTTTATTTCAGGGCTAGCCGTTCAGATCCTGAACTACCCATGTTTCTTCTGAACACCCAGGTCGATGCCACGCATCACACAATCTACACAATTCAAGCTCCAAGGATACATCATGTTCCCAACCATCAAGGATCGTAAAATCAAAATTGCTGTAGTCGGTTGTGGTCGGATCTCAAAAAATCATTTCGGTTCCATTGAAAAACACCAGGATAACATGGAACTCGTCGGCATTTGCGATACCAATCGGGAGGTCCTGGCTGCGCATGAAAACAGGCTCGGTGTGCAGGGATATGCCAATCTGGACGACATGCTCAAGGAATCTGATGCGGACCTGATTTCTATCTGCACGCCCTCGGGATTTCATTCAGAGCAGGTTATCCAGTGCGCCAAAGCGGGTAAACATGTGATGACGGAAAAGCCCATGGCAACCCGCTGGCGGGATGCGCTCAACATGGTCCATGCCTGCGACCACGCGCGAAGAAGGCTTTTCGTGGTCAAACAGAACCGACGCAATGCCACTTTGCAGCTTCTCAAACGTGCTGTGGAAGAAAAACGGTTCGGCCGCATTTATATGGTTCACCTCAACGTGTTCTGGACGCGTCCTCAGGCCTATTATGACCAGGGTGCCTGGCGCGGGACCTGGGAACTGGATGGAGGCGCATTCATGAACCAAGCTTCCCATTATGTTGATCTTCTGGAATGGCTCATCGGCCCCATTGCCGATATCCAGGCCATGACCGGTACCCTGGCCCGGGATATTGAAGTGGAAGACACCGGTGTCATGAATGTACGCTGGAGAAACGGCGCCTTGGGATCCATGTCTGTAACCATGCTCACCTACCCCAAGAATTATGAAGGTTCGATTACCATTCTGGGAGAAAAAGGCACGGTGCGCATTGGCGGCGTTGCCGTGAACGACATCCAGACCTGGGAGTTTGAAGAAAAAAAGGACTATGACGCCCAGGTCAAGGAAGCCAACTATCAGACCACCTCTGTCTACGGTTTCGGACACCCCTTGTACTATAAGAATGTCATTGATGTCTTGAGAGGCGAAGCCGAGCCGGAAACCGACGGAAGGGAAGGACTGAAGAGTGTGGAAGTGCTCATTGCCGCCTATCTGTCAGCTAGGGACGGGAAGACTGTTTCTTTACCACTAGAATATTAAAGGCATTTGCCCACGGAACACACGGAAAGACACGGAAAAAGGCTTTTTTTAATTCCGCGTGTTCCGTGGACCCCCAAAATATGCTTACTCTTGAACAGGAAACGTATAACATCCTTGGAGCCTGTTTTCAGGTGTACACCACCATGGGGTGCGGATTTCTGGAGGCTGTGTATCAGGAGTGTCTTGAGATCGAGTTCCGAAAACGAGCTATTCCGTTTATTTCTCAACCTGCCTTGGAATTGAGATATGATGGAGTTCTCCTGCAACAGAAGTACATACCCGATTTTGTTGTTTATGACGAAGTCATTGTAGAGATAAAGGCGGTGTCAGAACTTGCAAGCGAACATAAAGCCCAGTTGCTGAATTATCTCCATGCGACAAATCTGGAAGTAGGTTTGCTCGTCAATTTCGGGCACTATCCCAAGGTAGAGTATAAGCGGATGATCCTTTAAAGAATTTTGCCAACGTAACACCCGGAAAAAGGCTTTTTTTATTCCGCGTGTTCCGTGTGTTCCGTGGGCCCCAAAATATGCTTACTCTTGAAAAAGAAACATATAACATCCTTGGAGCCTGTTTTCAGGTGTACACGACCATGGGATGTGGATTTCTGGAGGCTGTGTATCAGGAGTGCCTTGAAATTGAGTTTCGAAAGCGGGATATTCCGTTTATTTCTCAACCTGTCTTGGAGTTGAAATATGATGGTCTGCTCCTGCAACAGAAGTACATACCCGATTTTGTTGTTTATGACGAAGTCATTGTAGAGATAAAGGCGGTGTCGGAACTTGCAAGCGAACATAAAGCCCAGTTGCTGAATTATCTCCATGCGACAAATCTGGAAGTAGGTTTGCTCGTCAATTTCGGGCACTATCCCAAGGTAGAGTATAAGCGGATGATCCTTTAAAGAATTTTGCCAACGTAACACCCGGAAAAAGGCTTTTTTTTAATTCCGCGTGTTCCGTGTGTTCCGTGGGCCCAAAAATATCATGAAAAATTACACAGTACACAAATCAGCGATAGTAGATGAAGGCGCAACCATTGGCGAAGGTTCCCGTATATGGCATTTTGCCCATGTCTGTTCCGGGGCTGTCATCGGCAAGGGGTGTTCCCTGGGACAAAACGTGTTTGTGGGCAACAAGGTGACCATTGGGAATAATGTCAAGATCCAGAACAATGTCTCGGTTTATGACAATGTCTTGCTTGAAGATGACGTCTTCTGCGGACCGTCCATGGTATTCACCAATGTGTACAATCCCCGGTCTGCCATTTCCAGAAAATCCGAATATCGCAATACATTGGTACGCAAGGGAGCTACCCTTGGGGCCAATGCAACCATTGTGTGCGGAGTAACCATTGGAAAATATGCCTTTATAGGAGCCGGGGCCGTGATCAACAAACATGTCCCGGATTTCGCTCTCATGGTCGGCGTCCCGGCAAGACAGATCGGCTGGATGAGCCGGTATGGAGAAAGGCTAGATCTTCCTTTGGAAGGAAACGCCGAGACCACCTGCCCGCATACAGGTGACAGGTATCAGCTTGAAAACGGTAAATGCAGGATACTAGAATAATGATAGCCCACGGAACGCACGGAAAGACACGGAATTCAAAAAAAACCCTTTTCCGTGTGTTCCGTGGACCCAGAAGCAGTTGTCTTAAAACCTAACTCTTAAAACTTAAAACCGATCCCCATGAATATCCCCTTACTGGATCTCAAGGCACAATATGCCACGATAAAGGACGAAATCGACGCTGCTGTCGCCGATGTGTTTGCTTCCCAATACTTCATCAATGGCCCCAAGGTAGCCGAACTGGAAAAGGCAGTCGCTGCCTATTCCCAATGTGCTCATGCATGCGGGGTATCTTCCGGGTCCGATGCCCTGCTTATCGCCCTCATGGTGGAAGGCATCGGCGCAGGGGATGAGGTTATCACCACCCCTTACACCTTCTTTGCCACTGCCGGAGCCATTGCCCGCGTGGGGGCCACGCCGGTATTTGTGGACATCGATCCGGTCACCTACAATATTGATCCGGAAAAGATCCCCGCCGCCATCACCGACCGCACACGCGCCATCATCCCGGTCCACCTCTACGGCCAGATGGCCGACATGACTCCCATCCTTGATCTCGTCAAATCAGTAAACCTGCAACGAGAAACCAAAAACAAAAAACCAATCCATTTGATTGAAGATGCCGCCCAGGCCATTGGCGCCGAGTACAAAGGACACCGCGCCGGCTCCCTTGGAGACTACGGATGTTTTTCCTTTTTTCCTTCCAAAAACCTTGGCGGTGCCGGTGATGGCGGTATGGTCACATGCCAGGACAAAGACAAGGCAGAGAAGCTGCAGATTTTCCGCTCCCACGGTTCCAGACCCAAATATTTTCACAAATGGATCGGCGGCAACTTTCGGCTGGACGCTCTGCAGGCTGCGGTGCTGCGGGTCAAGCTCAACCACCTGGACGCCTGGACAGCCAAACGCCAGCATAACGCTGCAAGATACAACCGGCTCTTTGCGGCATCCGGTCTTGAGATAGCATTTACAGCGGATGTTGATTGGGCATCTTATGACCGTCCCCAAGTTGTTCTGCCTTCTGCCGTTCAGGACCGACATATCTACAATCAGTACGTCATCCGGGTTCAGAACAGGGATGGATTACGCGCCTTTTTGAAGGACAATGGCATCGGCAATGAAGTCTATTATCCGGTTTCGCTGCATATGCAGGAGTGTTTTTCGTATCTTGGATATGGAGAAGGTGATCTTCCGCAGAGCGAGCAGGCCGCGCAAGAAACCGTTGCATTGCCGGTGTATCCGGAACTGAATGATGCAATGGCTGAGCAGGTGATAGAAAAGGTTAAGGCGTTTTTAGTTGAGCAAAAGATTTAGCTACTGTTGGGGGGCAGACCCCGCGGCTCTTTAAAAATTTTCGACAGGTTAACTATATGAAAAAAAACAAAAGTAAGAATTTAGATGCCGCAAATAAATATAACGAAACGGAATATTGGGACACCCGATCTTCATCGAGCTATAATTACGTAAGCGTCCAAGCAACCCCATCTACCCATACCAGGCGTCTATAGGGTAGATATGAAAAAAACCTGCTCCGAACTATACGGAACAGGCTTTGTGATAGGGGCTTGGTGAGTGTTCTCAAGCGTACGCAGGCAGGGTTTCCCGGGTGAAGTTTTTGGGGAGGAGCTTTTGCAAATCCTCTTTGGTGTGCGCCGCCGGCAGCATTTCAAACAGGTGCCTGATATACGCATATGGTTCAAGCCCATTGGCTTTGGCGGTCTCGATCAGGGAAAAATAAATTGCGCTGGCACGGGCACCATTGGGAGATCCTGCGAACAGCCAGTTCTTTCTTCCTACGGCCAATGGCCTGATAGCATTTTCAGTCAGGTTGTTATCGGGACGCAGAATTCCGTCCTCGGTATAGCGGATCAATCGATCCCACTGTCCGAGGGCATAAGAGATTGCCTCGTAGAGAAGACTTTTGGGCGGAGTCGTTGAAATTCTTTCATCCAGCAATATTTTGATCTTATTCAGAATGGGGACGGCCTTTTCCTGGCGAAGCTCACGAATCTGTTCAGGAGACATTCCTTGTTCTTTGGCAAGATTTTCGAGCCGGTAAAGATCCCGGATATGATTCAGGACGGTTTGAGCCGTGCTTGCCTTGATTTTTGCTCCTTTTTTCTTTTTCAGGGGTTTGATGACCTCAAAGAATTTCCGACGGGCATGCACGAGACAGCCCAGATGCACGATACCTTCTCGGCTTCCGAGCTCGTCGTAGCCTGTATAGCCGTCTGTCTGGATATATCCGCGGTAGTCGGGACCGACGAATCGAGTCGGAACCTCCTTGGACCTTGAAGGGTCATATTGAAAGACAACAGAAGGCCTCTGCAGATCTCCTCCTCTGAAGATCCACATGTAGGATTTGGTCGTGTTTTTCTTACCTGGTTCTTTGAGTACTTGCAGCGGCGTTTCATCCATATTGATAAGAGGACCGGAGCGGATGTCCTGGATGAGAAGATCAACAAGAGGCTTGCACTGCTCGGCCACGGAGATAGCCCATGCGGCCATCGTAGATCGAGGTATTTCAGCACCCAGGCGTAGGAACTGAAGGTGCTGCCTGTAGAAAGGCAGGCCGTCGGCGAACTTGGAGATGATGATGTGTGCCATGAGTCCTGAAGTTGCGACGTCTTTGGGGATCAACTGCTCAGGGGGACGAGCGATCTTTACAGCGCCCGAGGAGTCTTCCACGCCCTCGCACTTCCGGCAGGCATATTTGGGACGGATAATGCGTATGATGCGGATAATGGCGGGGACATAGTCGAGTTTTTCAGAGACATCTTCCCCGATACGTGTCAGTTGTGCGCCACACTCGCAAATTTTTTGTTCTTCGGGGATGTCGATTATCTGTTCGATTCTGGGAATATCAGGTGACAGCTTCCTGCGGCCTTTCTTTCTACGCCGTTTATGTACTTGCACTGTTACTTCCTCTTCCTGACTATTGTCTTCAGAAGCAACAGTATTTTTCAAGAAAGGAAGAGTACACTGATCTTTTTCAAATTTTTTAATTTTTTCAGAAGAACTTCCAAATAAACTTTTTTGAAATATTAACATCTTCTTTTCTAGAAAAGAAATGTGCTGTTGAAAATCTAAAAGGATTTTCTTCAGCTCTTTAGGGTCATCTGGAAGTTCGTCGATGTTCATAACGACGAATTTACTAATAAATATACATACAAATTGCAAGTAGTTTGATAGATTATGTTATATTTTTGTAGTTTAGATCGGAATGTGCATGTACTGTAAAAGGATCAATCCCATCAAGTAGCCACAGAAGTTCTTTTCTGTTTATAGATTCTATTTGCGATTTGTTTTTTGGCCACTTGAATCGATGCTTTTCCAAACGTTTTTGCCATAGACAAAACCCATTCCTGTCCCAGTATAGAATTTTAATGATTGTCGTTGATCTATTGCAAAATACAAAGAGATGTCCGGAGAACGGATCAAGCTCAAGAACACCCTGAACCATTATGGACAGGCCGTTAATGGCTTTTCTCATATCTGTGCTTCCGGGAGCGAGATAGACTTTCGTGTCGGCTCCGAGTGGGATCATGGTACCCGCTCCAAAACCTCAAGAACCTGTTCCAGGGTTTCAGAATGAAAACCTTCATGGATATCTATACGGTATCGGCCACGTGCGTTCAGAGAAATCAACGCTGATGACTTTGCCTGCTCGGAGGATGGACCTGCGACAGAGATTGCAACGGGGATCAGTTCTTGCGGCTGAATCTTGATATGGCCAGACGCAGACAGCTCTTTTTTCCAGTATCTGAACGTTGAGATCCCCAAACCTTGATTTCGGCAGAACTCCTGCTGGGTAAGACCGCTTTTTTCCCAGGCCTCAACAGCGGCTGACCAAAAGCTGACTTTCTCTTTTCGTTTTTTGGGGATGTTACATCGGCGGGATTGGCTCATGCGTGATTCCTCCTGATTATGTTGGAAGAATCTTTATCGCACACCAATTTAGATGGGGGAAGAAGGGGTTTGCTGGACGCTTACATAATTACAAAAACGAAACTTTTTATACTACAACGCCAATTCCTTTTTACTACAAAAGAAGAAACATAGTACTAAAAAAATTTTTAAAAAATTTAACAAATTGTGTACATGTGTGTGATTTTGGTTGTGGTGATGGCTTTTATATTTCTTTTTTAAACTCAGCAAGCAAACGTTATACTCTATATGGAATTGATATTTCACAAGGAATGATCAATATAGCTCAAAAAAAATGTCCTTTCGCTAATTTTATAGTATCAAACAATGTATCCACGAATCAACAAAAATTTGATGCAGTTTATTCTATTGCTGTATTTGCACATATTCTAAGCGACGAACAAATAAAAAAATACTTAAAAATATTTACAATTCTTTACCTTCAAAAGGAAAATTTATTTTATTTGAACAGACGGGTCCGAAAAACCGATCTGGTACTACTTGGTGTAGAAGAAAATTTGATGAATATATTGAGTTCGCTATACAAAATAATTTTTATCTTTATGATTATTACTTCATTTGTTTCCCTGCTCATCGTTTTTTTGAAAAAAAAAAAAAAAAATCGTTCCTTTGATTTTTAAATTTTTTTATAAAGGAAAAAATCACAAAGAACGATGCATAAATGCCAATCGGTCACCTCTTTTTAGATTTATAAGTCATATCTTTTTATTACTGTCCGGCAATGGACTTGGTCATGACCCTAGAAAAAAAGAAGGTAACACACTGTATATTTTTAAAAAACCATAAAAATTCATGAAAACAAAACACAACATTCCAGTAATCATTTTTGGAAGCCATATTGCCGCATATGGTGCTATAAAAGGGTTCATTACTAAAAAAGTTACTATATATATTGTTTGTCCTACAGGAAAAGGCATCGCAACGAAATCAAGATTTGTAAAAAAAACGTTAGTACTAGACCCAGACGACCCTCTTTTTATCAGTAAGGTATCAAATTTTTTGCATGAAATCGGAGGACATGCTGTTGCGATGGTTGCCGGAACGGACGAGTATCTAGATATACTATCTCAAAATATCGACAAATTCCCTGAAGGACTAAAATTTACCTTTTCAGACTGGAATATAGTTTCACAAGTTAGGCGTAAAATATTAACATACAAAAAATGTGAAGAGCTCGGCATTGGTTACCCTAAAACATTTTATATTCGGTCTAAAAATGAATTACTAAAAAACATCAGTGATATTGAAAAGATATTGCCTGTAATTTTAAAATCAGAAAAATCCAGCAAGCTTTTAAAAGAATATCATTTGAAAGGGGTTATCGCGCACTCTTCCGATGATATTTTGAGAGCATATCATAAATATTCTGGTTTTTATAACGAATTATTAATTTCCGAGTATATCCCTGGAGACGAGAGTTCTTTGGTAAACTTAATAGGAGTGAGCGACCGCAAAGGAGATTCGGTCGAAATTTTCATGAATAGAAAGGTAAGAATAGCTAGAGAATTCCTTTCGTGCACTTTAATGGAAGATTACTATTCGAATGAACTTTTGCAACAAAGTGTAATGTTAATAAAAGGGATGAAATATTTTGGTTATTTTAACCCTGAATTTAAAATCGACCCTCGCGACGGGCAGTTAAAACTAATGGAAATAAATGGCCGTATCACCCTTTCTAATTCACATGCCCTTTTAGCGGGGTTAAATTTGCCATATGCAATGTATTTGGTAGCTCTTGATTCATATCCTAATGAGCTTAAAATTTATCGCCAACGAGGAAGACTCCTTTGGTGGGAACCTCTAGGTGACATTGTTTCATCTCTAAAAATGATAAAACATAACAAATTGAACATATTTTCATTCTTTAAAAGCTTGGTTGCAACTAAATATATTTTCGAACCATTTTGTATAAAAGATCCATGGGTAGGGTTTTTATGGTTAGGCCATTTTGCACTTCATGCAATTAAAAAATTGATTAAAATATGAAACCGATAGCAGTGATTGGAGCAGGAAATTCAGGATTGGCGATGGCTGCGCATTTAGCGTTAGAAGGTCATCCGGTTCATCTTTGGAACCGAACAGAAAAAAATATCTCTCAGCTATCTAGGACAAAAACGATACATTGTTCAGGGGTAATATCAGGTAAAGCTAAAATCAAACTCGTAACGGATAATTTATGTCGAGCATTGGAAGGAGTCGAACTGATCCTCATAACAACTCCAGCGAATTCTCACAGACAACTGGCTCAACAGCTATCTCCATTTATTCAATCCGACCACAAAATTTTATTAAATCCTGGAAGAACTTTTGGAGCTTTAGAATTTGAATATATTTTTAAAAAAAATCTAAACAAAAAAAATATTCCTATAGCGGAATCTCAAACAATTATATATACATGTAGAAAAACAAATGAAGATTCTGTTAACATCTTAGCATTCAAGCAGCCCGTATGGATTGCGTCTAAATGCCGAGATCAATCAGAAGAAATTATTCAGAGCCTGCCCTTTTGCTTAAGACAACACTTTATCCCGATAGATTCTTTATTAAAAACATCCCTTGGAAATGTAGGGCCCGTTTTGCATTGCGCGCCAGTCTTACTCAATACAGGATGGATAGAAAATAAAAAAACAATATTTAAATATTATTACGATGGAATAACAATAACGATCGCTAATTATATCGAAAAAATTGACGAGATTCGTGTCGGGATAGGTCGCAATATAGGAGTTGAATTGGAGGATGTAGCAACATGGATGCAAAGAAGCTATCAAGTTAAGGGAGATAATCTTTTTCAATGTATCCAAAATAATAACTTCTACAAGACAATTGATGCTCCTCAAAATCTTCATCACCGTTATCTATTCGAAGATATTCCGTGTGGGCTAGTACCTTTTGAGGATCTAGGAATAGCCCTGGGAGTCAACGTTTCACTAATTACCCACCTCATCAATTTTGCTTGTTCGTTGATGAATTTTGATTTCAGGAAAAATGGCCGAACCCTTGACCGCATAGGAATTTCCAAGCGGGCTCTCAATGACCTTAAATAACAATTCATACCAACATAAAATTTTTTTTGGTGCTCTTTTCATGCTAACCGGAGGGCTGGGGAAAAACATAATTGCCTTCGGTGTTAATTTGATTCTAGCACGCCTTTTAACTCCTAGTGATTTTGGATCTGTTGCTATTGTTGTATCCATAATTAGCATTTTGAAAATATTTGCAGAACTTGGCACCTCTGTAGCGCTTGTTCAAAGAAAAACCATTACTCTGAAAATAAAAGACAGTGCCTTTACAGCTACACTTGTTGTAACGTTAACTTTTATTATCATTCTCTGGATATCAGCTAATACTATATCAAATTATTTCAACAATAAAGTTCTTAAAGATTTAATTCACATCGCGGCTTTTAGCTATGTTTTTTTGGGTATATTTTCTCTATACAGAAGCCTTCTCCTTAGGGACTTACGGTATAAAGCCATTTCTGTTATTGAATTCATAGGCGTAATCATATCATCAGTAGTTACGGTTTCTCTAGCGTGTTTCAATATTGGGCCAAGCAGTATTGTATGGGGACAACTTGCCTCGGCCGGGTGTCTTCTTTTTCTTGGATTCGCTCTGACCCGCTATGTCCCTAAGAGCCTCGGTGATTGGTCCAGCTTAAAAGAACTTTTTAGCTTTGGCATCTGGGTATCTCTTAGCCGAGTATTAGGCAATGCATCTGGCCAATTTGATAAATTCATCATAGGCAAACTCATTGATCCCGGGACATTAGGCGGCTATTATCTGGCCCAAAAAATTGTAATGATCCTTCCTTCTATTTTCACAGGGGTAATTGATCAGGTGATGCTGCCAATATATTCCCAATGGCAAGATAGCCCCAGTCGAATTGAAAAAGGTTATTGGAAAGGACTACGCATATCCGCTTTACTTGTTTTACCCGCCATGGCACTTCTGGCAGCAATCGCTCATCCCTTAATATACCTTTTACTGGGACAAGCTTGGTGCAATATAGTCCCGTTGATCCAAATATTTTGTATATTTGGTGCCATACAGGGACTGGGAGGAGGCATCTTTGGTTCAGTCATATATGCATCAGGAAAACCCCAAACGATGATCCTTGTTAATGCGTTTAGAATCATAATGCTTCCGTTGTGTGTTTTTATTGGAAGTTTTTCCGGAATACTAGGTATTTCATACGGAATGGTAGCCTTTGGAATTATCGGACGATTATTTAATCAGTACATCTTAACTCGTATATTCAACTTTAAATTTTCACTTTTTTTTTCAACAATTGCACTCCCGATAACCATAAATATTGTTATTTATTTTCTCACGATAAAGATCTCTTTGCTGTCAAATAATCTAATCTTATCATTATTTATATCTTCTTTATTTTTTACTCTATGCTATATTGTCACTATATGTATTTTATTTACAGATGATTTTTTGTTTATAAAAAACTCACTTTTAACTAGACGTTAAGCATATCATTATGAATAAAAAAATAATGGGATGCAGCATTGGTAATTGCGTACATGTTGCAGGAGTTGCGAACTTTTTTAGACTTGCTGATACTCGCGGATTTGATACTATTTTACTAGGGGCTGCTGTTTCTCCCGATCGTCTGGCGAATGAAGTTTTTACCCAAAAACCGGATATATTATGTGTCGGATATCGATTGACTCCGGAAAATGGTCAAAAAATACTGTTACGACTTATTCGTCTTTTACAAAATTATACTTTGCCTATTAAAAAGATTTTTGGCGGCACTCCAAAGACAGTTGCGCTAGCGAAACAGCTAGATTTTTTTGATTATTTTTTTATTGGAGAGGAAAGTATTGATCGCCTTGAATCTGTTTTTTCTTGGCTTAAGGGAGGAGATTTCCCTGCGGTTAACTCTCTTGCTACAAAACGACGCCCGGCAGTACAACTGGCACTTGATTCTCTCCCAATGATAAATAATCAAGGGATGCAGATGCCCTTGCTCCGTCATCATTTCGGTTTACCACGCATGCAAGACACCATTGATGGCGTGACGAGAATTGCCGAATCCGAGGCGCTCGATATAATTTCATTGGCTCCAGACCAAAATGCACAAGAATTTTTTTTCCGACCTGAAGAACAAAATTCTTCCCTAAACGGTGCTGGAGGTTTTCCTGTCCGAAATAAAAGTGAACTGCTTGAACTCAACCTTGCTCGAAAATATGGAAATTACCCATATTTAAAAATATACTCAGGAACTCAGGATCTTTTATCGTGGGCGCAATTAAGTTGCGAAACCATTGACAACGCGTGGGGGACTATTCCACTTTGTTGGTATAGTGAACTTGACGGACGCTCAAAAAGGCCACTTGAGACAGCCATCACTGAAAATATTGATGTCATAAAATGGTACGCATCCGTTGGTAAACCAGTTGAAATCAATGAAGCCCATCATTGGTCCCTTCGAGATGCTCCAGATGTCATTGCGATTGTAATGGCTTATATCGCAGCTTATATAGCCAAAAAAAGTGGTGTGAAGCAATATATCGCACAATATATGTTCAACAACCCAAGCTTTACATCCATGCCGCATGATATCGCCAAGATGGCGGTTAAAACAATGCTTGTTCAATCACTTGAGGACGATTCTTTCAGGACATATCGACAGCTGCGTGCGGGATTAGCTCATTTTTCAATAGACTTGGATGTGGCTAAAGGACAAATTGGCGCGGCCACATCAATGATGATGGCATTCAACCCCCACATCCTTCATGTCGTTGGATTCACCGAAGGCGATCACGCAGCAAACGCCGAAGAGGTTATCGAAAGTTGTAAAATTACTCGTGGCGTCATTAAAAATATATCTTATGGCTTACCTAATATATTTGCAGATAAAAACATTAAAAACAAAGCGATATCATTATTTAAGCAATCCCAAATATTATTAAATGCCATAAGGTTATTTGGCTATAAAATTGGCAGCGAAGACCCCTTATCCGATCCTAAAGTTATATCAGAATCGATCAAAAAAGGTATCCTAGATGCACCGCATTTGCGTGGACAACCTTGTGCCCTA
The DNA here is from genome assembly GCF_001748225.1 of Desulfoplanes formicivorans. Lineage (NCBI taxonomy): Bacteria > Pseudomonadati > Thermodesulfobacteriota > Desulfovibrionia > Desulfovibrionales > Desulfoplanaceae > Desulfoplanes > Desulfoplanes formicivorans. The sequence continues at coordinate 259,624 of NZ_BDFE01000004.1, forward strand.
GGGTCAATAAAAACATTACCATGGGATGGGGGATGTGTTGCTACTGATCAGAATGGTAATGCTATTTCTGAACAGCAACGGCTTGCCGCACCGATGAGACAATTAGGAATTGACCCTAGAGAGCTATTAGATTTTGATCCCCTTTTTGGTAAATTTTCCCTACCTCAACTCACAATATCATAAATTGGCTTTAATAACCACTCATGATAACAATTTTTTCATCCCCAACCTGCCAACCCGAGCGCGAGTACATTTGCCACGTACTCTTCAAAGAATTTCTTGGGCTGGAATATCGCATCACATTTTCAGACCAACATTTTTGGACAATTCAGGAAAGCAATGGATACGCACTCATCCTTCCTGACCATCTTTTCCAGGTACCTCAAAACAAATGGCTTACACCGGATTCCCTTCCATCCCAGCCCCTCCAGATCTGGGACACCAGCGCTGCGGGAATCCATTGCCCTCTTGTCAGCCCTAAAATCCCGATCATTTATGGTGATTTGGAATTTCCATCCAAGTTCCCCTTTTTAAACCCCAAACCCGAAAAACACTACATTCTCCCCATCGATATTCTTGGTTCTGCCTTCTTCATGCTCACCCGCTACGAAGAAGTGGTAAAAACAGATAGGGATGAACATGGTCGTTTTCCAGCAACAGCCAGCCTGGCATTTCAAGAAGGATTTCTCGATAGGCCGATTGTTAATGAGTATCTTGAAATACTTTGGTTTTATCTGAAAAAAATCACGAAAAACGAAAAACGAAAAACGAAAAAATTCGCCGTAATCCCTACTCACGATGTAGACGTTCCGTATCGATATCGATTTGTCCCCCCGTGGAAAATCGCTAAGACCTTGGCTGGCGACTTGGTCAAACGAAAAAGTCCTCGTCTTTTTTGTGAAAATGTATGGAACATCGTTACCAGTAAAAAAGATCCATACGATAATTTTGACCTAATCATGGACATTTCCGAGCGGGCAGGTCTGGCTTCTTCGTTTTATTTTATGGCGGGAGGAAAGACGAGATTTGATTCGCCCTATCCTCTTGATCATCCGGCATTACAAGACATTATTCAATCAATTCATGATCGCGGACATCATGTCGGCTTCCATCCGAGCTATGCAGCTGGGTTAGATAAGAGAATCTGGAAGGAGGAGATGAGCACCTTGCGCAGAGCCGCTGGTGACATCCCCTTGGTGGGCGGGCGAGAACACTATCTGCGCTTCAAAACTCCGGAAACCTGGCGATATTGGGCTGAGTCTGAAATGCCGTATGACTCCACCCTGAGCTTTGCCGATATGGCGGGTTTTCGTTGTGGGGTATGTTATCCGTTTCCGGTTTTCGATGTGGAGAAGCGGCAGTTGCTCGATCTGATGGAACGGCCCCTGATCATGATGGAATGCACGGTTATTGACGAACGGTACATGAATCTTGGAGCCACGGAAGCAGCGGAAAAGTACATGCAGGTGCTCAAGGAGCGATGCATGATATTTAATGGTGAGTATGTTGTGCTCTGGCACAATACAAGGTTTGTGGATGATGAAGAGATAGGTTTGTATAAAGAATTGATTGAAGCATGAATTTTTCTATTCAAAAATTGATTTGAAATAGTTTCGAATTATAAATGACTCCAAAATGGCCGGTGTTATGCGTCCACCTTAAAATACCGAAGGCCAAAAAATATAATCAATACCTGCAAGCACATATAGGTCAGCTGAATTATGAAAATTCTTACCATTGTTGGTGCCCGGCCCCAGTTCATCAAGGCGGCCATGGTCAGTCGGGCGATTATCGCCCATAATGAACAATTGGATTCCGATAATCGTAACGTTATCACTGAAGTCATCCTTCATACCGGCCAGCACTATGACGACAACATGAGCCGAATTTTCTTCGACCAAATGGGCATCCCCAAACCTGCCTGCAATCTGCAAGTCGGCTCGGGAACGCATGGAGATACTACAGGCAAAATGCTTGGCGGTATCGAGAAAGTGATTCTTGATGAAGAACCGGACTGGGTTCTGGTCTACGGGGATACTAATTCCACTCTGGCCGGAGCTCTAGCCGCCTCCAAGCTCCATGTTCCGGTTGCCCATGTGGAAGCGGGACTTCGATCTTTTAACAAAAAAATGCCGGAAGAAATCAACCGCATCCTGACAGACCATGTTTCATCACTTCTTTTTTGTCCTACCACCACTGCTGTCAAAAATCTCGCCAACGAAGGAATTACAGACAATGTGCATCATGTGGGCGACGTAATGTATGATGCGGCATTAGTGTTTGGAGAAATTGCAGAAAAACAGTCGAAAATTCTTTGTCAGTTATCTCTTTTGCCCAAATCTTATTATTTGGCAACGGTTCACAGAGCGGAAAATACGGATAACTTTGAGCGTCTGAAAAATATTTTTGACGCATTTTGCGAGATCGCGACTGAAGATTGCCCGATCATTCTCCCGCTTCATCCAAGAACAAAAAAGGCTCTTCTAAAGATTGGCCTTGCCGTTGAAAAAGACTGTTTGACTGATAATATTGAATTCTCGACTCCCTTGGAATTTGCCAATCCACATGTGAAGGCTACTCAACCGATTTCCTTTTTGGACATGGTTATGCTTGAAAAAAATGCGAAAGCCATCATGACCGATTCTGGAGGAGTCCAAAAGGAAGCGTATTTCCACAAAGTTCCTTGTGTGACATTGCGGGATGAAACAGAGTGGGTGGAGACGGTTGATGCGGGGTGGAATAAGCTTGTTGGTGCTGACAAACATATGATTATGGAAGAATGTATGGCTGAAGATATTTCGTTACGTGTTTATCATCTTTATGGTAAGGGAAATGGAGGGGAGCAAATTGTCTCCTCTTTGTTCTGTTAAGAGAATAGCTATGAAAATACTAATCATTACTCATTATTTTCCTCCAATGAATTCTATTGCATCATTGCGTCCATATTCCTGGGCAAAGTACTGGTCGAGAGCAGGGCATGATGTGACAGTTCTAACGACAAAAAAAAACAATAGCTGTAGTAATTTAAATCTAGAAAATAATGGATTTGACATTATTCGTTCTAACTTTAAATTTATTAATAATTTAAGAAGTAGTGGCAAAGTAATAGGTGAAAACAAAAAGAATATAAGTTATCGCAGTTTAACATTTTTAAAAAATAAATTAAAAAGGATAAGCTATAAAACAGGTTGTTTTTTATGGGACTGTAGAATTCCTAATATATTTCATTTTTGGGTAAATGATGCTGTAGAAAAAATTAAATATTCAAACAAAACATTTGATGTCGCTGTTTCTACATTTGCACCGTATGCAACGTTCGATATTGGATATAAACTAAAATCCATGGGGATCGTAAAAAAACTAGTGCTTGATTACCGTGATTTATGGTTAGATAGCCACATGTTTAAAGGTATTTTTCCGTTTCAAATTTATGAAAAAAAATTAGAAAAGAAATATATTTCAGAAGCGAACATTGTGGTAACTGTTAGTAAGCCTCTTAGTTCCATTTTACAAAACAAATATCCTGATGCTCGTGTAGAAACTATTGAAAATGGTTTTGACAACGAAGATATTGAAAATATATCTCCAGAGCCTTACTGGAATGATGATAAAATAAGAATTGTATATACAGGAAGTATTTATCCCGGCAAACGAGATCCAAGTCCTCTATTTAAGGCTATTAATGGTTTGAAAACAAGAAAAAATTATAATTTTCTGCTAAAAAAACTTGAAATACTGTTTGTCGGAGGGAGTTGTAAAAATATTGAAGAACTCGCTTTCAAATATGGTATTCACGAACATGTGAAATATGGCGGTTTTTTACCTCGTGAAGATGCACTGCGAATGCAGCGAGATGCCCACGTATTGCTTTTTTTAGAGTTTGAAGCTCCGGGGGTAGATGGAATTTTAACAGGAAAACTTTTTGAATATCTTGCATCAGGAACTGAAATTTGGGGGGTGGGAGTTACTGAAAAAAGCTCCTCCGGACACCTCATTAAAGAGGCAGGGGCAGGAAAACTATTCGGTAAAAATTGCGATTTGATTGAAAAATCTATTTTGGAGTTGTTGGTATCAGAACTCAAACCGAAATTGAAAGTGAATAAGAAGGTTATTAATCGGTATGACCGGGAAATGCTCGCGGAAAGGTTAATCCATTTGGTGCAATAGAGGAATCCGATACCCACTGATCCTTTTTGATTCTAAGTGTGTTGTAACGTTTTTCAACTGCCATCCTGGATTCCGGAGATTTATAACGAATCGGTAGTGGCCGGTTAAGGACTTGCGTGTCCGATTGTATGAGGATCACCATTGCGAGTATCAGCAAGCTTACCTTCTGTTTCCCTGAGTACATCCTGAATTATGCAATGGGCGGCCTGCCCCTTCGAACTGATTTTTGCACCATCAGCATATTCTAAAAGGCTGAAACTGTTTCGTTGGCAAAATTGGATTAAAAAAATTATACACAATAAGTAAATGATTCCCCGCTGTTTCAATCCCTACCCTTCTTAAAACAGTAAGTGATCAATTTATTTCGCAGGATTCAATCCCTATGCTTCTAAAATCTCGTGTAGGCATCATCCTCGCCGGTGGTTCAGGTACTCGCTTGTACCCCCTTACTCAAGGGATCAGCAAACAGCTGATGCCCATTTATGACAAGCCCATGATTTATTACCCACTGAGCACGTTAATGCTGGCAGGGATCAGGGATATTCTTGTCATTTCAACCCCGTCAGATCTGCCCTTGTACAGACGTCTTCTGGGTGACGGCTCACAATGGGGGCTTTCGTTATCCTATGTCGAACAGCCATCCCCGGATGGTCTGGCCCAGGCGTTTCTCATCGGGGAATCATTTATTGGCGATTCCCCCTGTGCTTTGGTCTTGGGCGATAATATCTTTTATGGCCACAGCCTCCCCAAGGGATTGAAGACTGCGACTGAGCGCAAACAGGGGGCAACGATCTTCGGATATCATGTATCCAACCCGACGGCTTACGGCGTTGCGGAATTCGATCCAGCCGGAAATGTCATTTCTCTGGAAGAAAAACCCGTCAGGCCCAAGTCCAATTTCGCAATAACCGGGCTCTATTTTTATGACAATCAGGTTGTGGACATTGCCAAGTCCATCACCCCCTCTGCACGGGGAGAACTTGAAATTACGGATGTGAACAGACGCTATCTGGAAAGGGAGCAGCTTCACATGGAATTTTTGAGCCGCGGGTGCGCATGGCTGGATACCGGGACTCATGACAATCTGCTTGCTGCTGCCCTTTTTGTGCAGACCTTGGAAAAACGCCAGGGGCTCAAGATTGCCTGTCCCGAAGAGATCGCCTTCAGACAGGGATTTATCACTGCAGATGACCTGGTGCGTCAGGCCGAACCGCTACGCAAGAGCGGATACGGGGAGTACCTGCTTGGACTCCTCAATCAGGAGAATCCTTCATGAAATGTATACCTACAGGCATCCCTGATGTCCTAATTCTTGAACCCCGCATCTTTGGAGACAACAGGGGTTTTTTCATGGAAACCTGGAATCGCAGGGACTTTGCCCAGCTGGGCATTGATCGGGATTTTGTCCAGGATAATCACAGCCAATCACGCAAGGGCATCCTGCGCGGCCTGCATTATCAGATCCGACATCCCCAGGGAAAGCTGGTTCGTGTTATTCGGGGAGAAGTGTTTGATGTGGCTGTTGATATCCGCAAGCATTCCCCTACCTTCGGCAAGTGGGAGGGCGTGATTCTTTCCGAAGAAAACAGACGTATGCTCTGGATTCCTCCAGGATTTGCCCATGGCTTTTATGTGACCAGCGAGACAGCAGAATTCGTATACAAGTGCACAGATTTCTACGCGCCTCAGTATGAACGTTCCATCATCTGGAATGATCCGGATATCGGCATTGACTGGCCTTTGGATGGGGAGGAACCAGTGCTTTCGGAAAAGGATCAAAACGGGACATGTTTTGCCCAGGCTGAGGTGTTTGAAAGATAAACCAGAAAAGGTACGAGCTAACTGTTTAACAATGTCCTCAAGTCTGTAGCAGGATCACACTCTGTAAATTTGACTATTTGTGGACCATTTTTCTACCTGTTGCCGCAATAAACACTTACAAGGTAAATAAAGTTGATCGATATCATCACTGTTAACTGGAACGCTGGCTATCAACTCAAAGAATGTCTGGAGTCCGTTATCGCCAACAACAAAAACGAAGTATCCCGTATTATCGTGGTGGATAATGGATCAACAGACAATTCAGCCAATGAAGTTGAAAAGTTACCCAATGTTGAGGTCATCCGCACTGGCCAGAACCTTGGCTTTGCAGCGGCCTGCAATATTGGCGCGAAGGCTGGTCAGTCACCCTACATACTTTTTCTGAACCCGGATACACGGCTTGAACCAGAGTCCCTCTCTATACCTCTGGCCTTTATGGAAAACCCCGAAAACAAGAAAGTCGGTATTTGCGGTATCCAACTTGTTGACGAACAAGGCAAGGTAAGTCGGACTTGTGCACGTTTTCCTACGTTAGGGCGCCTGTTGTCCTCCGCTCTGGGGTTCGATAAATTGCCGGGGTTGAAGGGCCGTGGAGTTCATATGGCTGACTGGGACCATTGCACGACAACTCGTGTTGGTCACGTTATGGGAGCGTTTTATTTTATACGACGTGAAACATTTGAACTCGCTGGTGGATTTGATGAACGTTTCTTCGTTTATCTGGAGGATGTTGATCTATCAAAACGGGTGGCCCAAATTGGCTGGGATATTTGGTACTTAACTCAATCCCGAGCCTATCATGCCGGTGGGGGTACATCACGACAGGTAAAGGCGCGTCGCCTTTTTTATTCATTGCGCAGTCGTTTGCTTTACGCTTTTAAGCATTTTCCTGTCTGGCAAGCGTGGCTGTTGATATTCATCACGAATGCAATCGAACCGTTTACCCGTTCCGTCTGGTGTTTGATGCGTGGTGATGTCGTTGGAGTTAAGAACACTTTTGAGGCGTACCGTATGCTTTGGCGTTCTATGGGACATATTTTGCGAGGCGATGGGCGATACAATCCATGAAAGTACTTCTACTCTCTCGATACGGACCTCTTGGTGCTAGCTCACGCGTTCGTTTCCTGCAGTACCTACCCTATTTTGAGTCGCAAGGTATTGAAGTCAGGGTAAAGCCGTTACTGTCGGATGCATATGTTAAGGCGCTGTATAATGGATGCTTCTGTTTGCACGAAGTACTTCAAGGATACACAACACGCATACTGGCTATGCTCACGGCTCGATATTTTGATGTTGTGATCATTGAGAAAGAACTTTTTCCCTTCATGCCTGCCATCGCAGAACGCATCCTGAAATTTACTCGCGTTCCTTACGTTGTTGATTACGATGATGCCTTATTTCACCGTTACGATTGCCACCCTAACCATTGGGTTAGACGGCTGTTGGGAAAAAAAATCGATACAGTGATGCGTCATGCGAAATGTGTGATTGCTGGCAATCAATATTTAGCCGACCGGGCAAAAAAAGCCGGTGCCCCAAAAGTTGAAATCATCCCTACAGTAGTTGATACGGATCGCTATCAGCCAAGGCCACGATCAAACCCAAACGAATTAACAGTAGGGTGGATAGGCACTCCGAAAACCAGCCGATACTTACAGCCCCTTTTGCCGGTGTTTGCATCCCTCAAACAGAAATTTTCAGTTCGGTTTGTAGCGGTAGGAGCCAACCATGAAGATTTCGAAGGGACACCTGTCGATGTCTGGCCATGGTCGGAGGATTCAGAAGTGGCTTCAGTGCAACAGTTTGATATTGGCATTATGCCACTGGTTGATTCTCCTTGGGAACGAGGCAAGTGTGGGTATAAATTGATTCAGTATATGGCTTGTGGCCTGCCCGTAGTAGCATCGCCTGTGGGAGTAAATCGAGAAATTGTCAAAGATGGCGAAAACGGTTTTTTGGCGGATTCAGTTGATGATTGGGCTGAAGCGTTGACTACAATACTTAAGGCAAATCTGTCGCAAATCAAAAATTTCGGCAATAAAGGGCGTAAGCTAGTTGTTAACAGGTATTCATTGCAAGCCCAAGCCTCTAGGTTTTGCGCTGTGGTAAAAGAGGCAAAAAACTAATGTGTGGTATTACCGGTTTCTGGGCTCCAGACACAATCATTGCCCCCAATGCTGCCGTACAAATGGCACAGCGTATCGTGTCCCGTGGTCCGGATGATTCGGGCGTATGGTTTGACAAGAGCCTTGGCTTGGCCCTTGCCCACCGTCGATTGTCCATTATTGACCTGACTCCAGCAGGTCACCAGCCTATGCGCTCCCCTTGTGGGCGGTATGTGCTGGTGTATAACGGCGAAATTTACAATCACCAGGATCTGCGCAAGGAACTGGAGCAGGAAGGTGGTGCTTTTGCCTGGAAAGGCCATTCGGACACGGAAACACTACTCGCGGCCCTGCGGCACTGGGGGATACAAGGCGCACTGGAACGACTAAACGGCATGTTTGCCTTTGCGCTCTGGGATGCGGTTGATCGCACCTTGTATCTGGCCCGTGATCGCATGGGCGAAAAGCCACTCTATTATGGACGCAGTGGTGATGTCTTCCTTTTTGGTTCCGAACTCAAGGCGTTGACAGCCCATCCAGACTGTCAGGGTGAGGTGGATAGAAATGCCCTTGCCCTGTACCTGCGCCACAATTGTGTGCCATCTCCGTGGAGCATTTATAAGGGCATTTACAAACTGCCACCAGCTCACTTTGTGACGATACGAGAAGGTGGCAAGAATATAGGCACACCAGTATGCTACTGGAACCTGGGACAGATTGCGGAACAGGGCGCATCCAAGGCTGATGGTGATGCCCGACAAATGATTGACGAGCTGGATTCGCTGCTGCGAGACGCCATTGGCCAACGCATGATGGCGGATGTGCCCTTGGGGGCCTTTCTGTCCGGAGGTTATGATTCCACCACCGTGGCGGCTCTGATGCAGACCCAAAGTGACCGTCCGATCAAAACATTTTCCATCGGATTCCACGACGCTGACTTCAACGAGGCACAGCATGCGCGAGCAGTAGCGGAACATCTGGGAACCGACCATACCGAACTGTATGTCACCCCAGAAGAGACCATGGCAGTGATTCCCAAATTGCCGGTTATCTACGATGAACCCTTTGCCGACTCTTCCCAGATTCCCACCTTTCTGGTCAGTCAGCTGGCGCGCCAGCAGGTTACCGTAGCTCTTTCTGGCGATGGAGGTGATGAGCTTTTCTGTGGCTATAACCGTTATGCTATGGGCTATCAGATATGGAATAAACTGCGTTACCTGCCTAGACCTTTACGGCAAATGTTATCTACAGTGTTAAACCATGCTCCGGGCCATACTTTGGATGCCATTCAACATCGATTGCCAAATCGGTTTAAAGTATCAAATCTCGCGGATCGTTTACCAAAGCTGGCGGATGTTCTGTCGTATCAGGATGGTCAATCCTTTTATCGACGATTGATTTCACACTTCAAAACACCCGATGACATCGTTCCAGGTGCAACCGAGCCGGACACAATTCTTTGTTGGCCTGAACGCTTGCCGAAGCTATCCGGTTTACGTGAGCAGATGATGTACCTGGACCAGATGACCTACCTGCCGGACGATATCCTCACCAAGGTAGACCGGGCCAGTATGGCGGTAAGTCTGGAAGCGCGGGTGCCCCTGCTGGATCACCGGCTGGTGGAATTCGCTTGGCGGGTACCTACGAAGTTTAAGTATCGCAATGGACAGGGTAAATGGTTGCTCCGCCAGGTCCTTTATCGTTACGTACCACGTGAACTCATGGAGCGACCCAAGCAGGGCTTCGGCGTGCCCATAGAACATTGGCTGCGGGGCCCCCTGCGGGATTGGGCTGAAGAATTATTGGATGAGCACCGGTTACGCGAAGAGGGCTTCTTTAATCCTGCGCCCATCAGAACAATGTGGAAAGAGCATGTTACCGGGAAAAGGCGGTGGCACTATTATCTTTGGGATATTTTAATGTTTCAGCAATGGCTTAACACCGTTTCCTCAAGTCTGTAGCAGGACCAGGATCAGATTTTGGTTGCCACATGAATTCCACACAAAACATCAACAAACACGAAATATCTACCGCGAAAACGTTTGCATTTTCCTCCTCCAAAATCTTTGGGATGGTTTTTATATGATTTGACTGCAAAAACTCTCTACAATAACGAAAAATTACTACCTATACTATTTACAAAATATACAAAATTTAGTATATATTATCGAAATTAA